>NZ_JBKFAX010000011.1:0-224888 GCF_053345865.1 Mycobacterium sp. C31M | reverse complement strand
GTGCGTCAACACGCGGACCCCGAAAAGGAATCAGTTACAGATCCCTTCCTGACACCTCCGGAGGCATTTGAGAAGGACCAACTCGATCTATATCAGCGGGTCCCCTCACCCGCAACAAAGAAGCTCCCGGTGGACATGTCCACCGGGAGCTTCTCTCATGCCTGCCGAACTTGACGTTTTGGCGGATTCTTCTCGCACTTTCCCGCCCGTTTGTTCGTTTGGGCGGAAATGAGTCAGGCCTTCCAGACCGTCTTGAGATTGCAGAACTCCTGGATGCCGGCGGCCGCCAGTTCACGACCGTACCCGGAGTCCTTGATACCGCCGAACGGCAGCTCCGGGTAGGACACCGTCATCCCATTGAGGAACACCGCACCCGCATCCAACGCGCCGACGAACCAATCCTGTTCTGCGGCATCGGTGCTCCATACTGCCGAGCTCAGACCGAAGGTGGTCTGGTTGGCGATGCGCACCGCCTCCTCCCGGTCGGCGACCCGGTACACCGAAGCCACCGGCCCGAAGGCTTCTTCCATCACGATGCGCATATCGTCGGTCAGCCCGCTCAGCACAGTCGGGGAGTAGTACCACCCCGGCTGGGTGGGTGCGGATCCGCCGACGAGCACCTGGGCGCCCTTGCCGATCGCGTCGTCGACGAGTTCGGCGACCTCGGCACGGCCGGACTCGGTGGCCAGCGGGCCGACATCGGTGGCCTCGTCGAACGGATCGCCCACCACCAGCGCTGCCATCTTGTCGGCGAACAGTCGGGTGAACTCGTCGTAGACATCGGTGTGCACGATGAACCGCTTACCGGCGATACAGGATTGGCCGTTGTTGGAGATGCGGGCCTTGACCGCGGTGCTCGCGGCCGCCTCCAGATCGGCGCTGGGCATCACGATGAAGGGGTCCGAGCCGCCGAGTTCGAGCACGGCCTTTTTGATCTGCCGGCCCGCGGTCTCGGCCACCGACCTGCCCGCCGGTTCCGAGCCGGTGAGGGTGACGGCCTTGATGCGGCTGTCTTCGAGCACCGCGGCGACCTCGCGGGATCCGATGAGCAGGGTACGGAAGGAACCGGCCGGAAAGCCGCCCCGCTCGAACAGGTCGTCGAGGTAGAGCGCGGACAGCGGAACATTCGAGGCATGCTTGAGCAGGCCGGTATTGCCGGCCATCAGCGCCGGAGCGGCGAACCGGATCACCTGCCACAGTGGGTAATTCCACGGCATCACCGCCAGCACCACGCCCAGTGGCTGCCACACCGTGCCGGCCTCCGAGGCCGATACGGCGCCCGGATCGGCGAGCGTGGCCGGGGCCAGGAAGGCCTCGGCGTTGTCGGCGTAGAACCGGATGTTCTTGGCGCACTTGAGAACCTCGGCGCGGGATTGCGCGATGGGTTTGCCCATCTCCAGGGTGATCATCTCGGCGGCCTTGTCGACGTCGGCCTCGAGCAGATCGGCCGCGGCATGCATCCACTGCGCGCGTTGCGCATAGCTGGTGGTGCGGAGGGTCTGCGCGGCAGTGAACGCCTCGGCGATGCGGCGCTGCACCTCGGTGCTGTCATGAGGTTCGAAGGTCTGCACCGTCTCGCCGGTGGCCGGGTTGATGGTCGCGATTGCCATGGGGACGTTCCTTTGTTCGGGTGGGGTCAGTCGAAAATTTCGGGATGCCGCGCGAGTTGGCGCCGGGTACGTCGGATGTGGCCGAGCAGGACCCGCTCGGCTTCCTCGGAGTCGCGCTCGGTGATGGCGGCGACCAGCATGTGGTGCTCGTCGTGCACGATCCGATGGTTGGCGTCGTCCATCAACTGGGTGAAGGCCCGCCGATAGTGCTGGGTGGTGTTCCACAGCCGCTCCACCGTCGGCCCCAGAAAGGAGGTCGCAGCGCCGGCGTAGCTGCCCAGGTGGAACTCGCGGTCCAGCGCCAGGAACTGCTCCAGATCGGCACTGGCCTGCATCTGGTCGGCAAGCTCGGCCAGCCGGTGCACCGCGGGATCGTCGAGATGAGGCAGGCTGTAGCGCAGCAACAACGGTTCGATGCGCTCGCGCACCTGGTACAGCTCGACACATTCGTCCAGGCTCAGTGTCGCGATCCAGGCGCCGGCGTTGGCCACGGTGGTGACCAGACCATCGGCCTCCAGGATGCGCAGTGCTTCCCGGACCGGCACGCGACTGGCGCCATAATGAGCCGCCAGCGCCTCCTGCCGCAGCCGGGTACCCGGCGGGTAGGCACCCCGCAGGATCTCGGCGCGCAACTCATCGGCCACCCGGGCTCCGGTGACGCCATCGCGGATCTGCGGTTGGGTCATGAATTGCTCAGTCCGCCGGATGATTCGGATTCCACAACAACACCTCCGCGCCGGCTTCGTAGGCCTTCCCACCAGGAAAACTGACGAGTTCGAACTGCATGCCCCACGGGCTCAGAAAGTACACCCAGCGCTGACCCTCCGAGGCGTTGCGGCTCGATGTCGGCTCACCGAGCACCTCGATACCCTCGGCACGCAGATAGTCCACCGCGGTGTCCATATCGTCGACATAGAACGCCAGGTGATGCCCACCGATATCGCTGTTGCGCGGCGGACCCGCCTGCCCGTCGGCGGCCTCGTACTGGAACACCTCGAAATTGGCGCCGGTGCCGCAACGGTAGAAGCGCAACTCGCGCATGACGGTCCGCGGGTGCACGTTGAGGTGAGTTTGCATCCAATCGTCGTCGTGCGCGTACGGGCCGAGGGTGTAGACGTGTGTGCAACCCAGCACCCGGACGAAGAAATCGTGGGCTTGGGACAGGTCGGGCACGGTGAATCCGATGTGGTCGGTGCCGACCAGGCCGGGGAGGGGCATGCCGATCAACCCTTTCTGAAATGGATCCAATGATGTGAACTCTAGCCCTGCGCGTGTGGATTTTGGAATAGATCTGGCCAAAGTGTATCCAATCGACGTATCCTGGGATCTGCGTCACATGGGCTGTACACCCGCCGTGGACGCCACGCCCGTCGCTGGAGATGAGGGATATGCCTACCGAAGAACGCCTGGAAACCGGCCAACCATGGATCGCGCTGTCGACCACCGACGACGACTGGCGGGCCGCCGACCCTGCCCTGCTGGGCACGATGCTCGCTGAGCTGCACCTCATCCGGGCCTTCGAGGAGACGGTGCTGGAACTGGCCGGGGAAGGGTTGGTACACGGGCCCGCACACTCCAGCATCGGGCAGGAAGGCGGCGCGGTCGGATCGATCGTCGGGTTGCGCTCCACCGATGCCGTCAACGGTTCGCACCGTGGCCACCACCAGTTCCTCGCCAAGGCATTGACCCATGTGTCCGGCGGGGTGATCGACCCGGCCGCGGCGATCACACCGAAGATCACGCGGGTGCTGCAACGCACTCTCGCCGAGATCCTCGGCCTGGCACAGGGTTACTGCCGCGGCCGCGGCGGCTCGATGCATCTGCAGTGGTTCGAGGCCGGCGCGCTGGGCACCAACGCGATCGTCGGCGGCGGTGTGCCGATGGGAGCGGGCAATGCCTGGGCCCAGAAGCACAGCGGCACCGATGATCTGACCATCAGCTACTTCGGGGACGGTTCCAGCCAGATCGGCTCGGTGCTGGAATCGATGAATCTGGCCGCCGCCTGGAAGCTGCCCTTCTGCTTCTTCATCGAGAACAACCTCTACGCCGTGTCCACCCGGGTCGACGAGATCACCGCCGACCCGCGGCTCTCGGTGCGTGGTCAGGGCTTCGGTATCCCGAGCTGGCGGGTTGACGGAATGGACCCTCTGGCAGTGCATCTGGCCACCGAGCAGGCCGCCGAGCGGATGCGTGCCGGCAACGGGCCCGCGGTCATCGAGGTCGAGGTGTACCGCTTCTTCCACCAGAACGGCCCGTACCCGGGCAGCGCCTTCGGGTACCGGCACAAGGAGGAGGAGGCGCAGTGGCGCACCCGTGATCCGCTGGAACTCACCGCCACCAAGATGATCGAGTTGGGTCTGATCGACGAGGCCGGCGTGGTCGAACTGCGCCGCCAGTCTCAGCAGGCCATGACCGATGCCGTGGCACAGCTGCTCGAGGACGATCCGGACAGCAAGGGAAAGCGTCGGATCCGGCCCGAACTGTGGCCGGATCCCGGATTCGTCAACGTCGGGGTGCGCGGTGACGCAGCGGAACTGGAAACACTCGACGTGCTGGAGCCGACGTCGTACGACGGCCCGTGGCGCAAGACCAAGTTCGTCGAGGCGGTGGCCGCCGTGATGGACCGGCGGATGGCCACCGACGATCGCATCGTCATCTTCGGGGAGGACGTCCACCGACTCAACGGCGGCACCAATGGCGCCACCAAAGGTCTGGCCAAGTACGGCGAGAACCGACTGATCGGGACCCCGATCAGTGAGAACGCCTTCACCGGCCTCGGCGGCGGACTGGCCCTCGACGGCCGATTCCGACCGGTCGTCGAGTTCATGTACCCGGACTTCATGTGGGTGGCCGCCGATCAGGTGTTCAACCAGATCGGCAAGGCGCGGCACATGTTCGGCGGGGACAACCCGGTGCCGTTCGTGCTGCGCACCAAGGTTGCAATGGGATCCGGCTACGGGTCGCAGCATCTGATGGACCCAGCGGGCATCTTCGCCACCAGCCCGGGCTGGCGCATCGTGGCGCCGTCGACCGCCGCCGACTATGTGGGTCTGATGAATGCCGCACTGGCCCTGCAGGATCCGGTCCTGGTGATCGAGCATGTCGACCTGTACGGCACCGCCGACCAGTTGCCCGATACCGAACTGGACTACATCATCGCGCCCGGAACCGCGGCGGTGCGGCGCGCCGGCAATGACGTCACCGTCATCAGCTACCTGTCGATGGTCGCACGCTGTGGCGAGGCGATCGAACAGACCGGCATCGATGCCGAACTGATCGACCTGCGCTGGCTGGACCGTGCCTCCATCGACTGGGACACCATCGAGGCCAGTGTCCGCAAGACGAACGCGGTCCTGATCGTCGAGCAGGGCGCCCGGGGCAGTTCCTATGGTGGTTGGCTGGCCGACGAGATACAACGCCGGTTGTTCGACTGGCTGGACCAACCCGTGGAACGGGTGTCCGGAGAAGAGGCCTCGCCCAGCATCTCCCGGGTGCTGGAGCGGGCCGCCATCGCCGGCACCGAGGAGATCGTGGCGGGCCTGGAGAAGATTCGCGCAGCGATGGGAGACGCCTGATGCCCACCGTCGTGCGGATGCCGGAGGTGCTGGCCAACACCGGTGAGGCGATCATCCAAACCTGGTTGGTGACCGTCGGGCAGGAGATCGCGATCGGCGACCCGATCGCCGAGATCGAAACGGAGAAGGCGGTTGTCGAGTACGCGGCCGAGGTCGAGGGCATTCTTGCGCAACTGATCGCCGAGCCGGGCACCACCATCGCCGTCGGCGAACCGATCGCCGTGGTGACCGCCCCCGGGGAAAGTGCCGATACCGTCGAGGTGCCGGCGCCCGAACCGGAACCGCAGGCCGCGGCACCGGTGGTGGCCGCGCCACCGCAATCGAACGGCAGCCGACTGTTCGCCACCCCGTTGGTCCGAAAGATCGCCAAGGAGAAGGGAATCGACCTCGCCACGGTGAAAGGCACCGGTCCCGGCGGGCGGATCGTCCGGCGCGACCTGGACCGGCTACCCGCGCCGGTGGCGGCCCCCGCCCCGGTCACGGCACCGGCTGCCCAGGTGGCCGAGCCGACCGGCTTCACCGATATCCCGCTGACCGGGATGCGCAGGGCGATCGCGCGCCGGCTCACCGAGAGCAAGACCACGGTGCCGCATTTCTACGTCACCGCGGACTGCCGGGTGGACGCGCTGCTGGATCTGCGCAGCACCGTCAATGCCGCGGGCACAGTGAAGGTGTCGGTCAACGATTTTGTGCTGAAGGCGGTCGCCGGTGCGCTGGTGGAAGTACCGGAGGCGAATTCGATCTGGAACGACGACTCGATCCGGCGCTACGACAGTGCCGATATCGCCGTTGCCGTCGCCGTCGAGGGCGGACTGTTGACCCCGGTGTTGCGGGGTGTGGACCGGTTGCCGATCTCGGCGATCGCCACGCTGATCGCAGATCTGGCCGGCCGGGCCCGGGCCGGCAAGATCAAACAGGCCGAGCTGGAAGGCGGCAGTTTCTCGGTGTCCAACCTCGGCATGTACGGGGTGAGCGAGTTCTCGGCCATCCTCAACCCGCCGCACTCCGGCATCCTGGCCGTCGGCGGCGCGATCCGCAAACCCGTTGTGGTAGAGAATGAATTGACCATCGGCACCGTCATGAAGGTGACGTTGTCGGCCGATCACCGGGTGATCGACGGCGCGGTCGCGGCACAGTGGATGGCCGCCTTCGTGCGGCGGATCGAGAACCCGTTGACGATCCTGATTTAAGCGAGCAGCGGACGCAGGTCGTTCTGCACCCAATCCGTGAAACTCTGCCAGCCGATGTCGGGGTACGCGGCATGCAGTACGGCGATGTCGACGGTGTACCCGCCGTGGGCCAGGAAGGTGAACATGGCTCGCATATCGTCGGATGCGATCAGGGCGGGGTCGTGGGTCGCCAGCTCTACGGGACGGCCCAGCGCCTCGGACAGCACGGCGGCCATCTGCTGGCCGGTGGGCTGATCGGAAGCGATGTCGATACGTGCGCCGCGCACCGGGTCGGGATCGGTCAGCACGGCGGCGACAAACCGGCCGAGATCGCGTCGGGACAGCTGTTGCAGCGCCACATCGGCGGGTAACGGCAGGTCGAAGACGCCGGCCTTGATGTCGTCGAGGCCGCCGAGCATGTTGTCGTAGAAGTACGTCGGGCCGACGATGGTGTATGACAGCCCGGATGCGGCCAACGCCGCTTCCACCTCGGCCTTGCTGTCGAAATGCGGTATGCCGGTGTGTTGGTCGGCGTCGGCGACCGAGGAGAACACCAGGTGCGGCACCTGCGCTGCGAGAGCGGCATCCAGAATGGTCCGGCCCTGCGCCACCTCGGCATCCGGCCCGTCCTCGAACGGTGTGGTCAGTGCGTAGGCGCCGGTGACACCGGCGAAGGCACGCGCCACGGCGGCCTCGTCGCTGAGATCCGCGGCGACCACCTCGACTCCGGCGGACGCCAGGCGCTGGGCGGCGGGAGAGTCGGTGCGCCGGGTGATTCCACGTACCGTGGCGCCGCGCTCCAGCAGTGCCCTGACCACCGCGCCGCCCTGCGCACCTGTTGCTCCGAGTACCGCGAAATGTCCGGTCACCGGTTCAGCGTAGTCTCAGCTGGCGAACAGCCTGGACGTGCGCTCCTCGTGCCGCATCCCGCTGATCTCCAGCGCCGGCGCGGTTCCCGACAACTCGGACAGCGGACGGGCACACGCGTCGTCGGCCAGCCGTACCAGCTCGGCCACCGCGTTCAGCTGGATGCGCTGGCTCTGCAACGGCCCCAACCTGCCCAGCCGCACGGCCGCGCTCAGCATGGACGCCATCATCGCGCGTAGCACTCCCAGCACCGCCAGCCGCTGGGGAACACCGAGCACCGCCTGCAGTACCCCGTCGACCACCGCGGCGTGTCCGGGGCAACCGCCGTCGAGCACCGCGAGCAGGTACTTGTGTTCGCCGGCCATCCCGACCGCCTCCGCCGTCGCAGCGAGCTGGCGGCCCGCGGAAACCGATGCGGTGCGGGTGTTGTCGTACAGCTTGTAGGTGGAGGTCAGCTCGTCCAGTTCGATGAGCTCGTGCACGGAGTCTGCGGCCCGCCAGGAGTGCGCGGTGACGGTGGCGTCCAGCGTCGCGAAACCGTGTTCGGTGTATGCGCAGACCGCTGCCTCGATATCGGTGGCGCCGGCCGCGGGCCGGTTCGACAGCCAGTCCTCGAGCCCGTTGCTGTGCACCAGTCGACCGGAAGGGAATGCGCTGTCGTGCAGCTGCTGCCACAGCGCGAGCGCGGCCGCCTCAGTGGTGGTGACCGGCATGATGATCCGCCGAGGTGGCCGCCCAACCGCGCGGCGCCATGGCGGCGTCGGTGATCTCACCGGCGACTCCGAGCTCGGCCAGCATCGCCCGCGCCGCCTCGGCGCTGGTGAACAGCGGTGCGCTCAGCCCCTCGTCGTCGACGTCGACGGGGGCGTGCTGATTGCCGAGCAGATGGCCGAGCAGCAACAGGCTGCGCCCGGAGTTGTCGGCGAACCGCACCCGGATCGCGGGTTCCGGCGGGCGGCGTACCACGACGATGTTGGCACCGTCATCGGCGAGGACCATGCCATGGCGTAGAAAGGTGCCGCGGGGCAGCGTGATCCGGACCTCGACCCCGGTATCGCTGGTGACCAACTGGCGGTGCTTGGCGGCATCACCCCACCCGATGTCGACGTGATGCAGGGTGCGGTCGGCGAACCGCGGTTCGTCGACGGCACCGAGCACGGTTTCGGCATACATGTCATGCGCTCCTTGTGATCTGGGCTGGATTGGACGCAACGAACGGACGTACGGCGGTGCGCAATGTCGTCTGGGCGTGCGCCACGGCGGGTGCGTCCGCCGCGATCAACCGGGCGAACACGCCACACCCACCGGGGAGCTCACTGGCTCCGACCCGGATGTCCGGCAGTGCCGGCAGCACCGCGCGGACCGCGGCCAGCATCGCAGCCACCGGCCTGCCCGGGGTGAGCGCCAGCAGGGTGGCGACATAGTCCCCGTCGAGCAGCGGGTTTCCGCCGCGTCCGAATCGCTGGCGATCTCGTGCGATGACGCGGCCATCACATCGCACGGTGAAACTGTTGTCGACACCCGCGTAGCGGAATCGCTCTCCGTAGGCGATCCGGCCGGCCGCCACCGCGTCCCAGCCCAGGTAGTTGCCGCCGGGCTCGATGTCCAACTCCAGGCTCTGCGTCAACAGAGAATCTTCCTGCGGTATCAGCGTTTTCGGTAGGTACTCCAGTGTCGATCCGGATCGCACGGTGAAGTCCAACCGGTGCCGGGCACCGGAACCTGCACCGGCGAACACCTGGGTGGCGGCCTGGGTGGTGAGCACCAGGTGTGACCCGGTGGTGGTCTGCACGGTGGTCAGTAGGTCGTCGTCGGAGAAGGTGCCGCCGCTCGGGCTCTGCACACACAACACCGCGGCATTCGGGTGGTCAGGATCCGAATGCAATGCGGCGGTGACCCGTTGCGGATAGCGCTGTCGCAATACCGCCGGCCGGCTGCGCCCGGTGGCATCGGCGACCATCGTCACCGTCAGCTCACCGGGCGCGATCGCCGGTGCCGTCACGGGCGACCCGCGGTGAGCCGGGGTGAGAGCATGGCACCGTGCAGCAGCGTGTCGGCGAGGGTGTCGAGACCGTGTCCGGACCGCAGATCGGTGAACACAGTCGGTTTCACCGGCCGGGCCACGGTGCAGTCGCGGCGCATCCGGTCCAGGTCGGCACCCACCAGGTCGGCGAGGTCGATCTTGTTGACCACCAACAGGTCTGCCTGTAGCAGTCCGATCCCCTTCTTGCGGGGGATATCGTCGCCGCCGGCGGTGTCGATGACGAAGATCCAGTAGTCGACCAGATCGGAGGTGAACGTCGCGGCCAGGTTGTCCCCGCCCGACTCGATCAGGATCAGATCCAGATCGTCGAACTCGCCGGCCAGCCGACGGGCCGCGGCCAGGTTCGCCGAGGGATCCTCGCGGATCGCGGTGTGCGGGCAGGCCCCGGTCTCCACGGCCAGCACCCGGCGCGGATCGATGACACCGCTGCGCCGGACCCGCTGCGCGTCCTCGTCGGTGACCAGATCGTTGGTGATCACCGCGACACCGAGGCCCATCCGGATGAGCTCGGGGACGAGCATCTCCACCAGACGGGTCTTGCCGGAGCCGACCGGCCCGCCGATACCGATGCGGATGACTTCCTTCATGATGTTCCCCTGGCTATTTCAGTGTGTAGCGCCGGCCCAGCGGTACCGAGGTCATCGGTGTGCTCTGGCACAGCTGGCCATCGACGATCACCCGATAGGTGTCGGGTTCGATGCGGATATCGGGTAGGTAATCGTTGTGCAGCAGGTCGGCTTTCGTCAGTGCCCGCGCGCCGCGGCAGCCCACCAGCCGGGTCTGAAGGCCCAGCCGACCACCGAGCCCGGCCTCGATTGCGGCGCCCGCTACGAAGTTCACCGACACATCCGCCGGGGTCTGGCCGAACGCGGCCCACTGCGGCCGGTACTTCAACGGTTCGCAGGTCATCAGCGAGGCGTTGGCCTCACCCATCACCGACCAGGCCGGGAAGCCACCCTTGAACACCAGCTCGGGTCGGATGCCGAAGAACTTCGGTTCCCACAGCACGATATCGGCGAGCTTGCCCGGTTCCAGCGAGCCGACCTCGTGGTCGATACCGAACAGCCTTGCCGGGTTGATGGTCAGCTTGGCGACGTAGCGCAGGATCCGGGCGTTGTCCGCGCCGGTGCCCTCGTCGGCGGCCAGCGGACCACGGGTGGCCCGCATGTGCGAGGCCAATTGCCAGGTCCGCGCGATGGTTTCACCGATCCGGCCCATGCCCTGGGAATCGGACCCCATCGCCGAGATCGCGCCCAGATCGTGCAGGACATCCTCGGCGGCGATCGTCTCGCGCCGGATCCGGGATTCGGCGAAGGCGACATCTTCCGGGATACGCGGGTTCAGGTGATGGCACACCATCACCATGTCCAGGTGCTCGTCGAAGGTGTTGAGCGTGTACGGGTTCGTCGGATTCGTCGACGACGGTAGACAAAACGGCTCGCCGACCACCTGCATGATGTCGGGTGCGTGGCCGCCGCCGGCGCCCTCGGCGTGATAGGTGTGGATGGGGCGGCCACCGATCGCGGCCATGGTGTCCTCGTAGAAACCCGACTCGTTGAGGGTGTCGGTGTGGATCTGCACCTGCAGGTCGAGTTCGTCACCGGCATCCAGCGAGGCCCGGATGGCCGCCGGTGTGGCACCCCAGTCCTCGTGGATCTTGTAGCCGATCGCCCCGGCCAGACCCTGTTCGATCAACGGTGCGGTGCTCGAGGCGCTGCCATTGCCGATGAAACCGAAGTTCATCGGGAAGGCCTCCGCGGCGCGCAACATCCGGGCCAGGTTGGTGGGACCCGAGGAGGTGATGCCGACGGTCACCGGGCCGAGCCCGCCGCCGATCATGGTGGTGATACCGCTGGAGATGGCCTCCTCGACCAGACCGGCACTGTCGAAGTGCACGTGCACGTCGATGGCGCCGGCGGTGGCGATCATGCCCTCGCCGGAGCGGATATCGGTACCGGCTCCGATGATCAGCTCGGGGTCGACACCGTCCATCGTGCGGGGGTTGCCGGCCTTGCCGACACCGACGATGCGGCCGTCGCGGATTCCGATGTCGGCCTTACGGATTCCCAGCACCGCATCGATGATCAGCGCGTTGGTGATGACGAAGTCCAGCGCACCGTCGGTGTTGGTGAGGTCGCCGTGCACGGCCATGCCCTCGCGCATGGTCTTGCCGCCACCGAAGACGGCCTCGTCGCCGTAGACGGTGGCGTCGTGTTCGACGCGTGCCAGCAGTTCGGTGTCGGCCAGCCGCACCCGGTCCCCGGTGGTGGGTCCGTACAGTTCGGCGTAGCGGGCCCGGCTGATGCGGTAGGCCATCTCAGCTCCCCGCATCCAGGAAGCCGCGGGCATGCATCTGCGCCATCAGTTCCTCGCTGGCCGGTTCATCGGTGGCACGGTTGGTGACATCGTTCTGCCCGATCACGGTGCGCTCGCCGCCGTAGCTGGTCAGCGAGACCACCTGCGTTTCACCGGGTTCAAAGCGCACCGCCAGACCCGAGGGGATGTCCAGTCGCATCCCGAAGGCCGATCGGCGGTCGAATCGCAGCGCCCGGTTGGCCTCGAAGAAGTGGAAATGCGAGCCGACCTGGATGGGCCGGTCGCCGGTGTTCTGCACGCTGACGGTCGTCGTCGGCCGGCCCGCGTTGAGTTCCAGCTCACCCTCGGCGGCCAGGACTTCTCCTGGTAAGAAATCGATCTCGTCGGCGGGCCGGGTGCCGGGCGCGATGGCGTCGTGCACGGTGACCAGCTTCTGGCCATCGGCGAAGAACGCTTCCACCTGCACCGAACCGAGCAGCGTCCGCACCCCGGGCAGGACATCGTCATCGGTGAGGATGCTCGCGCCGAACGCCGCGGCCTCGGCGACGCCGGCACCGGAGCGGGCCGCCTCGATCACCTCGTCGGCGATCAGGGCGCGCGCCTCGGCGTAGGTCAGTGGCAGCCCGGCGCCGCGGTGCTTACGGGCCAGTTCGGCGGCCAGGAACAGCAGCAGGCGGTCCTCGTCCTTGGGGGTCAGATGCATGATCAGCCCGTGATTCCCTCGGCCCAGGGGTAATCCTTGAGGTAGGGGTCGGGGGTGATGGGGGCGGGGGACTCCCAGACCTGGTCGATCAGACCGCTGGGGGCGACCTTGCCGATCCGGGCCGTCTTGGTGACGTGGTGGTTCTCGCCGTCGATGGTCACGGTGCCCTCCGGGGCGTCGACGGTGACACCGTCGGCTGCGGCCTGGATATCGGCGACCGCGAACGAATCGGCCTTCTCCACACTGGCTTTCCACAGATACACCGCGGTGTAGGCGGACTCCATCGGATCAGAGGTCACCCGGTCGGGGCCGTACTTGGCCTTGAAGTCCGCGACGAAGGCCTGGTTGGCCGGGGTGTCGAGGGTCTCGTAGTAGTTCCACGAGGACAACTGGCCGACCAGGGTGTCGGCGCCGATGCTCTTGACCTCTTCCTCGCCGACGCACATCGACATCACCGGCATCGTCTCGGCGTTCAGGCCGGCGCTGTTGTACTCGCGGAAGAAGGCGGTCAGTGACCCGCCGACGACGACGTTGAAGATGGCGTCCGCGCCGGCGGTGCGGATCTTGTTGACGATGGTCGCGAAGTTCGTACTGTCCAGCGGCACATAGTCTTCGCCCTTGATCTCGATACCGTTGGCGGCGGCGTAGGCCTTGACGATCGCGTTGGACGTGCGGGGGAACACGTAGTCGCTGCCGACCAGGTACAGCGATGTCACCCCCTGTTCCTTGAGGTAGTCCAGGGCGGGGATGATCTGCTGATTCGTGGTGGCGCCGGAGTAGAAGATGTTCGGCGAGGATTCCAGGCCCTCGTACTGCTGGCCGTAGTACAGCAGCGCGTTGGAATCCTCGAACACCGGCAGCATCGCCTTGCGGCTGGCCGAGGTGTAGCCGCCGAAAACCGCTGCGACACAGTCGCTGTTGACCAGCTTATTGGCCTTCTCCGCAAAGACCGTCGGGTCCGAGGCGCCGTCCTCGGACAGCAGGTCGAGCTGCTTGCCGAGCACGCCGCCATCGGCGTTGATCTCCTCGACAGCCATCGCGATGGCGTCGTGGATCACGGATTCGCTGACCGCGAGGCCGCCGGACAGGGAGTTGATCGCGCCGATTGTGACCTCTGAGCCGGAGGTGTCGGCACACCCCTCGGTGGCGGCGGCGTCATCGCCGGCGCGGCTGCCGCAGGCGGCGAGCACGGTGGTGGATGCCAGCAGGGCGGCAACAACGCGGACTGAGGTTTTCATGTCGAAATGACCCGTTCTTGTCGGTGGGATTGCCGCCAAGCGTAGGAATCTGCAGTTCAGCGGGCTATGGGAGGAATCTCCCATTTTCGTGCGGGTCGTAGCGCGGGCGCCGCAACACCGAAACATCCGCGAAACATGTCCTGCCGATGATGCTTTGCGGGGCAGTCGAAGCGGTAGGTGAGAGATGGCAGGCGCATACGGAGAGGTGCTCGGCAGCACGGCGAGTATCGAGACGCGGGCACATGAGATGCTCGACCGTCTCGGTCGGCGTGCGACATCGTCGGCCTCGGCCATCTGCCTGTGGGACCCGATCCGGCGCCGGCACGTGGCGGTGGCCAACCACGGCTATCCCGACCAGGTCATGGAGCACCTGAACACCTGGTTCATCGATCACGATCCGCTGTTCGAGAAGATGCGGGTGCGTGGACTGGGTGCGCTGCGCTGGCGGGATTTCCCCGAGTACCGCGAGACCTATTCGGTGCAGGGCGTGTTCGTGCCCGCCGGTTTCGACGAAGGGTTGTCCGCGCGACTGGTCACCGCCGACGGCAGCTACGCGGGCACCATCCACGTCAACTGTGACGACGCCCGTTACCCGAGTGATGACGATGTGGCCGAGATCAATGCGCTGCGCGCCCAGATGGCCGAGCAGCTCGACTTCACGATGCGTCCCCGCATGGTTGCCGAGCTGATGGCGCCCGAGGCCCAGGCCTGGGCGGTCGACGGTGACGGGCAGTCCCACCTGCTGATCCACGGGGACACTTTCGAGGGCCCGCTGGATCGGGCGCTCGTCGCGGAGATGACGTTGGCGGCCCGCGCGCCGGGCCTGGCGTTCCGCCCCGAGGTGACACGATGGTGCGACGGTGCGGACTGGTTGCACGCGCGGCATATCAACACCGCGTCCCGGTTCTCGCAGGACAGCCTCAACGGGGTGGTGCTGATCACCCGCGACCCGTTGCCGTTCGGGATCACCCCGCGGGAACTGGATGCGCTGACGCTGGCCGCGTGCGGGCTGACCAACAATCAGATTGCCGCGCGGCTGTTCATCAGTGCCCGCACCGCCGGGCACCACCTGGAGAACGCGATCGTCAAACTCGGGGCGAGCAACCGGGCATCCTGCGTGTCGCAGGCGGTGGCGTGGGGCCTGGTATCGGGCCGGGTGCTGCTGGATCTGAATCCGGCGGCGGTGCGGCGGCCCGCTTAACCCATGCTGGGGTGCACCACCCGCAGCTTGTCGGCGATCCGGGTCAGTGCCCTCTGGTCGGTGGCGGTCAGCCGGTCCAAGACCAGCTCACGCACCGAACGAACGTGGATCGGTGCCGCTTCGACCACCAGGCGGAAGCCGGCCTCGGTGAGCTGCGCGAGGGTGTAGCGGCCGTCATCGGGATCGGGGGAGCGGGTCACCCAGCCGCGTTGTTCGAAGCGCTTGACGACGTTGGACAGCCGGGACAGTGATCCGTTGGCCAGGAAGGCCAACTCGCTCATGCGTATTCGACGGTCGGGCGCCTCGGAGATGTGGCTGAGCGTCAGGTACTCGAACAGCGTGAGGTCGACCGGGCGCAGGGCGGTATCCAGCTTGCCGGGAAGTAGCAGCATCAGGGCCGCCAGGCCCGTCCACGTCTCCTTCTCGGACTGTGAGAGCCATTCCGGCTCCTCATCCCGTGTCATGAACGCACTCTAGCCCACCGGAATAACTTCACGCGTGAAGTCATTGCATGTATCGTGAGTTCAAACATGAAGTCATAACGAGAGGAAGATGATGTCCGACGTCGAGTTCTTCGTCACCCCCGGCTACGGCGAGATGTTCCGGGAAACGCGTCACTACAGCCAGGCCGTGCGGATCGGCGACCGGGTGGAGATCTCCGGCCAGGGCGGCTGGGATGACGATCTGAACTTCCCGGAATCCCTGGAGCGCGAGATCGTGGCTGCCTTCGACAATGTCGAGCGCACCCTGGCCACCGCCGGCGCCTCCTGGCGTGATGTGGTGCACGTGAACACCTATCACGTGCTGACACCGGAGCAGGACTTCGAGGCGCACAACGCCATCGTGGTCGCCGAGTTCGACAAACGATTGGGCGACCGCGCGCCGATCTGGACCGAAACCGGTGTCGCCGCGTTGGCGGCGCCCAATATGCGTATCGAGATCCGCGTGACCGCGATCGTGGGTGCCTGATGCGTGCGGTTGTCTACGATCCCGATGCACCGCGGCACTTCTCGTTCGCCGATGCCCCCGACCCGGTGCCGGGTGCCCCGGACGAAATGCTGATCGACGTCAAGGCCATCTCGCTGAACTTCGGTGAGGTGTACTCCGTGGACAACGCCGAACGGCCCGGGGATATCCCCGGCTGGGACAGTGCCGGTGTTGTCGTCACCGCGGCGGCCGACGGCTCCGGGCCGCCGGTCGGGGCACGGGTGGTCGGGGCCGGTTGGTCGCAGGCCTGGGCCCAGCAGCGGGTGCTGAAGTCGGAAAATATTGCAGTGCTGCCTGATTCGGTGGATTTCCAGACCGCGGCGGCGCTACCCGTCGCCGGTGTCACCGCGGTGCAGACAATCCGCCGACTCGGTTCGGTGGTGGGGCGGCGGGTCCTGGTCACCGGGGCCTCCGGCGGTGTGGGCCGGGTCGCGGTGCAACTCGCCTCCCGGGCCGGGGCGCATGTCATCGCGGCCGTCGGCAGCCCCGAACGCGGCGAGGGACTGCGCGAACTCGGCGCCGCCGAGGTGGTTGTCGGGATCAAGGACCTGGAGCCGGTGTTCGGCGTGCTGGAGCATGTCGGGGGTGACATGCTGGCCGACGCGGTGACCCTGCTCGACGACGGCGGCATCGTCATCGCCACCGGAGCGGCTTCCGGCCAGCCCAGTGTGATCGATTTCGAGGCGGCGCGAGTGTCGATGAAACGCAAGCGGATCGAACCGTTCATGGTGCGCTGGCCAGTGGGTGCGGATCTGAGCTACGTCGTCGACCTGGTGGCCCAGGGGCAACTCGATCCGCAGATCGGTCTGCGCGACACCTGGGACAACCTGGTGCCCGCGATCGACGCCCTGCTGGGCCGCCGGGTGGCGGGCAAGGTTGCCCTGTCGGTGGGTGGCTGAGATGACTCACCGAATGATCAACCCCGACAACCACATTCGGGTCCCCGCGTATCATCACGTCGCGGTCGCGTCGGGGTCGCAGCAGATCTACCTGGCCGGCCAGGTGTCCTGGGACGCGGACGGCGTGACCGTGGCGCCGGGCGATCTCACCGGGCAGATCGTGCAGGTGTTCCGCAATGTGCAGACCTCGCTGCAGGCAGTCGGTGCCACGCTGGCCGACATCGTCCGCATCACCTGGTATGTCGCGAACTGGACACCCGACAAGGCCGATGCCTTCATGGCGGGGCTGCAGCGGGCGGCCGACGAGTTCGGGGACCACACACCGCCGGCCACCGTGATCGGCGTGAGCGCCCTGTGGAGCCCGGACTTCCTGGTCGAGGCCGAGGTGAGCGCCGTCATCGACTGACGCGGGAATGATTGACCGCCCTGCGGCGCTGAAGGCAGTCATGACCTTCACCCTCGCCCCCGGGGCCACGCTGCTCAAGCCGCGGCAGGTCGGCGCCACCGACGTCGCCAACCGCATCTTCATGGCTCCGCTGACCCGTTCGCGGGCACAGTCCGATGCGACTCCGTCCGACCTGGCTGCGTTGTACTACGCGCAGCGGGCCGGCGCCGGCCTGATCATCAGCGAGGCCACCGCCGTCTGTGAACAGGCCAACGGCGCGTATATGAACACACCGGGTCTCTACACCGACCGGCATCAGGCGGCCTGGGCGGATATCGCCACCGCGGTGCACGCCGCCGGCGGCAAGATGTTCGTCCAGCTGTGGCATGTCGGACGGATGGCGCACCCGGAGATCAGCGGGTTCGACGTCGTCGGGCCCTCGCCCGTCGCCGCCAACCTGACCACGCACACTCCGTCCGGCAAGCAGCCGTTGCCGGTGCCGCGCGAGCTGACCGTCGACGAGATCGCGACCATCGTCGGCCAGTTCCGCACCTCGGCCCGTCGGGCCATCGACGCCGGGATGGACGGGGTGGAGATCCACTCCGCCAACGGCTATCTGCTGCACGAGTTCCTCTCCGATGTCGTGAACCTGCGTACCGACGCCTACGGCGGATCGGCGGAGAATCGCGCGCGGTTGACCGCCGAGGTGGTCGAGGCGGTGGCCGACGAGATCGGCGCCGACCGGGTGGGTCTGCGCATCTCCCCGGGGAATGCCGCCGGCGACATGCATGAAAACGATGTCCTGAGCGCTTATGAGGCCCTGCTGAAGCGCATCGCGCCGCTCGGCCTGGCCTACCTGCACGTGCTGATCGACCCGACCACGCAGACCTTCGGCGCGCTGCGGGCGATCTGGCCCGGCACCCTGGTCCTCAACACCGGCCGCGATACCGGCACCGACTTCTGCCAGCTGGAAAGCCTGGCCGACTGGGGTGCGGCCAGCGCCGTCGCGGTCGGACGCACCTTCCTGGCCAATCCGGACCTGATCGACCGGCTGCTGCTCGGCGCGGAACTCAACGAACCCGATGTCAGCACCTTCTATGCCTCCGGTCCGGAGGGCTATATCGACTACCCGACGCTCGCCGAGCTCGAACCCAAATCGGCCTGATGTGCTGGTGACAGGGCCGCCCAACCAACAGGTTGGGCGGCACTGTTAGGCTGCGGTCTCAGTGGACTACCGTCCCGATGGACGACCCCTGTCACCGACCCGAAAGGGATCACACATGTCCGAAGGTGCCTTCATCTATGAGGCCATCCGCACCCCGCGCGGTAAGCAGCGTGGCGGATCGCTCAACGAGATCAAGCCGGTCAACCTTGTCGTCGGCCTCATCGACGAGATCCGTACCCGCTTCCCCGACCTGGACGAGAACCTGATCAGCGACCTGATCCTCGGCGTCGTATCCCCGGTCGGCGACCAGGGCGGCGACATCGCCCGTACCGCCGGCCTGGTGGCCGGACTGCCCGAGACCACCGGTGGCTTCCAGCTCAACCGGTTCTGCGCCTCCGGTCTGGAGGCCGTCAACCTGGGCGCCCAGAAGGTCGCCTCCGGCTGGGACGACCTGGTGCTCGCCGGCGGTGTCGAATCGATGAGCCGCGTCCCGATGGGTGCCGACGGCGGCGCCTGGGCTTCCGACCCGGACACCAACTACCGCATCGGCTTCGTCCCGCAGGGCATCGGCGCCGACCTGATCGCGACCATCGAGGGCTTTTCCCGCGAGGACGTGGACGCCTACGCAGCCCGCTCGCAGGAGCGCGCGGCGGCGGCCTGGTCCGGCGGTTACTTCGCCAAGTCGGTCGTGCCGGTCAAGGATCAGAACGGCCTGGTCGTGCTCGATCACGACGAGCACGTGCGTCCCGGCTCCACCGTGGAGAGCCTCGGCAAGCTCAAGTCGGCCTTCGAGGGCCTGGGTGCCATGGGCGGCTTCGACGACGTGGCGCTGCAGAAGTACCACTGGGTCGAGAAGATCAACCACGTCCACACCGGTGGTAACAGCTCGGGCATCGTCGACGGCGCCGCCCTGCTGCTGATCGGTTCCGAGAAAGCCGGCACGTCGCAGGGTCTGACCCCGCGCGCCCGCATCGTGGCCACCGCGACCAGCGGCGCCGACCCGGTCATCATGCTCACCGGCCCCACCCCGGCCACCCAGAAGGTGCTCGACCGCGCCGGGCTGACCGTCGACGACATCGACCTGTTCGAGCTGAACGAGGCGTTCGCCTCGGTGGTGCTGAAGTTCCAGAAGGATCTGAAGATCCCGGACGAGAAGCTCAACGTCAACGGTGGCGCCATCGCGATGGGCCACCCGCTGGGCGCCACCGGCGCCATGATCACCGGAACCATGGTCGACGAGCTCGAGCGTCGCGGCGCCAAGCGTGCGCTGATCACGCTGTGTGTCGGCGGCGGCATGGGCGTGGCCACCATCATCGAGCGCGTCTGAGGGGACTGAAACAACATGGCTGAGAACACGATTCAGTGGGACAAGGATGCCGACGGCATCGTCACCCTGACGCTGGACGACCCGACCGGTTCGGCCAACGTGATGAACGAGCACTACAAGGAATCCATGCGCAACGCCGTGGAACGCCTTGTTGCCGAGAAGGATTCGATCACCGGCGTGGTGATTGCCAGTGCGAAGAAGACCTTCTTCGCCGGCGGTGACCTCAAGGGCATGATCAACATCGGCCCCGATGACGCCCAGCAGGCGTTCGACGAGGTTGAATTCATCAAGGCCGACCTGCGCAAGCTGGAGACCCTCGGCAAGCCCGTCGTCACCGCCATCAACGGTGCCGCCCTGGGCGGTGGCCTGGAGATCGCGCTGGCCACCCACCACCGCATCGCCCTCGACGGCCGTGGCGTGGTCATCGGCCTGCCCGAGGTCACCCTGGGTCTGCTGCCCGGTGGCGGCGGCGTCGCCCGCACCGTACGCATGTTCGGCATCCAGAAGGCCTTCATGGAGGTCCTGAGCCAGGGCACCCGGTTCAACCCGGCCAAGGCCAAGGAGATCGGTCTGGTCGACGAGCTCGTCGGCAGCGTCGACGAGCTGATTCCCGCTGCCAAGGCGTGGATCAAGGCCAACCCCGAGGGTGGCGTGCAGCCCTGGGATGTCAAGGGCTACAAGATGCCCGGCGGCACCCCGTCCAGCCCGGGCCTGGCCGGCATCCTGCCGTCCTTCCCGGCGCTGCTCAAGAAGCAGCTCAAGGGCGCCCCGATGCCTGCCCCGCGTGCGATCCTGAACGCCGCGGTCGAGGGTGCGCAGGTCGACTTCGACACCGCCACCCGCATCGAGAGCCGCTACTTCACCCAGCTGGTCACCGGCCAGGTGGCCAAGAACATGATCCAGGCGTTCTTCCTGGACCTGCAGGCCATCAACGGTGGCGCCTCGCGTCCCGAAGGCATTGCGCCGGTGGAGATCCGCAAGATCGGCGTGCTGGGTGCGGGCATGATGGGCGCCGGTATCGCCTACGTGTCGGCCAAGGCCGGCTACGACGTCGTGCTCAAGGACGTCAGCATCGAGGCCGCCCAGAAGGGCAAGGCCTACTCCGAGGGTCTGGAGGCCAAGGCGCTCAAGCGGGGCAAGACCACCCAGGAGAAGTCCGACGCGCTGCTGGCCAAGATCACCCCGACCGCCGATCCGGCCGACCTGGCCGGTGTCGACTTCGTCATCGAGGCCGTCTTCGAGTCCCAGGAACTCAAGCACAAGGTGTTCGGCGAGATCGAGGACATCGTCGAGCCCAACGCCATCCTCGGTTCGAACACCTCGACGCTGCCGATCACCGGTCTGGCCAGTGGGGTGAAGCGCCAGGAAGACTTCATCGGTATCCACTTCTTCTCCCCGGTCGACAAGATGCCGCTGGTCGAGATCATCAAGGGCGAGAAGACCTCTGATGAGGCGCTGGCCCGGGTGTTCGACTACACGCTGGCCATCAAGAAGACCCCGATCGTCGTCAACGACAGCCGCGGCTTCTTCACCAGCCGCGTCATCGGCACCTTCGTCAACGAGGCGCTGGCCATGCTGGGTGAGGGCATCGAGCCCGCCACCATCGAGCAGGCCGGGGCGCAGGCCGGCTACCCGGCGGCACCGCTGCAGCTCTCCGATGAGCTCAACTTGGAGCTTATGCACAAGATCGCCGTTGCGACCCGCAAGGGCATCGAGGACGCCGGTGGCACGCACACCCCGCACCCGGCCGAGGCCGTCGTGGAGAAGATGATCGAGATCGGCCGTCCCTCACGGCTTTCCGGCGCCGGCTTCTACGAGTACGTCGACGGCAAGCGGACCGGCCTGTGGCCGGGGCTGAAGGAGACCTTCAACTCCGGCAGCGCGACCATCCCGCTGCAGGACGCCATCGACCGCATGCTGTTCGCCGAGGCGCTGGAGACCCAGAAGTGCCTCGACGAGGGTGTGCTGACCTCGACCGCCGACGCGAACATCGGGTCCATCATGGGTATCGGCTTCCCGCCGTACACCGGTGGCTCGGCGCAGTACATCGTCGGCTACGAGGGCCCCGGTGGCGTCGGCAAGGCGGCCTTCGTGGCCCGCGCCAAGGAGCTGGCCGCCAAGTACGGCGAGCGCTTCAACCCGCCGGCCTCGCTGGAGGCCTAGCCAGCCAGACCCAAGAAGCCCTCGGTCCCTCGAAGGCCGGGGGTTTCTTGTGTTCGGCATTGACGCTGCGTCCAGGGCGCGAAAGTGCGAGAAGGGTGCGCCGTCACCGCAGAGTCAGTGGCGGTGGAAAAGGTAGAACCGGGCCGGGTTCTTGCCGTTGTGGTCCATCTGCGGTTCGTCGCCGGAGGCCTGCAGCGCCCAGCCGTCGGCGAACCGCCGCCGCACCTCCTCGGGCGTGATGCCGGGGACGCCGTAGGAGCTGCCCGGCACAAACGCCACGATGAGCAGCCGCCCGCCGGAGTTGGTCACGGCGGTGACCTCGCGGACATATCCGTCGCGGTCGGCGTCGTTCATGCCGTGCAGACATCCGCTGTCGATCACCAGGTGGAAGGGGCCGGCGACGCCCGCGGCCCGGAGCTCGGTGACATCGGCCCGCAGGAACCGGATCGGCCGATCACCCGCCTTGGTGCGGGCCTTGCCCAGTGGCTTGTCGATGTAGTCGACACCGGTGACCTGCCAGCCGTGGTCGGCCAGGTAGATGGCGTTGTCACCGGTGCCGCAGCCAAGGTCCAGCGCGGTGGTCGGTGGGGTGTCGGCGACCAGCCGGGTCAGGCTGTCCGCAAGTGGGTGTCCGTCCCAGGGTGTGAACCCGAGTCGGTACAGCGTCCGGAAGAGCAATCGTCGAGAGCCCATGTGTCCGAGACTAACGCCGCCGAGTCCTTGGCCGGCCGCACGCCGTGGGCCAGGCCATTGGCTGCGTGGATTCCCGCGAAAAAGGCGATCAAGGTGCGAAAACGCTTGCGGTTGTTCGTCATGACCCCACCGTGCCAAAAGCCGCCGGGCAGGCACAGTGGCACTGGTGCCGCACATCGATAAGATAGTGACATGCATACAGTCGCGATCCTCGCATATGACGGCATGTCCGGTTTCGAATCGGGCCTCGCGGCCGAGATCTTCGGGCTGACCGAACTGCCGGAGATGTTCTCCGCCGGCATCAAACGCCCCTGGTACACCGTGCAGCTGTGCTCGGAGGTCGAGGAGTTGCGGATGCTCGGCGGCGCCACCGTGCGCACCGCCTACGGCCTGGCCGATCTGGCCGCCGCGGACACCGTGGTGATTCCCAGCGTGCGCGATGTCCGCCAACCGCCCTCGGACGATCTGCTGGACGCCATCCGGGCCGCCGACGAGCGCGGCGCCCGGTTGGTGTCCATCTGCTCGGGTGCCTTCGCGCTCGCGGCCGCCGGGGTGCTCGACGGACGGTCGGCGACGACCCACTGGATCTACGCCGACCTGCTGCGCGACCGGTTCCCCGCGGTGCAGGTCGACCCGGCACCGCTCTATGTCGACAACGGCCGGGTGCTCAGCAGCGCGGGCTGCGCCGCCGGGCTGGATCTGTGCCTGCACATCGTGCGCACCGATCACGGCGCACACGTCGCCAACGACGTCGCCCGGCGCCTG
Source organism: Mycobacterium sp. C31M (assembly GCF_053345865.1). Lineage (NCBI taxonomy): Bacteria > Bacillati > Actinomycetota > Actinomycetes > Mycobacteriales > Mycobacteriaceae > Mycobacterium > Mycobacterium sp. C31M. The sequence continues at coordinate 201,781 of NZ_JBKFAX010000011.1, read as the reverse complement.
GTCATCGCGCCACACCGGGCCGGAGGGCAAGCGCAGTACATCGACACCCCGGTCCCCGAGCCGGCCGCCGACGGGCGAATTGCCACCGGAATGGCTTGGGCCATGGAGCATCTGGACCGGCCGATCACGCTCGACGAGTTGGCCGAGCAGTCCGGGATGTCCCGCCGCAGCTATCTGCGCCAGTTCGCCAAGGCCACCGGCACAACGCCGATCAAGTGGCTCATCGAACAACGCATCCAGGCCAGTCTCGGTCTCCTGGAGTCCGACGGGTTTTCCGTCGAACAGATCGCCACCCGGGTCGGGTTCGAATCGCCGGTCACCTTCCGGCACCACTTCGTGCGGCAGATGCACACCACGCCGAGCGAGTACCGGAGCTGCTTCGCCGGGTAGGTGTGCACAATGGAACGGTGACCGAAGGCTTTACCGAAAGGTTTGCGGCAGGGCTGGCGAGCTACGGCGACCGGCCGTGTATCGAGTTCGCGGGCCGCTGGTACACCGGCGACGAGGTCGCGACCTACGGCAGGCGGATCGTCGAGCAGCTGCCCGGCAGCGATCCCGTCGCGCTGGTGGTGCGCAACCGCTACCCGCACGCGGCGGCGGTCATCGGTGCGCTCGCGATCGGCCGCCCGGTCGTGATGATCTACTCCTTCCAGTCACCCGACGCGATTGCCACCGATATCGAGCGGGTCAACCCGGCCGCCGTGCTGGCCGACCCGCAGGACTGGATCGCACCCGTGACGGCCGCCGCGCAGCGCATCGGCGCCGCGCAAATCGTCCTGGACCCCGACACCCCGGTGCTTGCCGATCCCGGGCTACAGCAGGAACGGCCACCGCTCGATGGCGCGCTGGCCATCCTGACCAGCGGAACCACCGGCCCGCCAAAGCGTTTCACCGTCCGTGCCGACGTGCTGCAACACACGGTGTTCAGCGTCACCGGCGGCCAAGCCGCTCCCGGCGAGCCACCCGAGCTGGTGTACTGGCCATTGGGCGGGATCGGTGGCGTCTGCCAACTGATCACCGGCATCTACGTCGGCAAGCGCATGGTGCTGCACGAACGCTTCGACCTGCCGGCTTGGGTGGCAGCCGTGAGAACCCATGGCCTGCAACGGGTCGGGGTGCAGCCGGCGGTGGTGCGTATGCTGCTGGACGCCGATCTGGATCCTGTCGATCTGGCGTCGCTGCGGTATGTGATGAGCGCCTCGGGTCCGCTGGATGTTGCGACCCGGGATGCCTTCGAACAGCGCTACGGCATCCAGGTGCTGACGGCCTACGGCGCCACCGAGTTCGCCGGGTCGGTGTGCAGCTGGACCCCGGATCTGTACCGCGAATTCGGAGCCGGCAAACGCGCCAGCTCTGGCCGGGTGCTGCCCGGGGTCGAGGTCCGCATCATCGATGCCGAATCGGGGGAGCAGGTCCCGGTCGGTGAGCGAGGCATCCTGACCGCCAAGATCGCGCTGCTCGGCCCGGACTGGGTGCGGACCACCGACCTCGCCTCGATCGACGAGGACGGTTTTGTCACCCTGCACGGACGGGCCGACGGCGCGATCAACCGCGGCGGATTCAAGATCCTGCCGGAAACCGTACGCGCCGTGCTCATCTCACATCCAGCAGTCCGTGACGCCGGCGTGGTCGGAGTGCCCGACCACCGACTCGGTGAGGTTCCGTTCGCGGCCGTCGAGCTCAGACCGGGCAAGACCGTCACCGAATCCGAGCTCAAAGACCTGGTACGCAATCAGCTACCGGCGCATCATGTTCCGGTCTCGGTGTTGGTGGTCGACGAGTTACCACGCACGCCGTCGCTCAAGGTGAGCGTGCCTGCGGTCGCCGAGCTGTACTCGGGCACCTTGATCGAGTCGTAGTGCCGGATGCCCCGGCCATTCAGCCGGGCCAGAACGTTGGTGACGGGTCTGGGCAGCACCGATACCGCCTGCATCCCGAGCACAAACGTCCGCACACCCCACTGCGACGACGGCAGGATGCCCCGGGACATGCCCTTGGCCAGCGCCCGGGCGCCGAGCACGGGTTCGCGCATGACGTCCTCGTAGGCGGGGTAAGCGACGGTGTGATCGCCACCGGCGCGTTCCAACTCACCGGCCAGCACGTAGGCGCCGATCACGGCCAGGCTGGTGCTGCCGCCGACGGCCGGGCCGGGGCAGTATCCGGCGTCGCCGACCAGTGTGACCCGGCCGCGGGACCAGCTGGTCAGCTGCAGCTGGGTGATCGCGTCGAAATAGAACGCCGGCGTGCGGTCCACCCCGTCGAGCCAGCGGTCCACCTCGGGGCTAATCCCGGCGAACCTCGTGTGCAGCTGGCGCTGCTGGGCAGCGGTATCGCGATGGTCGTAGGTGAAGTCGCCCGTCGGCCGGAACAGGAACACCGCACGCGCATCGTCGAGGTGGTCGGCGGTGTAGATCATCACGGTCCGGTCGATATCGATGAAACCGGTCATTTCACCGGCCGGCACAAGCGATTTCGGCAGCGACACCACCGACAGGTAGGCGCCCAGGAACTCCTCGTGCCCACTGTCCGGGCCGAACACCAGCTGCCGCACGCCTGAATGCAATCCGTCGGCACCGACCACCAGATCGAAGCGGCGCGGCCCGCCGCGTGCGAACTCGACCCGGCCCTCCTCGTCGATGGCGGTGATCTGATCGCCGAACAGGTACTCGATATCGTCGCGGCCGGCGTCGTAGAAGATCTGGCTCAGGTCGTCGCGCATGATCTCGACGTGGCGCGACGATATCGCCGAGGACAGCTTGCCGTAGTCGATCTGGGTGGCACGGCGCGATCCCGGCCGGCGGAAGACGATCCGGTCGGTCCCGGTGGCATGGGCCAGCACCCGGTCCTGCACACCCATCTGTTCGGCGATGTCCATGGCCGGACCGAACAGGTCGATCGCATGTCCGCCGGTCTTACGCAGCTGCGGCGCCCGCTCGACCACGGTCACCTCGAAACCACGCCTGATCAGCCAGTGCCCAAGCACCGGTCCGGCGATGCTCGCGCCCGAGATGAGAACCCGCATGACTCGCTCCTTACTTAACGGTCGGTAAGTGGATATCGTCAGCTTACTTAACGATCGGTCAGTTAGGGTGGGTACGTGAGTGCACCACGGCAGGACACCCGGCAGCGAATCCAGGACGTGGCCCGCGAACTGTTCGCCGAGAAAGGTGTCCAGCGCACCAGCCTGCAGGACATCGCCGCCCGGTTGGGTATCACCAAACCCGCGCTGTACTACCACTTCCGGTCACGAGAAGACCTGGTGCGCAGCATCGTTGCGCCGTTGATCGACGGGGGCGAGGAGTACGTCGCGGCCTGCGAACGCGCCGCCGACATGACGCCCACCCGGTTGCTGGAGGGGTACTTCGACTACTTCTACGCCTACCGCGCCGATCTGGTCACGGTGATCTCCGAACTGAGCACCATCGCCGACCTCGGGCTGATCGACAGCATGCTGGCCTGGCGGGAACGGTTGTGCCGGGTGATGTTCGGGCCGCAGCCGACGCTGGATCAGTCGGTGCGCACGGTGGTCGCGCTGGGTGGCCTGCAGGACTGCTGTATGTCCTTCCCGGACACCCCGGTCCAGGAGCTGCGCAGCATCGCGGTGGCGGCGGCGCGGTCCACGCTCGGGGTCTAGGTTCCGCCCAGGTCGGCGGAGAACCAGTGCTGGGGCCGCAGGTAGACCGCGACGCTGGGGCCGTGCTCGCGCCGGGCCATTTCCAGATACGGCTCGACGGCCTCCGCGGGCAGATACCGCCTGGTCATCTCGACCAGCTGCTCGTCGGTGCCCTCCTCGATGCGGGCCACCGCACCGTCGACGCTCACATAGCGGACCGTGGGCACGAGCCGGTCGACCATCAGTGAGAAGTGCCCGGCCGCCTCGAGCAGTCGGTGCTTACGCGACCCGACGCCGGTCAACACCCACGGCTGACCACCGGGGGTGTACTGATACCAGATCGGCAGCGTGAGCGGACCCCGGTTGGGTCCGGCCGCGATCGAGAGCGCTGCGACATGCGGCTCCGCCAGGAATGCTTCGCGATCTTCCCGGGAGAGCGCCATGGCTCAGAGGCAGGGACGGAAGAACAGCAGCTTCGGACCGCAGATGCCGGAGGCGCCAAGCTTGGGCGGGCCGATACGCGGCATGCCGATCTTCGGCATCTTCGGCGGGCCGATCTCCGGCAGCCCGATCGGGGGCGGCGGCGGCAGCTCGGGCAGCCCGATCGGCGGGGCCTGGGGCAGCTGGAACTGGGGCAGCTTGGGCAGCTGCAGCGACGGCATCGAGGTGGCCACCCGGGCCACATCGGAGGCGGCCGCGAAGGTCTGGCCGGTCACCTGGGAGGCGTTGAGAATGCCGGTGCCAGTGGTGCCGACACCCGGCAGCAGCCCGAAGAACGCCAGCGTCGCGGCGGTATCGGCCGATGCAGCGGCGATCAGTGCCGGCCAACCGACCACGGTGTCGACGGTGTTGACCACCGAACCCCACACCTGATTGGCCTGCGGCAGCACGCGCAGGTTGTTCGCCAGCTGCCACGCGCCACCCATCTGCTCGGGCGTGAGCTTGGCCACAGCCGGGGTCTCGGCCTTGTCCAGCGCGGCGGCAAGCAGCGTCTGGCACTCGCCGGTGCCGGCGTTGCGGACCTCGGAGCTCTTGCAGTTGTCCACGCAGCTGCCGTTGTAGTTGACCTGACCTGGGTTGCAGGTGGTCTCGGCACCGCTCGGGGCCGCCGTGGCGACTGCAACAGCGGTCAGGGGCATGACGGCCGCCGCGATGGCAGCCGCAAAGCGACGTCGGGTGGCAGTCATGGCCGGATCCTCACCGAATGGATGTAGCGAACAAACTTCTGTGAGTGTAGACGATTTAACAATGGGCCGGGCGGGCCTAGAGTCGGAGGCTATGCGCTTCGGACTGTTCATTCCGCAGGGTTGGCGACTCGACCTCGTCGGCATTCCCACCGAAAACCACTGGTCAGTGATGAGCGAACTGGCCCGCTACGCCGATAACAGCACGTGGGACTCGGTCTGGGTATACGACCACTTCCACACCGTCCCGGTCCCTACCGATGAGGCCACCCATGAGGCCTGGTCGCTGATGTCGGCCTTCGCGGCGGTGACCGAACGCGTCAAATTGGGTCAGATGTGTACCGCCATGAGCTACCGGAATCCGGCCTACCTGGCAAAAGTCGCAGCAACCGTCGACGTCATCTCGGCCGGGCGCACCCAGATGGGAATCGGCGGCGGCTGGTACGAGCACGAGTGGCGTGCCTATGGGTACGGCTTCCCGTCCGCGGGGGAGCGGCTGGGCCGCCTCGACGAGGGTGTGCAGATCATGCGGGACGCCTGGCGCGACGGCCGGGTGACCCTCGACGGCAAGTATTACCAGGTGAACGACGCCATCGTGGCGCCCAAGCCGCTACAGGCAGGTGGGCCCCCGCTGTGGATCGCCGGCGGCGGCGAGAAGGTCACCCTGAAAATCGCGGCCAAGTACGCCCAGTACACCAACTTCAGCTGTGTGCCTGCCGACTTCCAGCACAAGTCCGAGGTGCTGGCCGGGCACTGCCGCACCGTCGGCACCGACTTCGACGCCATCACACGGTCGGCCAACTTCAACTCCGTCATCGCCGCCTCAGAGGCCGAGGTCACCGAGCGGCTGGACCAGATCCGGGCCCGCCAGGTGGACAAGGCCGGCGAGGCAGCTGTCGACGCCATGCTCGCCAACGTCGCCTCACCGGACTCGGCCACCGGCACCCCCGAGCAGGTCATCGAGCGGCTGACCAAGCTGCGCGACCTGGGCTGCGAGTACGCCATCATCTACTTCCCCGAGGCGGCCTACGACCGCTCCGGCATCGAACTGTTCGAGCGCGAGGTCATCCCGGCACTGGGCTGACCTGATACTGCGCGATGCGCCACCCTTCGGCGGTGTCGACGGCGGTCATGCCCAGGTTCAGGGCGACACCCGAGCCGTCGGCGAAGGTGAAGTCCGCGCGCAGGTATCCCAGCACCACGGTGTCGGCGGCCCGCCGGGTCTCCAGGAAGGTGTAGTCGACCGTCAACCCGGCCGGCTGCCCGGCGTAATAGGCGAATACCCCGTCGCGGCCGACGCTGTAGGGCTTGAGCCCCTGGAACACCGCATCGGCGCTGAACACCGCGGCGGCCCGGCCGGGATCGTGGTCGTCGATCCCGGCCTTCCACTCGTCGAGGACGGCGGTCAGAATTGCTCTACTGTCCTGATCAATACCCGGCATGCTGGCCTCCGTCGACGTGCAGGATCTCGCCGGTCACAAAGCCGGCGTTCTCCAGAAACAACACCGCCTCGGTGACCTCTTCGACCTCACCGATCCGCTTCTGCGGGTTCAGCTGGGACAGCCGGGCGTAGTCGTCATCGGAGTGCATCGGGGTGCGGATGACGCCCAGCGCCACGGCGTTCACCCGGATACCGCGGTCGGCGTACTCGACGGCCAGCGACTTGGTGGCCGCATTCAGACCGCCCTTGGTCAGCGACGCGAGCACCGAGGGGGCGGCCTTGTTGGCCTGGTCGACCAGGCTGGTCGACACGTTCACCACGTGGCCGCCCTCGCCCATGGCCCCGATCGCGGCGCGGGTCAGTTCGAAGAACCCGCGCAGGTTCACCCCGGTGATACCGGGAATCGGTGCTGGCGGTAGTCGAGGCCTTCACCCGCGATATCGGCAACCTGGGTGTCGACGCGGCCGGGGTGTGGCTGCCGGTCGAGGACCCATATCGCCGCGCAGGCCACGGCAGCCAGTAGCACCGTCACCGCGCCGGCGGCCAGTGCAGATCGAAAACCGATGTGCAGCAACGGTATTACCATCATCGGTCCGATGATCTGGCCCACCGAATAGCCCGCGGTCAGCACCGCCACCGCACCCGGTAGGCCGAGCATACGACCCTCGGCCAGCGCGAGCGTGCTGACCCCGATGAAGGTGCCGCCGAACAGGATCGCGCCCAGCAGGGCCGCGGCGGTACTGCCGGTACAGGCCGGCGCGATACCGACCGCCTGTAACAGCAGCGCGACGGTCAGCAGCGCGGGCCGCGACCAGGCCGCGGTGGCCCGGTCCCAGGTCGCCGCCGACGGGATCACCGCCAGCCCGACCACCAGCCAGGCCGCGCCACCCAGCCGTCCGGGGGACTGTTGCGCCAGGGCGGCGACCAGGAAGGTGCCTGCGACGATGTAGCCGATGCCCTCCAACGTGTAGCCGCCGAACAGCAACCCGAACCGTCCGCGTCGCACCCGGTGGGCCGCCGCAGAGGCCGGGGCCGGGCAAGACCAACACCAGCGCGGCCGACAGCGAGATCCCCACGCCCACAACGCTGAACCCCCAACCGACGTGCCTGGGTTCGAGATCCAGCAGAGTGTTCGCCGCGATGACAAATGCCAGCGCGCTGCCGAGCCCCGCGACGCCGGGTAACACCAGCCGCACCGGCACCGCGGTGGTGAGCGGCATCGCCAGCAGACTGAGTGTCACCGCGACCAGTGCGGCCCGACAGACGCCGCCCGAACGGGCCAGCCGTGGGCGGGCCGCGGCGGCGAGGGCCCCAAGTGCCGCCGCGGTCCGGACCACCGGCCATCGGGTGGATTGCTGCATCACCTCATCGTCGGCACGCTGCCCGGCCGCCACCACGATCCGGATGCTCCCAGCTGCGAGCCGCAACCTCCCACGTCGCGCGGCGCTACACGTGGGCTACATGGACACCGATATGGTCAGTTACATTCCGGCGGACCAGAAATCCGACCCCGCCATGGTGGCGCGACTGGTCGTCGGCGGGCTGCCCGCCGGAGCGCCGGAGGTCCTCGCCGACGAGTTGTCCCGAGCGGCCAAGGCGGGTCTGTCCGAGGTGCGATAGTGGCGATATGGAGAAGATCTCGCTGACCGCGCTGGCCCGTCAGGAACTGGCCAAGGCCCGCACCGCCGGCAGCGGGCGCAGCGCACACACCGTGTACGGCGGGCATGAACACACCCTGCGCCAGACCGTGCTGGCACTCACCGAAGGCCACGGTCTCGACGATCACGAGAGCCCCGGCGAGGCCACGCTGCAGGTGCTACAGGGCCGGGTGCGACTGACGACCGCCGATGCGGGCTGGGATGGCGCGCCCGGCGATCTGCTGGTGGTGCCGCCGGTGCGGCACGCGTTGGCCGCCGTCGAGGATGCGGTGGTGCTGCTGACCGTCGCCAAACCCGTTGGGCCGCATGTCTAGAACGGGCTCGGATTGGACTGCCACTGCGCCTCTTCGGGGCGCGCGCCGTAGCGGCGGGCGTAGTCCTCGTGCAGGCGGGCGTTCTTCGCGCGGTTGACGTTGTCGACCAGCTTGGGGTCCAGCCCGTGCTGGGCCAACCGGTGCCGGCGCCAGACCTTGTTGAGCACGAAGGCCATCACCAGCGCCCAGGTGTAGATCGGCACCGTCATCTCCAGGTGCACGTACAGCGAGGCGGGCAGCAGCCACAGCGGCGCCAGGATGAGTGCCGGCGGGATCGCGTAACGCAACATGTGCCTGCGGATCGCGCCGGGACCGGTGAGGTCCGCGACGACCCAGTCCCGCATGGAGTCGGGCAGCCGCTTGCCGTAGGCGTAGGCGAGACGCTGCAGTGCGGTGGGCTGGGTGGCGGCCATAAATTAGATAGTACCCTAACTATTAGCGGGCGAGGCGGGTAGTACGCTGTGACGATGGCCGCTGTGACCGAAGACCGTGACGCCGAGGCTGACCCGTTGGCGCTGGAACGCCAGGTCTGCTTTGCGCTGGCGGTCACCAACCGTGCCGTTCTCGCGGTGTACCGGCCGCTGCTCGAACCGCTGGGGCTGACCCACCCGCAGTATCTGGTGATGCTGGCGTTGTGGGACAACGACAAGGCCGGCCTGGATGCGTTGTCGGTCAAGCAGATCGCCGGTCTGCTGCAGATGGACTCGGCCACCGTCTCGCCGATGCTCAAACGCCTCGAGGCACTCGGCCTGATCAGCCGCACCCGCAGCGTGTCCGATGAGCGCACCACGCTGATCAACCTGACCAAGGGCGGTGCCGCACTGCGGCGCAAGGCCCTGGAGATCCCACCCGCGGTCGTCGCCCGGCTCGGGGTGGACATGGCCGAGCTGGAGAAACTGCACGACGTGCTGAGCCGGATCAACCTGGCCGCGGTGGCCGCCGGCGCGCTGGATTAAATCGCCGGGCCCAGCAGGTCGTCGGCATCCTTGATGATGTACCCGTAGCCCTGTTCGGCCAGGAACCGCTGCCGGTGCGCGGCATATTCGGCATCCAGGCTGTCGCGGGAGACCACCGAGTAGAACACCGCGCCGCCACCGTCGGCCTTGGGTCGCAGCAACCGGCCCAGCCGCTGCGCCTCCTCCTGGCGTGATCCGAACGTCCCCGAAACCTGCACCGCCACAGATGCTTCCGGTAGGTCGATGGAGAAGTTGGCGACCTTGGACACCACCAGGGTGCGGATGTCACCGCGCCGGAACTGGTCGAAGAGCTCCTCGCGCTCGGCGTTCTTGGTCGAGCCCTGGATGACGGGTGCGTTCAATTCCTGGCCGAGCTCGTCGAGCTGGTCCAGGTAGGCGCCGATCACCAGCGTCGGCTCATTCGGGTGCTTGTCCAGGATCGACTTCACCACCGCGATCTTGGTGTGTGCCGTCGAGCAGAGCTTGTAGCGCTCCTCGGGCTCGGCGGTCGCGTACGTCATCCGCTCGTTGTCCGTCATGGTCACCCGGACCTCGATGCACTCGGCCGGCGCGATCCAGCCCTGCGCCTCGATGTCCTTCCACGGGGCGTCGTAGCGCTTGGGCCCGATCAGGCTGAACACGTCGCCCTCGCGGCCGTCTTCCCGGATCAGCGTCGCGGTCAGCCCGAGGCGCCGGCGGGACTGCAGATCGGCGGTCATCCGGAACACCGGCGCCGGCAGCAGGTGCACCTCGTCGTAGACGATCAGGCCCCAGTCGCGGCTGTCGAACAGCTCCAGATGCTTGTACTCACCCTTGGTCCGGCGGGTGATCACCTGATACGTCGCGATGGTGACCGGCCGGATCTCCTTGCGTTCCCCGGAGTACTCACCGATCTCGTCCTCGGTCAGCGAGGTCCGCGCGATCAGCTCACGCTTCCACTGCCGACCGGCCACGGTATTGGTGACCAGGATCAACGTCGTCGCCCCGGCCTTGGCCATGGCGGCCGCACCGACCAGCGTCTTGCCCGCACCACAGGGCAGCACCACCACCCCGGACCCGCCGGCCCAGAACGACTCGGCGGCCATCTCCTGGTAGTCGCGCAGCTCCCAGCCGTCCTGTTCCAGCGTGATCGGATGGGCCTCGCCGTCGACGTAGCCGGCCAGGTCCTCGGCCGGCCATCCGATCTTGAGCAGCATCTGCTTGACCCGGCCGCGCTCACTGCCGTGCACGATGACGGTGTCGTCGTCGATGCGCGCGCCCAGCATCGGCGCGATCTTCTTGTTACGCAGCACCTCTTCGAGCACCGCGCGATCCAGGCTGACCAGTGTCAGCCCGTGGGCCGGGTGCTTGATCAGCTGCAGCCGACCGTAGCGGGCCATGGTGTCGACGATGTCGACCAGCAGCGGCTGCGGCACCGCGTAGCGGGAGAAGCTGACCAGGGCGTCGACCACCTGCTCGGCATCATGGCCGGCGGCGCGGGCGTTCCAGAGCGCCAGCGGGGTGATCCGGTAGGTGTGGATGTGTTCGGGAGCGCGTTCCAGCTCGGCGAACGGCGCGATCGCGGCGCGCGCGGCGCCGGCGAGTTCGTGATCGGTCTCGAGCAGCACAGTCTTGTCGGACTGCACGATCAAAGGGCCCTCGGTGCTCATCCCATCCATTATCCAGAGTCGGCCGACACCACGGAGGTCACGCGATGGATCGCGAACTCGCGCACCCGCCCGGAGGCCGGGTCGAAGGCTGTCAACTGGCCGCCGCGGATGTTGATCGGCGCCACCACGCGCTGGGTGGCCACCCCGGCCGGGTCCACATAACCCATCACCACCGAGGTCTGCTCCACCGCAGCCTGCTGCAACAACGCGATCAGCACCGCCGGGTCCAGTCGCTGACCCGGTCCGGGGCTGGCCGCGACGCTGCGCATCACGGCGATGATGGCGCCGAGGGTCTGCGCGTTGGGTGCGGCCAGCGGACGGAACACCCGCCGTCGGCTCAGCGTCGGCACCCGCGCCCCGCGGGCGCGGATATCGAGTACCGCTCCGGTCGAATCCTCGGCAGCCGGGACAAAACCGCCGGCACGCAGCGCGGCCAGCACATCACCGATCGAGGCCTGTGACACCGCCACCGTCGGCGCCAGGATCCGCAACTCCAGCATCTCGGCGGCCGGGGTCGCCACCGCCTGGGCCAGCAGCGCGGGATCCTCACAGCGCACGAACGAGGACGCCATGCCGACCCGTAGCTGGCCGTGCCGGCGCGCGACGTCGTCGATCAGATAGGTGAGCCCCTGTGGCACCGGTGTTTTGGAGTGCTTCTCGAAGAACGCGTGCAGACCGCCGGCCGTGCGACCGGCGTCCAGCGCGCGGCGGATCGACGGCTCGCTGATCCGGTAGACCATCGCCGCGCCCGCCGATTCGACGGTGGCCACGGCGTCCAGCTGTTCGGCGAGCTCACGGATCAGCGGGCCCGGCACCACCACCGTCAGGTCGCCCTGCAGCAGGAAGTGATCCAGCGGGGCGGGCAGCACCTTGGCCATCGCGGCGACGGTGGTCTCGGCCTCGTCCTCGTCACCCTGGGCCAGCAGCGCACGGGCCGGGGACGCGATGGCGCCGCGGCCGACCAGCCCGACCGCGTGCGCCTCGCGCAGCAGATCGGTCACCGGCTCCAGCTGCAGCCGCGCCGCCCAGCGCGGCCGCTGCCACATCATCGCCAGCGCCGCCGACTCGGCGTCGACACCGGCCCCGGCCGGCAGCTCGTCGAGCACCGTCAACAGCAGCCGGCGATCCAGCGGGGCGGCCGTGGAGTACAGCGCATCCGAGAGCACTCCGTACGGTTTGCCGTCCGGCCCGCGGTGCCCGACCAGGCTGGGCCGGGCCGGCAGATGCAGCCAGGTCCAAGCGATCAGGTGCCAGCGTGCCGCCGTCGAGGTCTCGACGAATCGGTCGGCGCCGACGGTGGGCGCCCAGTACGGCGAGTTACCCGCGGGTGGTTCCGGGTCGGGGGTGCCCGGGGCCAGCAGGCCGGCCGCGGCTGACAGCTCCAGGATCAGACCGAGCCGCTGCTCGTCGATACCGGTCAGCTTGGTCAGCTTCTTGACGTCTCGGACGCCGAGTCCGCCCGCACGCAGCTCCGAGACGGGGCCGTCGGACAACACCTGGATCACCACGTCGATCTCGCGCAGCAGGTCGATCGCCGCACCGGCGGCCACCGAGTCGATATCGGCCTGGGTGGTGGTCGCCACGGTGGGGTCGGGCCGGTGCAGACCGGTCGGACCCGGCAGGTCGCCGCGCAGCACCTGGGCGACGGCGCGCGGCAGGATCACGGTGTCCCCGCTGTCGGAAGGGATGCGATGCAGCAGCCCGTCGGTGAGCAGGCGCTGCACGGGACGCTGCGGATCGGTGCCGGGGATGGCGTCGCGGGTGCGGCCGACGGGGGAGCCCTCGACCAGCCGGGTCAGCAGCTCGGTCTGGGCTTCGTCGGCGGCATCGAGCAGCTCGCGGATCTGGGCGGCGGTCAGTGTGGGCCCGTCGTGCACGGCCTGCCCCGGGTACCACGGCAGCCCGGCGGCCACCTCGGCGACGACGCGCAGCGTCTCATCGCCCCAGACCAGCGCCCGGTCGGTCAGATCCTCCAGGGCCGCCTTGACCGCGTCGGCATCGGCGCGGGTCCCGATGAACTCGGTGACGGCGTCGCGGGGCACCGGGGCGGCCTCGGCGTTGAGCACCAGCAGCGCGTCGAGCACGGCCAGATGCAGGTAGGTCAGCCCGTCGGTGGCGGCCTTCACCGACTGGCGAGCCTGGGCTCGGGCGGCCAGTGCGGCGATGGTGCTCGGCGGCGGCTGGGTCAGGTCGGGTCGCAGTTCGAGCAGCCGCACCAGGCGTTCGTCGGGCAGGTCGGCCAACCAGACGCCGAGGGGCATGCTCTTAAATCCCTGGGTCATTGCTGACCAGCGTAAAGCAGCGTCCCGCTCTCGCCACCGCTCGTAGTACCTGCCACAATGTCAGGCGTGGCAGACAAGAAGAATCAGTACGTCGACAATGGCTGGCCCGAGGTGGCCGATGGCGATCACGCGGTCAGCGAGCTCGTCAGCGACCGGACCGGTTCACTGTCCCCGTTCGGTGACGTGACCTTCCCGCTGCCGGCCGAGGACCTGCCGTACGTCCACCCGGTCACCGTCGTCAACAAGTAGCGGTGAGCGGCCTCTCCCATCTGGACGAGTCGGGCGCGGCCCACATGGTCGATGTCACGGCGAAGGCCGCAACCAAGCGCACCGCCGTCGCTGTCGGTGTGGTGCACACCCGCGCCGACGTCGTCGAGTTGATCGCCTCGGGCGGGTTGCCCAAGGGTGATGCGCTGCCGACCGCCCGGGTCGCCGGGATCATGGCGGCCAAACGCACCAGCGACCTGATCCCGCTGTGCCATCAGTTGGCGCTCACCGGTGTGGACGTCGAATTCGCCGTCGGGACAACCGAAGTGACCATCACCGCGACCGTGCGCACCACCGACCGCACCGGGGTCGAGATGGAGGCGTTGACCGCGGTGAGCGTGGCGGCGCTGACGGTGTACGACATGATCAAGGCCGTCGACCCGGCCGCCCGCATCGACGGTGTGCACGTGGTGCGCAAAGAGGGCGGCAAGACCGGTAGCTGGACCGCGCCGTGACCTCCGCTCGGGTGATCATCGCCTCCACCCGGGCCGCTGCCGGCGTCTACGACGACCGCACCGGACCCATCATCGTCTCCTGGCTCGGTGAGCGCGGCTTCGACGTCCCGGCACCGATCGTGGTGGCCGACGGCTCCGACGTCGAGCAGGCGCTGCGGGCCGCCCTGGACGAGGGGGTGGGGTTGATCATCACCTCCGGCGGTACCGGTATCTCACCCACCGACCGCACCGCCGATATCACCGCGGCACTCGTGGACTATCAAATTCCCGGCCTGGCCGACGCCATCCGCCGCTCCGGCCTGCCCAAGGTGCCGACCTCGGTGCTCTCCCGCGGTGTCTGCGGGGTCAGCGGTCGCACACTCGTGATCAACCTGCCCGGCTCGACGGGCGGGGTGCGCGACGGTCTGGGTGTGCTGGCCGATGTGCTGGAACATGCGCTGGATCAACTTGCAGGAGGCGATCATCGGAGCTGAAGTCGTCCTGGTCGGGCTGTCCGAGGAACCGATCTCGCTGACCGAACACGAGGATCTGGTCGCCCACGAGGCAGCCGGGGCCGTGGTCGGGTTCTCCGGCGTCGTGCGCGATCACGACGGCGGGCGCGCGGTGACCCGACTGGAGTACTCGGCGCATCCATCGGCGCTGCAGACTTTGACCGAGGTGGTGCACGAAGTGGCGGCCGCCGCGGAGGGGGTGCGCGCCGTGGCGGTGAGCCACCGGATCGGCGATCTGCGGATCGGGGACGCGGCCCTGGTGGTCGCGGTGGCCGCCGATCACCGCGGGGCGGCGTTCGCGACCTGTGCGCTGATGGTCGACACCGTCAAGGAGCGGCTGCCGGTGTGGAAACACCAGCACTTCGGTGACGGTACCGACGAATGGGTGAACTCGGCCTAGTCGGCCGTAAACGACCCGGAACGAGCAAAGCCGCATTCCTTTCGAGGAATGCGGCTTCGTCGTTTCGTGATTACGGCAGCGGCGGCGGGACCGGCAGCGGGGCGCCGGGGGCCGGCGGCAGCGGTGCCGGGGGCAGCGGTGCGCCGGGTGCGGGCGGCAGTGCCCCTGGCGGTGCGATGACCGCTCCGGGGGGCGCCGTCGGAGCGGTACCGGTCAGCGAGCGCTGCGTGGCCATGGCAAGCAGTGCATCGCGGCCGCTGATCTGCTGCGACTGCACGGCCTGCCAGATCTGGCGCAGGTAGCTGACGTTGGCGCTCTCGTCAGGCATGACACCCGGATCCATGGTGGTGCCCGGAGCCAGGTTCTCGGGGCTGATCAGGTGCGGGATGCCATCGGCCGGGGCCGCTGCGGGTGCCGCGAGGACCTCGCCGGGGACCACGCCGGGCGCCGGAGCGGCGGCGGGAGCCGGGGCCGGTGCCGCCAGGGCGGCGGGCGCAGGAGCGGGAACCGGTGCGGGGGCAGGGGCCGGCGCGGGAACCGGCGGTAGGACCGGCGCGGGCTCCATCGGGAACGGTGCCTCCAGCGACCACAGCTGTGGCTGTTCGGCGGGAGCGTCGACGGTGTCCCAGTTGGCGGCGTCCACGATCGGCGCCGGCGGTAGCGGGGCGTCGAGCGGAAGCGCATCCACCGGGGCGCCCGGCAGTGGCGCGGCCGGATCAACCGGAGCCAGCGGAGCCGGGGCAGGAGCGGACAGGGCCACGGCGTCGATCGGGGCGGGTGGTAGCGGAGCTTCCGGTGCCGGCGGCACCGGAGCGGGAGCGGCCAGCGGCATGGCGTCGATCGGGGCGGGTGGCAGCGGGGCGGCCGGGTCGATCGGGGCCGGCGGCAGCGGGGCCGGGGCGGCGAGCGCGACGGCGTCGATGGGAGCCGGCGGCAGCGGGGCCTCGGGGGCCGGGGGCAGCGGTGCGGGAGCGCCGAGCGGCATGGCGTCGATCGGAGCGGGCGGCAGCGGTGCCGGGGCACCCATCGGCACGGCGTCGATCGGAGCCGGCGGCAGCGGGGCCTCGGGGGCCGGGGGCAGCGGTGCCGGGGGCAGCGGTGCGGGAGCGGCCAGCGCATCGAACGGCGGCGGCGGGGGCAGCGGGGCGCCCGGGACGGGCGGCGGCGGCAACTGCGGGTTCAGAAGCGGATTGTCGAGCGGAGCGGGTTCGGCGACCACATTGCGCGGGGTCGGGCCGGACAGGCCACGGCCGCAGGTGGGCCAGGCACCCTTGCCCTGGCTGGCGAGCACGCGCTCGGCCACGGCGATCTGCTCCTCTTTGGTGGCCAGGTAGGCGGTCGGGGCGTACTCGCCACCGCCGTGGCCGGACCAGGTGCTGGGGGAGAACTGCAGGCCCCCGTGGTAGCCGTTGCCGGTGTTGATGGCCCAGTTGCCGCTGGATTCACAGCTGGCGACGGTGTCCCATTCGGCATCGGTCGCGGCGCCGGCCTGACCGGCCAGCGCGATGCTGCCACCGCCGATGACCGCACCGGTGAAGGCGATCTTGGCGACGCTAACGGAAGATGTCGTGGGCTTACGGTGCCGTCCACTCATGGAGCTAGAAGGTCCTCTCGTCAGCGCCCACGAGGTCAGCTGTCGGGTTCGGGCAGGAGAGGTTGCCCGGCCTTCTCGAGAGAAGGCTTCACCCCAAGGAACCGAGGTTCCTGGTCTGCTTGTTCGGCGGACCGGTTGGGTCCCCCGCCTCCATCCAGTGGTTCGTGTTGATCCCTGCCCGATGGATGGAGCTCGGCGCAATCGGACAAGGCAGGCAATCCGAGGGGGATCGGAACGCTTGAGGCAAGACGGTATCGGGTGAACCTGCGAGCGTCATCTCAGCCACAGATCGGCGTTTCCCGTGCTTAAGAACTCTGAGAGGACTCTAAAGCCGCAGGGAATTCGGGCGTTTCCGCAGGTGTTTTCACAACTCAAACCGCAGGTGGCCGCATTGTGACCGTTTTGTTATGTGACGCAAATCACCGCTATCCGCCGGCGAACGGGGGTAAGACATCGACCGTTTCGCGCGTTTCAAGCACGATGTTTTTATCTCGCACCGCGACGCCGTCGACCAGATACGAGCAGCGTGCGAGTACCTTCGCCAATTCCGGCCCGCGCCCGGACAATTCGTCGACCAACGTGTGAACAGTGGTGCCCGTGGGACAACGCAACGTTTCGGTCTCGATTCCGGCAGCGGCCCGCGCGGCGGCGAAATATCTGATGGTGATCGCCAGATCGGTCATGCTCAACCGCCGATGGCGCTCATCGGCCGGGCGGGCTGGATGAAGCTCGGATCGTTGATGCCGTGCCCGGCCGGCTTCGCCCACATCGCCGAGCGCCAGGCCGCCTCCAGGGCGTCATCGTCGGCGCCGGTGCGCAGCAAGACACGTAGGTCGGTCTCGGTCGTCGAGAACAGGCAGCTGCGGATCTGGCCGTCGGCGGTCAGCCGGGTGCGATCACACGCGCCGCAGAACGACTCCGACACCGAGGCGATGATGCCGACGATCGCCGCACTGCCGTTCACCCGCCACAGTTGGGCCGGTGCCGAGCCGCGAGGGGCCGGGTCGGGCCGCAGGTCGAAATGCCGGCGCAGGGTGTTCAGCACGATGTCGGCGTCGATCGTCTTCGCCCGTGTCCACTCGTGCCCGGCGTCCAACGGCATCTGCTCGATGATCCGCAACTGGTAACCGTGCTCCAGGCAGAACCGCAGCAGTGGCACGACGTCGTCGAGGCCGGATCGTGGGTCGAGCACCGCATTGACCTTGACCGGACCCAATCCGGCGTCGCGGGCGGCGGCCAGACCCGCCAGCACATCGGCCAGCCGGTCGCGCCGGGTGATGCGCGCGAAGTGTTCGGCATTGACGGTGTCGAGCGAGACGTTGACGCGGTTCAGTCCGGCTTTCTTGAGCCGTGCGGCGCGCTTGGCCAGGCCGAGGCCGTTGGTCGTCACGGCGATCTCGGGCCGGGGTTCCAGGGCCGCGGCAGCGGCGATCGTCCGCTCCAGGTTCTTGGCCACCAACGGTTCGCCGCCGGTGAAGCGGATGCTGGTGATGCCGAGTCGGGTCACCGCGATGCGCAACAACCGCGCGAGTTCGTCGTGCTGCAGCAGCTGATCATCTGGCAGCCAGTCCAGCCCCTCGGCGGGCATGCAGTAGGTGCAGCGCAGATTGCACCGATCGGTCAGCGACACCCGCAGATCGGTGGCGACCCGGCCGTAGGTGTCGACGAGCGGGCCGGTGGCCGGCGGATCGCCGATCACCCGGCGCAGCGACGGCACACCCAAGGCGGTGACGGTCAACGTGCCACCCCGGCGAACGGCTCGTCGGTGGGGACGATCTCCTTGCCCAGCGGCATCAGCGACACCGGGATCAGCTTGATGGTCGCGATGGCCAGCGGGATGCCGATGATCGTGATGGCGAACGCGATGGCCGAGAGCACGTGCCCGATGGCCAGCCAGATGCCGGCCACGATGAGCCAGATGACATTGCCGACCGCCGCGCCCGGTCGCACGCCGGGCTTGTCGACGACCTTGTAGCCGAACGGCCACAGCGCGTACACGCCGATGCGGAACGCGGCGAAGCCGAACGGGATGGTGATGATCAGGATGAAGCAGATGATCCCGGCCAGGAAGTAGCCGAGGGCCAGCCAGAGCCCACCGAAGATCAACCAGATGACGTTCAGGATCAGGCGCATGGTCTCCTCCAGGCTGTCGCCCCAGCCTACTTGTTACCATTCTCTACATTGCGTCCTGCGCAGGCGGGACGCATTAATTATGTGATCTATCGAGATGAACGGGTGACTGCGGTGCCGACCGGCAAGGTGAAGTGGTACGACTCCGAGAAGGGCTTCGGCTTCCTGTCTCAGGAGGATGGCGAGGACGTCTACGTCCGGTCCTCGGCGCTGCCCGCGGGTGTCGAGGGGCTCAAGGCCGGTCAGAAGGTCGAGTTCGGGGTCGCCGCCGGGCGTCGTGGACCGCAGGCCCTGCAGGTCAAGCTGATCGACCCGCCGCCGAGCCTGTCGAAGTCGCGCCGCGAGTCGGCCACCGTCGAGCACAAGCACACCCCGGACGAGCTGCACGGCATGGTCGGCGATCTGATCACCCTGCTGGAGAGCACCATCCAGCCGGAGCTGCGCAAGGGCAAGTACCCGGATCGCAAGGTCGCCCGGCGGGTGTCCGAGGTCGTCAAGGCGGTTGCCGCGGAGCTCGACGCCTAGTTCCTGCGCGGGGTGTCGCTGAATTGGGAACACTGGCCGCATGGCATACGTGAACCCCAAGGGCGAGTTCAGTCGCGACACCAAGTACATCGACACCCGCATCACCGCAGACGGTGCCGATGGCTACCGCGTCGAACCGGGCCGCTACCGCCTCGTGGTCGCGCGGGCCTGCCCGTGGGCCAATCGGACGATCATCGTGCGTCGGCTGCTCGGCCTGGAGGATGTGCTGTCGATCGGCTTCTGCGGCCCGACCCACGACGAGCGCAGCTGGACCTTCGACCTCGATCCCGACGGTGTCGACCCGGTGCTGGGCATCCACTATCTGCGCGACGCGTACAACAAGCGCATCCCGGACTACCCGAAAGGCGTCACTGTTCCGGCACTCGTCGAGGTGGCCAGCGGCGCGGTGGTGACCAACGACTTCGCGCAGATGACCCTGGACTTCTCCACAGAATGGACCCAGTACCACCGCGAGGGCGCCCCGCAGCTCTACCCGGAAGCACTGCGTGCCGAGATCGACGAGGTCGCCCGGCGCATCTATACCGAGGTCAACAACGGCGTGTACCGGTGCGGGTTCGCCGGCTCACAGGAGGCCTACGACGCCGCCTACGACCGGCTGTTCACCGCGCTGGACTGGCTGACCGAAAGGCTCTCGGCGCAAAGGTATCTCGTGGGTGACACCATCACCGAGGCCGACGTCCGGCTGTTCACGACGCTGGCCCGCTTCGATCCGGTCTACCACGGGCATTTCAAGTGCAACCGGTCCAAGCTCGCCGAGATGCCGGTGCTGTGGGCCTACGCCCGCGACCTGTTCCAGACCCCGGGGTTCGGGGACACATGCGATTTTGTGCAGATCAAGCAGCACTACTACATCGTGCACACCGACATCAATCCGACGACCGTCGTCCCCAAGGGGCCCGAGCTGGCGAACTGGCTGACCCCGCACGGTCGGGAAGCGTTGGGCGGCAGGCCGTTCGGTGACGGCACCCCGCCCGGGCCGACACGCGAATCCGAGCGGGTGCCCGCCGGGCATTCGGCCGGTCAGTGACCCGGGTAGTCCGACACCGACTCCGGATACTCCTGGGACGGCTCCCAGACGGTGCTCACCGCCCACTCGGCGTGCGGTAGCAGGAACTCGTTGCCCTCGGGGTCCTGCACCAGGGTCGGCACCTGGACGACGATGCCGGTGAGTCGCCCGTACAGCGCGTCGACGGTCGGGATCGTCACCGCCAACGTGCTGCCCGGGGTGAACTCCTGGGCGACGGCGCCGTCATAACCCTCGTAGGTGCGCACCAGCCACCACGGTGCCCGCTCGATGCCCGGTTCGACGGCCAACTGCACGGGGTTTCGCGAGTTGATCGTGAGTTCGCCTCGGGTCTCGGGGTTTTCGCAATCATCGAGGTTCACCACGTTGCAGTAGAAATACGGACCCACCCGCACGGTCTTGCCGTGTGAGTAGGCACTGATCTGCGGGTACGGACTGTGCGGCTGTTTGGACAGCTGCCAGATGAGCACGCCGGTGCCCGCGGTGGACAGCAGGGCGACGATGGCCAGTATTGCCAACGCCCGCTTCATCGGTGGGTCCGCGAGGTATCGGGGGAGTTCAGGATGCCGCCTTCGGTTTCGGCCAGGACCGGACGGTTACCGCCCAGGCCCGGGATCAGTGATGCGCCGTTGTAGCTGACCAGGGTTTGCGCCAGCCCGAGGATCAGGATCGCGGTGATGGTGGTGAACCCCGCCCACAGTTCGGTGTAGATGAGCACCCCGGTGGCCCCGCCGAGCACCCAGGCCAGCTGTAGCACCGACTCGGACCGGCCGAACGCGGACGCCCGCGATTCCTCGGGCAGATCGTCCTGCAGAGACGCGTCCAGCGATGCCTTCGCGATGGCGCTCGCACCGGAGGTGATCAACGTCGCGCCCGCGGCCACCAGCAGGTTCCCGGTCACCGCGGCCGCCAGCGCGGCCAGTGTCACCGCGGTCGTCGCGCGGACGACCAACAGTGCCGGCCGGCCCAGCTTCAACCGGGCCGCGGTGAAGTTCCCGGCGAAGTTGCCGATCGCCGCCGCCGCGCCGATCAGGCCCAGAATGCGCAACTGCTCCCAGCCGCCGGCCCCGTGTGCCTTCGCGACGAATGCCGGATACAGGAACAGGAAACCGACCATCACCTTGATGGTGCAGTTGCCCCACAGATTGGTGATGATGTTGCGGCCCAACGGCTGGCGTTGCGTCCCGCGCTCGGGCTTGCGGCGCAAGGCGTCGGTGCCGCCGTGATAGCTCAGCGTGGTGGGCACCTCACCCTCGGTGACCTCCACCCACTTCGGGATGCGCATCGCCAGCGCCGCACCGCCGATCGTCACCGCCACCAGCACATACAGCGCGCCGGGCAGCTCGAGCATGTTGAACAGGTACTCCGAACCCGCCGCGATCCCGCCGCCGACCATGGTCCCGAAGATCAGGCCGAACGTCGTCAGACGCGAATTCACCCGCACCAGGTCGATGGTCGGCGGCAGCACGCGCGGTGTCACCGCGCTGCGCAGCACACTGAAAGACTTGGACAGCACCATCATTCCCAGCGCACACGGGTAGAGCACCCAGGACGGGAAGCTGCCTCCTCCGCCGTCGTAATTGGCGATCAGCACCACCGCCAGCACGGTGCGCAATACGAACGAGCAGGCCAGCGCCACCCGGCGGCCGTGCTGCAGCCGGTCCAGCGCCGGCCCGATCAGCGGTGCGATCACCGCGAACGGGGCGATGGTGATGAGCAGGTACAGCGCGACCTTGCCCTTGCTCTCACCGGAGGCCGCCGCGAAGAAGAGCGTGTTCGCCAGTGCCACGGCCATCGCGGCATCGACCGCGAAGTTGGCGACCACCGGCCAGGTCAGCGCCGTCAGGCCGGATTTGTCGGCGCCGTCGGCGGTGGCGGCCCGGTGCACCAGGCCGTACATCTTGGAACCCATCTCGCGGCTGCGCTGCGCCGCCGCCCGGGTGACGGTGATGCGTTCGCCGGCGGCCGACCCCACGCGCGGCGGCGGATCGGTGCGGCGCTGGTGGGTGTGTGTCTCGTCGTCGAGAGGTGGCAGCCATCGATTGGCGCTGGGGGTCTGCTGTCGGCGTTGCCGGGGCATCTCGCCGTCGCTGGGATAGTTGGCCATGCCCGGATGCTCATCGCCCGACGGTGGCCGCGGCGGGTAGTAGCGGGGATCCCGGGAAGACACGTCCTCGATTGTCCCTTAAACGGCGTGACCCCGTGCGCAGGCCACCGGTGTGGCTCTGGCGGGCCGGGTCAGGCAATATGGACGCCGATGGACAGCATGACCGAAGCGCAGACCACCACCGGAGATACCGAGGTGGCGTCCGAGCGTCCGCCCGCCCTGGAGGCGTTGTTGCTCGGCGCCGTCCAGGCCGCCCGGGACGCCATCGAGGAATACAGCGGCCCCGATGCCGTCGGCGAGTACCTCGGCGCGGTCTTCGACGATCAGACCGCGGCGACACATCGCTTCCTGGCCGTGCAGCCCGGCTACCAGGGGTGGCAGTGGGCGGTCGTGGTGGCCGCCTACCCGGGCGCCGACCACGTCACCATCAGCGAGGTCGTGCTGGTTCCCGGACCGACGGCGCTGCTGGCCCCGCAGTGGGTGCCCTGGGATCAGCGGGTCCAGCCCGGTGACCTGAGCCCCGGTGATCTGCTGGCCACGCCGCCCGATGATCCGCGGCTGGTCCCCGGCCACATGTCCAGTGGTGATCCCGAACTCGACGAACTGGCCGGTGAGATCGGCCTGGGCCGCAAGCGTGTCCTGAGCCTGGAAGGCCGGCTCGACGCGGCCGAACGCTGGCATGAGGGTGAATTCGGCCCCGGGTCCGCGATGGCGCGCGCCACCCGTCGGGTGTGCCGCGAATGCGGTTTCTTCGTGCAGCTCGCGGGTTCGCTGGGCACCCTGTTCGGGGTCTGCTGCAACGAGATGTCCGCCGACGGCCGGGTGGTCGAGGGCGGTTACGGCTGCGGTGCGCATTCCGATACCCCGGTGCCCGCCGGGACGGGTTCGCCGCTCTATGTGCCTTACGACGACGGCGTGCTCGACCTCACCTGAGACCGTTCTCAGCGGCGGCCTTGATACGCGACAGCGTCTGGTTCATGCCGTCGACGAGTTCCTTTTCGAAGCTGGGCACTCCGCCCATCGCCGCGTTGACAGCGACCTCGGAGATCTTCTTCACCCCGTTGGGCGCCCGGCGGCTCTCGACAACCCGGGTACCGCCGTCGGTCGGTTCCAGTTCGTAGGTCCATTCGGTGCCGTTGAGGTCAACCCGGAACGCCAGCTTGCGTTCTGGCTCGATCGCGGTGATGGTGCTGGTGGTCGGCCAGACGAGCAACCGTCGCCGATTGAAGTTCACCGTCTTGGTGCCCACCCGCATCGGGCCCAGCAGCTTCATCTTTCGGGTCTGCGGGCTCCATTCCGGCATCCGGTCCAGATCGGAGATCAGCGCCCACACGGTGGAAGGCGGTGCGGCGATGTCGATCTGGGCTTGCAGCAGCGCGGATCCCATGAATCTCCTTGGTTTCCTAGGTGAGACCCTGTTGGGCGCCACGGTCACCGCGCCGGGCTGAGCGGCGTTGCAACAGGAAGATCGACGTGCCGAGCAGGCCGACGGCCAGCCCGGCAACCGTGATGGGCCGCCAATCGTGCAGGCCGGGAACGAGGAACGCGAGCAGCACCGCCACCAGCCAGCCGACCGCGATCACGACGATCACCGGCACCGGGTCCAGCAACCGCGCCGGTAGCGCGGGCGGCTCGGGAGCACTGTCCTCGGTCATCGGTTCACAACCTAGCCGATCGTCGCTGGGTATTGTTCAAGCCTGTGACAGACGACGTCGATGCCCGGCTGCCGAGCGATCTGTCGCTGGCCGTGATCCGGTTGGCCCGCCAGTTGCGGTTCCGTCGCCCCGATTCGCCGGTGTCGCTGTCGCAGCTGTCTGCGCTGGCGACGGTCGCCAAGGAGGGCCCGATGACGCCCGGGGCACTGGCCGCCCGGGAACGTGTCCGTCCGCCGTCGATGACGCGGGTGATCGCCTCGCTGGTCGATCTCGGCTTCGTCGACCGCACCGCCCACCCCGACGACGGCCGCCAGGTGCTGGTCTCGGTGTCACGGTCCGGTGCCGATCTGATCGAGGCCGAGCGTCGCGCGAGCCGGGAATGGTTGCAGCAGCGGCTCGCCGAGCTGACGGCCGACGAGCGGGCCATCCTGCTGGCCGCCGCGGACCTGATGCTCGCAATCGTGGACGAGGGTGCCTGAACTGGCCGAGATCATCGATATCGCAGATCCGGCCGACCCACGTCTGGACGACTTCCGCGATCTGAACAGTGTGGACCGCCGGCCCGACCTGCCCACCGGCAAGGGGCTGGTGATCGCCGAGGGTGTGCTGGTGGTGAGGCGGATGATCGCCTCCCGCTTCCGGCCGCGGTCCATGTTGGGCACCGAGCGGCGGCTGACCGAACTCGGTGCGGATCTGGACAGGGTGGATGCGCCGTACTACCGGGTCAGTGCCGAGGTGATGGCCGAGGCCATCGGATTTCACCTCAACCGCGGCGTGCTGGCCGCGGCGCCTCGCCCGACCGAACTGTGGACCGATGACGTGATCACCGGTGCCCGCACCATCGCGGTGTTGGAGGGCGTCAACGATCACGAGAACCTGGGGTCGATCTTCCGTAATGCCGCGGGTCTGGCGGTCGACGGTGTGCTGTTCGGTACCGGCTGCGCCGACCCGCTGTACCGGCGCGCGGTACGGGTGTCGATGGGCCACGCGCTGCTGGTGCCCTACGCGTGGGCGCCGTTCTGGCCGGAGGATCTACAAGAACTGCGCGACAACGGGTTCCGCATCTTGGCGATGACGCCGGACCCGGCGGCTCCGACGCTGGCGTCGGCGATGGCGGATCTGGCCGAGGAGAAGGTGGCAATCATGGTCGGCGCCGAAGGGCCCGGCCTCAAGGAGCACACCATGCGGGCCGCCGATGTGCGCGTGCGCATCCCGATGTCGCGCGGCACCGACTCGCTGAACGTCGCGACCGCCGCCGCGCTCGCCTTCTACGAGCGCGCTAGATTGGCGCCATGAGCGACGCCACTCCGTGGGGGACGGGGCTGACGGTGGCCGCCTTCGTCGCGGCCGTCGTCGGTGCGCTCATCGTGGTACTCGGTCTGGGTCTGATCCGCATCCACCCGTTGTTGGCGGTCGGGCTGAACCTGGTGGCCGTCGGCGGTCTCGCGCCGACGGTGTGGGGTTGGCGGCGGGTGCCGGTGCGACGCTGGTTCGTGCTGGGATCCGGTGTCGGGGTCGCGGTCGGCTGGATCGCCCTGCTGTCGATCGGATTGTCCTAGCTCAACAGTAGCTCGGCGAGTTCGGTGCGCCAGGCGGCGATATCGTCGACGCCGGCGATGCGTAACACCACCTGATCGGCGCCGGCAGCGTGGTACCGCGCGATCCGGTCGGCGATGCGATGCGGGTCGCCCCACACGGTGATGCCGTCGAGCAGGCGTTCGCTGACGGAATCGATATCGGCTTCGGAGAAGCCCTGCCGCAACAGGTTTCGCCGGTATCCGCCCGGCGCGCCGGCCAGGAATTCCAGCGGTCCGGCCGCCGCGCGGCGCACGGTGTCGCGGTCGGTGGACGGGATGACCATGACCAGCACCGCGAGTTGTTTTCCGTGGCCGAGGATGCTGCGGGCGTGTGCGACATGTTGCGGGGTGACCAGGTACGCGTACGCGCCGCCGGTGCGATCACGCGCCAGCGCCAACATGTTCGGCCCCAACGCGGCCAGCGTCTCGGCACCGATCCCCGCGAAGCCGATCTCGTCGAGGTAGCGGGTCATCGCGGTCAGCGGTGACGGCCCCGGCGCGCCACCCAGTCCGACCCGGAACCGGCCGGGATGGTCGCGCTGCAGATCGGTGTGCAGCGCGATCACCTCGGCGGCCGGCACCCGCGCGATCGGGATGATCCCGGTGGCGACGGGAATCGACGTCGTGGCCCGGACCGCTGCCGCCACCATTGGCAGCACCCCGGACCGCCACAGTGTCGCGTAGCCCAGTTGTTCGACCTGGCGGGCCTCGCCGGCCACCGCGTCGGCGTCGTCGGTGTACGGCAGACTGCTGGCCAAACCGATCGTCTTCGTCATGAATCCGACCGTAAAACCTCAATGGTTCTTGAGGTCAAGTCCTTCCAGTGCCGCCGGCAGATCGCCGGTGTGCACGATACCCAGGCGCTGGGTGGCGCGGGTCAGCGCGACATAGAGTTCGGCCGCCCCGCGTGGACCGTCGGCGATGATCCGCTCCGGCTCGACCACCAACACCGCGTCGAATTCCAGACCCTTGGTGTGCGCGGCCGTCACCGTACCCGGCATCCCGGGCGGGCCGATCACCACGCTGGTGCCCTCGTGCGCGGCTTCGTCTTTGACGAATTGCGCAATAGCGGTGGATATCTGGTCCTCGGCTACCTTTGTCGACCACGGTCGCACACCGCACGAACGCACCGAGTCCGGCGGCCGCACAGCGGGATCGAACTCGGCGAGCACGGCTGCGGCCACCGCCATGATCTCGGCGGGTGTGCGGTAGTTGACCGTCAACGGCCGGTAGACCCAGCGGTCGGCGGCATAGGGCTTGAGCATCCGCGCCCAGGATTGTGCGCCGGCCTCGCTGCGCCGCTGCGCCAGATCGCCGACGATCGTGAACGACCGGCCCGGACAACGCCGCATCAGCACCCGCCAGTCCATCTCCGAGAGCTCCTGCGCCTCGTCGACCACCACATGCCGGTACGTCCACTCCCGGTCCGCCGCAGCACGTTCGGCCAGATCGCGGGTGTCCCGTTCGATGAAGCGGTCGGCGAGTTCCTGCGCGTCGATCAGGTCACTGGCGATCAGATGGTCCTCGTCGTCCATCAGGTCCTCACGCGCCACCATCAGGTCCAGCACACCGGCCGCGTACGCCTGCTCCTCCTGGCGCTCCCGTTCGGCCTTCGGGTCGACCTTCACCCCGCCCAGCAGATCCACCAGCTCATCGAGCAGCGGCACATCGGCGACGGTCCAGGCGTCCCCGTCGGCCCGGTACAGCGCCTGATCGGCGCCCGCAGCCGTCAGCCGCTCAGGCGACTCGTACAGCCCCGACAGCAGCGATTGCGGAGTCAACTCCGGCCACAGCTGGTCCAGGGCCTTGGCCAGCCCCTCGTGATCGTCGAGTTCGTCGAGCAGTTCCGAGCGCAGATGCTCCCAGGCCTGCTTGTCGTCACGGGTCAACCAGCCCTTGCCGATCCGGGCGATCGCCCGTTCGGTGAGCACCCAGGTGATGACATCGGTGAACGTCGTGCGCGCGTCGTTGTGCGGCAGACCGGTATCGCGGGCCTCCTGGATGGCCCATTCGGCGGTCTCGGCGTTGATCGCCACGGTGACGTCGGCGAGCCGGATCTCCAGTGGTTCCTCGGGTGTGCGCTGCCGGTCCGCGATCGCGGCCTCGAGCGTGTCGAGGATGTCCAGGGATCCCTTGATCCGGGCGGCCTCGGGGGTGTCCTCGGCCGTGGTGCGCACACCGGGGAACAGTTCGCCGGTGGTCATGAACACCACGTTGGTCTCGCCGAGCGACGGCAGCACCCGGCCCACGTGATTCAGGAACGCGGGGCTGGGCCCGATCACCAGGACGCCGTGCCGTTCCATCCGTTCGCGCTGTGTGTAGAGCAGGTAGGCGACACGGTGCAGTGCGACGACCGTCTTGCCGGTGCCCGGACCGCCCTCGATCACCAGCACGCCGGGGTGGTCGAGTCGGATGATCTCGTCCTGACCGGCCTGGATGGTGGCGACGATGTCATTCATGCCCTCGGTGCGGGGTGCGTTCACCGCCGCCAGCAGGGCGGCGTCACTCGATCCTCGGACGTCATCGGAGCCCGGGCGGCCGAGAACCTCGTCGGTGAAATCCAGTACATCGCGTCCGCGGGTGTGGAACTGACGTCGCCGACGCATGCCCTCCGGGCTGGCACCGGTGGCGACGTAGAACGCGCGTGCCGCCGGGGCCCGCCAGTCCAGCAGCAGCGGTTCGTAGTCGTTCTCGTTGTCGAACAGGCCGATCCGGCCGATGTAGGACCGTTCACCCTCGGTGCTCTCGAGTTGTCCGAAGCACAGTCCACTGTCGGCGATATCGAGTCGGCTGACCTCGCCGGCGAGCGCGCGCACGTCGGCGTCGCGTTGCACCAGCGTCGCACCGTCCTGCTTGTCGATATCCCCGCGCAACGCGGCCCGGTAGCGTTCGTCGGCACGGTTGCGCTCGGTGTCCAGCCGGTCATACAGCGCGGCGACGTACTCGCGTTCGGCGAGCAGTTCCGCGTGGTGCTCCTGGGTTGTCATGTGCCCCTTGTTGATTCGATCTTGATCTGTCACGCGTTAAGCAGCATTCTTGCGGCGGTGTGCGCCCCATCGGTGCGGATGGTGGTGGCCACTTCGCTCGCACGGTCTTGCGTCTGCGGGAGTAGTACCAGCCTAAGCGCTTCCGAGAGTGTTTTCGCTGTCGGCGTGGGGCCGTCATGGCCGGCGCCGATCCCGAGCTCGGCGACGCGGCGCGCGAAATGCGGTTGGTCGACGATCTGCGGGACGACCACCTGCGGGACTCCGGCCGCCGCGGCGGTGGTCGTGGTGCCGGCGCCGCCGTGGTGGATGACGGCAGCGGTCCGCGGAAACAGCGCCTGTTGGTTGACCTCGCCGACGACGAAGCAGTCGTCGGCATCGGTGGTCAGACCCGCCCAGCCGCTGCCGAGCACGATGCGTCGGCCGTGCTGCCGGATGGCGTCGACGACTGTGCGGGCGGCGTCCTCGGGTGCGGTGACACTGCCGAAGCCGGCGTATACCGGTTCCGGGCCGTCCTGCAGGAAGGCTTCCAGGTCGTCGGGCAGCGGTCGGTCGTCGGGCACGATCCAGGCGCCGGTCTGGACGGGGTGGATGTCGGGCGCGGGTGGCCAGGGGCTGATGACCGGGTCGACGGCCAGCCACGGGGTGGTGGTGAAGGTGTGGTCGCGGACGTTGTCGACGGGGTCGAGGCCTTTGTCGTGTCGGTGCTGATTGAGGGCGGGGCCGTAGAGGACCTGCACCTTTTCGGCGTCGAGTTCCCACAGTTTCGTGTTGTCGGTCAGGCCCTCGGGGAACGGTTTGCCCGGCCTCGGCAGCGGGTGGTGGTGTGGTGAGGGCAGCACGTGTGGTGTGAACATCACGCACCGGTACGGAATTCCGGCGAGTTCGGCGACCGATCGCATCCCGGCCGGCATCAGACCGGTGGCCACGATGGCATCGCAGTTCCGCGCGGTGTCCAGGGTGCCGAACTGGGTTTCCACCAAGTGCGCGGCCAGCGCGGGTGCGTCCTTCGGTGTGGCCTTCCGGACGTGGACCAGGTCGTGCACCGAAGGCCCGGTAGGGATCAGTGGCAGGTCGTGCTGTGCCAGCAGATCCGCAAAGTCCGGTGGTGCGCAGAAGACAGCATCTGCGCCCTGTTTGCGTAGTCCGATGGCCAGCGCCAGCAGCGGCTCGATGTCGCCGCGCGAGCCAAATGTGTAGAGCAGAAAGCGCATTCGTTCCCCCTGAGATGTGTCAGGCGAGCGATTCTGCAGCATCACCCGGGTCTTGCCGCAAGCCCCGGGGTCGGCTGTAAAGTGAGAGAGGGAAGGCCGGTGGGCCTTCCTTTTTTGGTTCAGGCCTGGCAAGGAGCTTGGCGCGCATTTCTGGTGAGGCAACGACGTTCTCTACGCGTGCACGGGCTCTACGCGTGCACGGGCGGGTTTCTACGCAGCTCAGGAGATGTTTCCGGGCTTGATGCTCCTATTTCCGTTAAGGGTCAAGCGACGTCGATGAGCTGGGTGTTTAGCCATTGGCGGTAGTTGTTTGCGAGGGTGTCGTCGCGTTTGAGGCCGCGTTCGAGGCGGGAGATGGTGTTGGGCCATACGCCGAAGTGGGCGGCGGCTGCGGTCAGGGTGATGTTGTGGGCTTGTCGGGTGGGCCGTAGGTCGCTGTAGTCGTCGATGGGGCATGGAGCGGTGAGGTGTTTGAACATCTCTCGGGCGATGGCACGTTTGAGTAGTCGCAGGATGTCTTTCTTGGATCGGCCGACGGCGAGTTGGCGGGCGACGTATTCGCGGGTGCGTGGGTCGTGCGACCAGCGCACCAAGGCGATGCGGTGCAGGGCGTTGTTGGCGGCGCGGTCGCCGCCGCGGGAGAGCCGATGGCGGGTGGTTTTCCCGGAGGACGCCGGGATCGGAGCGGCACCAGCCAGTCGGGCGAATGCGGCTTCAGAACGCAATCGGTGTGCGTTGAGGCCGGCGCTGATCAGCAGCTGCGCCGCGGTATCGGGGCCGACGCCGTAGGCAGCGCGCAGAGCGGGATTGAGCTGGCTGGTCAGCGTGTCGATCGCGGAGGTCAGTTCTCGGTCTTGGCGTTCGAGGAATTCGACGCGGTGCGCGAGGGCCTTGCAGGCGGTCAGCACCGCGATGGCGGTCGGATCGTCATGGGACACGGGTCGGCTGCGGGCCAGCGCCTCGATCAGTCGCAGGTTGGTGGTGTAGCGGCGGTAGTGCTCGCGCAACTCGACTGGAGCCGTGATGAGCAGACTCTTGATTTGTTGGATGGCTGCGGTGCGGGCTTTGATGGCGCCACGGCGGGCGGCCAGCAGTGCTTTGAGGGCACCGGTGTTCGGATCTTTGGGGACGGCCAGGCCGTGTCCGGCCAGCACCGCGCGGGCGGCGCTGTAGGCATCCAGTGGATCGGATTTTCCTTGGCGGCGCCGAGCGGACCGGTCGGGCCGATTGACCTCGACAACGTGAATTCCGTTGGCGTGCAATGCTTGTGTGAATCCTGCACCGTAGCTGGCGGTGCCTTCCACGCCGGCGGTGAACACCTCGCCGAAGCTTCGCGCCCATCCGATCGCGACGTAGTAGCCGGTCGGGGTGGTGGGAAACTCGGCATCACCGAGTGGTTGACCGGTATCGGTGAGTGCGGCCAGGTGAATGGTGTCGAGGTGGGTATCGACGCCGATGACGACTCGACGTGGGGATGTCACGATGGTGGTGTCCTCTCCGTGCAACTGACTCGTGCGGTGGATGACAACCCGGTAGGGCGGGCAGACAAGACATTGAAGAGGGAACTGCCAGGCTCCTGATTAAGTCATGTCCGCCCTACCAGGGCTGTTGTGGTGCCTGCCCGCACGGCGCTGGTGAGACATATCAAGTGGAAGACAACCCAGCAGGGCGTCAGTCGGACTGTGAGTCATCACCAGCGGCGAACGGGCAGGTCCATCTTCACCCCGGCCCGCGTTATCAGAATCAATGTCGGGGGTCGTGAGTAGTATCGAACACATGTTCGAACATCTCGATAGCGACGCGGTCGCCAAGTTGAGTGACGAGGCGCTCATCTCAGAGGTGACTGCGGCGGTTCAGGCCGAGGCGCGGGATGCGGCGTACCGGTTGATGCTGGTGGGCGAGGTGACCGCGCGCCAGTGCGTCGATGAGGATGACGATTCGGCGCTGCAGCTGATCGACGGGTGGGTGTACGCCAAGGCGCAGGTGTCGGCGGCGTGCAATCTGGGCCCGATGGCTGCGGCCAAGCAGATGCGGGTGGCGATGGCGTTGCGCACCCGTTTGCCGCGGACCGCAGAGGTGTTCGCGTCGGGGGCAGTGTCGACGACGGTGATCGAGGCGATCACCTGGCGCACCCGGTTGGTGGAGGACCCCGACGTGTTGGTGCTGATCGATACCGCGATCGCTGCGGAGGCGGCGGGGTTCGGCACCAAGTCGGAGAAGGGTTTGGTGGATGCGGTCGATCTCTGGGTGGAGAAGTTTGATCCGGATGCGGTGATCCGCAGTGATCCGGTCGCCAAGGACACCTTTGTGGAGTTCGACGACAAGGACGATCCGAATGGGGTGGCCTCGTTCTGGGGGCGGTTGCGGGTCACCGACAAGAAGATCCTGGAGCAACGTCTGGATGCGTTGGCGGCCACGGTGTGCAGTGGGGATCCGCGGCCGGTGCGGGAGCGTCGGGCCGATGCGTTGGCCTCACTGGGGATGGTGGGTCCGCAGCTGGAGCGCCTGGCATGTCGATGTGGAGATCCGGAGTGTGCCGGCAGTGTGAAGGATCCACGCTCGGCTGCGGTGGCGATCTTTGTGCTCTCGGATCAGATACCGGGGGCTGACGCGGGCCCTGGGGCCACGCCGCAGCCGGGCCCGGAGTCCGGGCCTGCTGCAGGTCCCGACACCCCGCCGGGTCCGGGCTCTGAGCCCCCGCCTGACGCTGCACCGGAATCTGAGAATGAGCCCGAACCCGACGCTGAGCCCGGTCCGGCATCCACCCCTGCCGCGGGCCCCGCGCCGTCGCCCAGCCCGGAGCCCGACTCGGCGTTCTGCCCGCAGCTCGCCAGGCCCGCGAGCCCGGGGGTGATGCTCGGCGGTGGGATCATCCCGGCGGCGATGCTGGCCGAACTGGTGGCCACCGGCGCCAAGGTGAAACCGCTGGCCGGGGTTGCCGATCTGGGCACCGAGCGGCAGTACCGGCCCTCGGCTGTGCTGACCGCGTTCGTGCGGATGCGCTACCTGCGGTGTGGATTCCCGGGCTGTAACCGGCCCGCGCATCGTTGCGACCTGGATCATGTGGAGCCCTGGCCGGCCGGGCCGACCCATCCGGGCAACCTGCACCCAACGTGCCGTGAACACCACGTTTTGAAGACCCACTATGGGTGGGCACCGGTCATGGAACCCGATGGCACGATCTGTTGGACGGCGCCGACGGGCCATGTGTATCGCAAGACGCCCGGTACGTCAATGCTGTTCCCCGACAGGAGCTTTGACGTTCCGGTCCCACGAAAACGGAACATCACACTGCTCGATGGCGACAATCGCGTCGCGGTGCTGCCCAAAAGGCGTCGCACCCGGGCGCAGGAGCGTGCGCACCGCGTCACCGCCGAACGCGCCCGCAACCGCGAACTACGCGCCCGCCGGGAAGCCGAAAGCAACAGCGATCCGCCCTACTGAGGCACGTGGGTCGCGGCTACCCGGAGTGCGAATCCGTTGCGTACGTGCAGATGCCGACCGGGCGTGGGTGTGTGGTGGGCGATTGCCGAGGCTAAGATATTTTTTGCGAACGCAAGGATTTGAAAAGAGAAGAGGGATAGATGATCTCGGTGCGCATCGGTGCTGCGCTCACTGCTGTTGGAATTGCCGCGACGGCGTTGAGTGGCTGTTCGGGGCGGGCGATATCAGGCAGCAGGCGTCGGATCTGGTTGAGCAGGTTGTCGAGTCGGGCACCGAGCAGATCACCAACGCCGTCGCCGGCGACGTGTTCACCGCCGAGGGCATCAACAACGCGTACGCGGCGATCTCGGACAAGGTCGGCGCCAACCCGATGCAGGTTGTCGCGGTGAAGATCGCGCCCGGCGTACTGGTTGTCGAGGCGATCAACCCGAATGTCCCGACGGAGCTGAATGAGTGGAGTTTCCTGGCGGGAACGGTGCGGAACCCGGTGCCGATCGACTACGCCGGCGACACCGAGGCACTGCAGCAGAACCTCTTCGCCGTCAACGAGGTTCCGGCACTCGGCGCGGGTCGAAGGATCTAGCGCTGGGTCCCGGATCGCACGCCCAGCAGCACGTCTTCCCAGGCCGGGACGGACGGCTTGGCCTTGCGGGCGCGGCGCGGCTTCGGCGCAGCGGGCTCGGCGGCGGCATCGGTATCGGAGTCCGCCTCGGACGACGCCGAAGCAGGCGCCGGGGAAGCGGCAGGCATGGGCTCGGGGGCCGGAGCCGGCGGGGGAGTCGGCGCCACTGTGGGTGCCGCTGCCTGCGGCAGCGCCGTGGCGGCCGGGGCGGGCGCGGTGACCGGAGCAGGGGCGGGCGCCGGGACCGGCGGAGTGACCGGACCGGCAACCGGGGCCGCGGGCGTATCGAAGTCGAGTTGCGCGACGGCAGCCACCGGGCGCAGCGGCCGGGGCGCGAAGTTCGGATCGATCAGCTCGGAGGCGCTCTCGTCGAACGCGGTCACCGTCCCGCCATGGGCGCCCGGGGTGAACCGGAAATGCGCCTGCAGGTCGGACCGACCTGCCTTCCACGCCAACTGCACCGTCCAGCGACCATCCTCGTTGCGCCAGGCATCCCAGCTCGTCGAGTTGGGGTCCAGACCACGCGAGATCATCGCCGTCGTCACCGTCTCCAGCAGGGTCAGCACCGACGGCCCGTCGGCCAGTACCGGGTGTGCCGCGGTGGCCAGCTCGGCCGCCCGTGAGCGCTCCAGCAGTACCGGGTTGGCGAACCGCTGGATCCGTTCCACGTCCTCACCGGCGATCGCAGCCACCTGCTCGACCGATGCACCGGCGCGAATCCGGGACTGGATCTCCTTGGGGCGCAGCCCTTGGCTCACCTCGACCTCGATCTCGGTTTGATTGGAGGTGGCCTTGTCGCCGCGCACCGCGGCGCGCAGCCGATTGTCGACACGGATGGCGAAATTGTCACCGGAATCGGGGGCCTCGCAGATGAGCCTCTTGCCGTCTACGTCGAGACCGACGACCTTCAGTTCACGCATGATGCACCTCCTTCACAGACCCTACTGCGTTATCGGGCCGTTACCGTGCAGACACGCAGGGTGAGCTCTACAGCCGCTCCACCACGTAGTCGACGCACTTCGTCAGCGCGCTGACATCCTCGGGGTCGACGGCCGGGAACATCGCCACCCGCAGCTGGTTGCGGCCGAGCTTGCGGTACGGCTCTGTGTCGACGATCCCGTTGGCACGCAGCACCTTGGCCACCGCCGCGGCATCCACCGAATCGGCGAAATCGATGGTGCCGACCACCTGCGACCGGTGTGCCGGATCGGCAACAAACGGCGTCGCGAATTGCGACGCCTCGGCCCATGAGTACAGCCGCTGCGACGAATCCGCGGTGCGCTTGACGGCCCAGTCCAGCCCGCCGTTGCCGTTGAGCCAGTCGAGCTGCTCGGCCAGCAGGATCAGCGTGCCGATGGCCGGGGTGTTGTAGGTCTGGTTCTTGACGCTGTTCTCGATCGCGATCGGCAACGACAGGAAGTCGGGCACCCACCGGCCGCTCGCCGCGATGGCCTCGACCCGGGCCAGCGCCGCCGGCGACAGCAGCGCGATCCACAGGCCGCCGTCACCGGCGAAGTTCTTCTGCGGGGCGAAGTAGTACGCGTCGGCATCCCGGACGTCGACGGGCAGGCCACCGGCTGCCGAGGTGGCATCGATCAACACCAGCGCGTCACCGGCCGGGCGCTGCACAGGCACCGCCACACCGGTCGAGGTCTCGTTGTGCGCCCAGGCCACCACGTCGACCGTCGGATCGGACACCGGATCCGGCGCGGTGCCCGGATCGGTCTTGATGATGATCGGATCGCCGACGAACGGGTTCTTGGCCACACACGAGGCGAACTTGGCGCTGAACTCGCCGTAGGTCAGGTGCAGCGAACGCTTGTCGACCAGGCCGAACGCCGCAGCATCCCAGAACGCCGTCGAACCGCCGTTGCCGAGGATGACCTCGTAACCGTCGGGCAGCGCAAAGAGCCGGCGTAACCCATCGCGCACCCGGCCCACCAGGTTCTTCACCGGCGCCTGCCGGTGCGAGGTGCCGAACAGGTCACCGGCGGCGGCCAGTGCGGTCAGCTGCTCGGGCCGCACCTTGGACGGGCCGCAGCCAAAACGTCCGTCGTTCGGCTTGATATCGGCGGGGATCGTCAGTTCGGCCATGGGGCCAAGATTATCGGCCCGCCCAGTTCGTTTTGACCGCTGGGTCAGCCCTGGGCCTGGGGCACGACGTAGGTCGGCTGGTACGGGTTCTGCCCGTTCTCGATGGCCAACGCCCGCAGGTAGGCATCGACATCGGGATAACCGGCGATCTCGGCCTGCTTCTGCAGTGCCACCTGACGGGCCAGTTCGGTCTGGGCCTGCGCGGCGGCCTTGTCCGCCTCGGCCTTGGCGCGCGCGGCATTGGCATCGGCCACACCCTTGGCCTCGGCCGCCCGCGCATCGGCGATGGCCTTCTGTTCGGCGATGATCGCGTCCTTGAGGCCCTGGTCGACGGGGTCCGGTTTCATGACCGTCACCTGGAAGTTGGTGAAGAACTCCTTACCGTCGGTGCGCGACCGCGACGCCCCGGGCAGCGCGTCGCGCAGCGCGTTCTGGAACTCGATGCGCACCTTCTCGTCGTTCCAGATCTCGCGCCAGGTGTATTTCTGCGCGACGCTGATCAGCACCTGCTCGGCGGGCTGGCCGATGGCATAACGCAGCAGGTTCACCCAACCGGTGGTGACCAGGCCGTCATCGTCGAGCCAACCCTGATACTTGGTGCCGAAATCGCGATGGAAGTCCATCAACATGTTGCAGTCGGTGGTCAGATCGAAGGTGATGACGACCGGCACCCGCAGCTCGGCCGGGGCGGTGGCATTGGACACCACGATGGTCGGGTCGGCTTCGGAGTCCGGGCTGCCAGTGGCATCCCAGCTGATCTGCCGCGACGGGTACCGGTAGGCCTTGAAGCCGCCGGGCGGGTTGAACTCGGAGGTCTCCGGTTCGATGCAGCCCTCGACCTTGGGGTCAGTGGGGATCAGCACATAGTCGTCCACCTTGACCGCGGTCTGCCCGGGCCCGATCTGGGTGGCGCAGGCCGACAGCATGATGCCGCCGATGACCACCGCGATCAGCCCGAGGCTGCCGAGCACGAACTTCCGTTTTTTGCTGCCGGTCTTGACCCCGGTGCCAGTCGCGTCGAAACGCTTCTTGATGTTCATGGACTCCCCGCCTCCGAGCTGTCGGCGGTGAATCG
Source organism: Mycobacterium sp. C31M (assembly GCF_053345865.1). Classification (NCBI taxonomy): domain Bacteria; kingdom Bacillati; phylum Actinomycetota; class Actinomycetes; order Mycobacteriales; family Mycobacteriaceae; genus Mycobacterium; species Mycobacterium sp. C31M. The sequence continues at coordinate 165,005 of NZ_JBKFAX010000011.1, read as the reverse complement.
CTGACAGTGACGGCCAGATTTTAGTCAGAACTGTGGCAATTTTGCCGGATCAGTGACCGTTTTCGAGTGGCCTGGATCACATGTGACGTGGGTAACGTAATAATGCCACAGCTGGGCAAAGCCGCTGTTTATTTACTGGGACCGCGGGTACTGTCTCTAGACACCGAGCGATCGAATGTAAACCACACGGGAGGCCTCGACATGGTGGTCAAGGAAGCCAAGACGCGCGTGATCCGGCGGTGGCGCAAGAACATGGACGTGTTCGACGACACCGAGTACGTGGACATGCTGCAGACGCTTTCCGAGGGGTCGGTGCGGCGCAACTTCAATCCGTACAAGGACATCGAGTGGGACACCCCCGAGTTTGCCGTCATTCCGAATGACCCGCGTTGGATCCTGCCGGCCACCGACCCGATGGGCGGTCATGCCTGGTATCAGTCGCAGCCGGTGGAACGCCAGATCGAGATCGGCATGTGGCGTCAGGCCAATGTCGCCAAGGTCGGTCTGCACTTCGAGAACATCCTGATCCGTGGACTCATGGAGTACTCGTTCTGGGTGCCCAACGGTTCCCCGGAGTACCGATACTGCCTGCACGAGGCGGTCGAGGAGTGCAACCACACCCTGATGTTCCAGGAGATGGTCAACCACATCGGCATGGACGTGCCTGGCATGCCCAAGCTGCTCAAATGGGTGCAGCCGGTCATCCCGTTGGTCGCCGGTCCGATGCCGATCCCGTTCTTCTTCGGCGTGCTCGCCGGTGAGGAACCCATCGACCACACCCAGAAGAACGTGCTGCGCGAGGGCAAGGCCCTGCACCCGATCATGGAGCGGGTCATGGCGATTCACGTCGCCGAGGAGGCCCGGCACATTTCGTTCGCGCATCAGTACCTGCACAAGCGGGTGCCGCATCTGCACCGCCGCCAGCGCTGGGCGCTGTCGCTGTTCGTGCCGCTGACCATGCGCATCCTGTGCTCGGCGATCATCGTTCCGCCGAAGGCGTTCTGGAAGGAATTCGACATCCCACGCTCGGTGCGCAAGGAGCTGTTCTTCGACGCACCCGAATCGCGGAAGATGCTGCGCGACATGTTCTCCGATGTCCGCATGCTGTGCCATGACACCGGCCTGATGAACCCGTTCGCCAAGCTGATGTGGAAGATCTGCAAGATCGACGGGCCGGCCAGTCGGTACCGCAGCGAGCCGCAACGCGAGCATCTGGTCAGCGTGGCGTGAGGGCCGCGTAGTCTCCCATGCCCCACGTCGTCACCCAGTCGTGTTGCAGCGACGGGTCCTGTGTTTACGCCTGTCCGGTCAACTGCATCCATCCCTCACCGGATGAGCCGGGCTTCGCGACCGCCGAGATGCTGTACATCGATCCGGCGGCCTGTGTCGACTGCGGCGCGTGCGTCAGCGCGTGCCCGGTCGGGGCCATCTCGCCGGACAGCAAGCTGACCGACAACCAGCTGCCGTTCATCGAACTCAACGCCGCGTTCTATCCGAAACGCGAAGGCAAGCTGCCGCCGACGTCGAAGCTGGCGCCGGTGCTGGCGGCACCGCGGATCGAACCGCATACCAGCCCGCTGACCGTCGCGATCGTCGGCTCCGGCCCGGCCGCGATGTACGCCGCCGACGAACTGCTCACCCAGCGAGGGGTCCGGGTGAACATGTTCGAAAAGCTGCCCACGCCATACGGTCTGGTCCGCGCCGGGGTCGCCCCCGACCATCAGAACACCAAGCGGGTCACCCGGCTGTTCGACCGGATGACCGAGGCCGACGGCCTGGCGCTCTATCTGAACGTCGAGGTGGGCAAGCACCTCAGCAACGCCGAGCTGCTCGAGCATCACCACGCGGTGCTCTACGCGGTCGGCGCGCCGAATGATCGCAGGCTGGAGATCGAGGGCATGGGTCTGCCGGGCACCGGCACGGCGACCGAGGTCGTCGCCTGGTTCAACGGGCATCCCGACTTCACGGAGCTGAACGTCGATCTCAGCCACGAGCGGGCCGTCATCGTCGGTAATGGCAATGTCGCACTCGATGTCGCGCGGATCCTGACCATGGATCCGGACGTGTTGGCGCGCACCGATATCGCCGACCACGCACTGGCGGCACTGCGGGCATCCCGGGTGCAGGAGGTGGTGATCGCGGCACGCCGCGGTCCCGCGTTCTCGGCGTTCACGCTGCCCGAGCTCATCGGGTTGACCGCTACCTGCGATGTCGTCCTCGACGCCGCCGACCATCAACGGGTGATCACCGATCTGGCTGCCGAGACCGACCCGCTGACCAGCAACAAGCTGGAGATCCTGGCCAAGCTGGGTGATGCGGCGGCGCCGATCACCCGGCCGCGAATCCGGCTGGCCTACAACATGACACCGCAGCGGGTACCCGGTGATGGCCGGGTCGCCGGTATCGAGTTCGCTGAGGGCGCCCGGCTGGACGCCGGTATGGTGTTGACCTCGATCGGCTACCGCGGCAAGGCGATCGCCGATCTGCCGTTCGACGACGCCGCCGCGGTCGTACCCAATGACGGTGGCCGGGTGACCGGCACGGCAGGCACGTATGTAGCCGGCTGGATCAAGCGCGGCCCGTCGGGGTTCATCGGCACCAACAAATCGTGCGCGGCCGAGACGGTGCGCAATCTGGTTCAGGACTACAACCGAGGACAGCTCGGCGACCCGGCCCACAAGCCGGCGGCACTGGACAAGCTGGTCCGAGGCCGTCAGCCCGCGGTTGTTGACGCCGCGGGCTGGCGTGCCATCGATGCCGCCGAGATCGCCCGCGGCGGCGGGCGGCGGCCCCGGGACAAGTTCACCGATATCGCCGACATGCTGGCGGCAGCTGCGACGGCACCCCGTCCGTCGTTCGGCCGACGCCTGCTGTCGGGTTTGCGGCACTGACCTCGGCGAAAGTGCAGTAGCCGACCTGACCGAGCGTGTAGAGAAAGTGCATGCGTTGTGGTCGGGTTGCGGGATTGGCACTGGTGGTCGGCATCTGGACGGCCGCGGCAGCCGGTTCGCCGGGTGTGGCATGGGCCGATGAGCCTGGCGCCGATTCGACCTCGCAGTCGGAGGAATCGGCGGACGCCGATACCCCGGACACCGCGGAATCTGAGGACACTGAGCCCGAGGACGCTGAAGAGGCCGACGATGCTGGTGCGGCGGTGGATCCCGACAAGCCCGTGCTCAAGCGCGAGCATCCGTCGGCGCGGACGTCGCCGCGCAGCGTCACCCGGGTGACCGAGGCCCGCCGTGCCGAGGCTCCGGCCCCGGTACAGCAGCAGTACCGCGCATCCATCCCGACTCCGGTGACCACTGAGTCGACGACCATCGCTCCCGTCGCGGCACAGGTGGTGCCCGCCGCTGCCGTGCCCGCGGCGGCCCCGCTGGCCGCTCCCAAGCCCAAATGGACGTCGACACTGCCCAATCCGGTGACTGCGGTGCGCTACGTGACCAGCCTGGTGCGCAGCGTCGTCGGTGCGGTACTCAGCCCGTTCGCGGCCGGGTTGCCCGCCGGACCCACCGGCCCGCCGTCGCTGTGGGCGATGCTCGCCTTCGTGCGCCGCGAGTTCTTCAACGGTGGCCCACGCATCGACTACTCGGGCGAGACCACGCAGACCACCACCGGACTGGTGCTCGGCAATGTGGGCGCCTCAGACCCCGATGGTGACCCACTGACCTACACCGTGGTAGGCCGGCCCAGCAACGGCGGTGTCGTCGTGATCGACCAGGACACCGGCAATTTCGTCTACCGGCCGATGAACGCGATGGCCGCGACCGGGGGCACCGACACGTTCACCGTCGTGGTCTCCGACGAACGCGCCGGCACGCACTGGCACGGGCCGCTCGGCTTTCTGCAGCACGTCCCGATCATCGGCCACCTGCTGAATCCGGGTGGCGGCCACGCGGTGGCCAAGACGATCACCGTCAACGTCACCCCGGTCGAGGGTATCGACCTTTCCTTCCCCGACGATTTCCATTGGGGCGTCGCCCATGCCGGCTTCCAGGCCGAGGGCGGCCCCGGCTCCCCGGTCGACCCGAACTCGGACTGGTACAAGTGGGTACATCACCCGCTGAACCAGTTGCTCGGGCTGACCAACGGGGTGCCGGAGAATGGCCCGGGCACCTATGTGTCCTATGAATCCGATGCCGAGCTCGCCCGAAACGAATTGGGCATGAACACCTTCCGGATGTCCATCGAGTGGAGCCGGATCTTCCCGAACTCGACCGCGGCCATCGACATCACCGATGAGGGCGGCGGCGTCAGCCTGGCCGACCTGCAGGCGCTCAACGCGCTGGCCAACCAGGAGGAGGTGGCGCACTATCGCGCGGTCTTCGACGCGCTGCGCGCGCACGGGCTGGAACCGCTGGTGACCGTCAACCACTTCACGCTGCCGATCTGGATCCATGATCCGGTGACGGCCCGCCCGCTGATCCAGCTGGGCCTGCCGGTGCAGCGGGCCGGCTGGCTGTCCGACGAGACCCCGATCGAATTCGAGAAATACGCCGCGTACCTGGCCTACACATTCGGTGACCAGGTGGACAACTGGGTGACCCTCAACGAGCCGGTGCCGCCGATCATGACGGAGTTCCTGTCCATCCCGGGGCTGGTACCGACCTGGCCGCCCGGTGTCATCCGCCCCGACCTGGCGATCCGCTTCCTGGTCAACGAGGCCAAGGGGCACGTCGCCGCCTACGACGCCATCCACAAATACGACGCGGACGCGTTCGTCGGTTTCGCCAACAACATGGTGCCGGCCCGGCCGGCCAACCCGGTCAACCCGCAGGACGTCGCCGCCGCCGACGCCTGGAACCGGGTGTTCAACGAATGGTTCCCCAACGCCGTCATCGACGGCTGGGTGGACCTGAACTTCGACGGCCGCAAGACCGCCGACGAGATCCGCCCCGGCTTCGCCGACAAGGTCGACTTCATGGGCGTGCAGTATTACGGCACACAGCCGATGGGCGGCTTCGGGTTCGCACCGCTGCCGGGATTCAACTTCCTGCAGGGCATCCCGTTCCGCTGCGAGGCCGCCGAGCAGACCTGCAGCGATTTCAATCAGCCGATCGATCCGGGTGGCTTCCGGGAGGTCCTCGAGGTCGCGGCCTCCTACGGAAAGCCGCTGTGGATCACCGAGAACGGTGTCGCCGACGATGAGGACACCAAGCGGCCCGGCTATATCGTCAACCACATCGCGGTCGTGCAGGACCTGGTGGCCCACGGCACCGATATCCGTGGTTACACCTACTGGTCGTTCGTCGACAACCTGGAATGGGCCGACGGCTATCACCTGCAGTTCGGGTTGTACGGATCCGACCCGAGCACACCGGAACTCGAGCGCACACCCAAGCCCGCCAGCATTTCGGCGATCAGCCAGATCACCGGGGCCAACGCCCTTCCGACGGGCCTGTTGGAGCTCTACCTGCCGGGTGTCACGGGAACTCCTGCATAGCCTTCTGCAGTTCCGCGTCGCTGACCTCGCGCACCGGCTGGCCCAGAGACCACTTGTGCCCGAACGGGTCCCGTACGACACCGTAGCGGTCACCCCAGAACATGTCGCCGAGCGGCATCACCACCTCGGCGCCGGCGTCGACGGCCTGCGCGAAGGCGGCGTCGACATCGGTGACGACGAGGTGGATGGTGACCGGGGTCCCGCCCAGTCCCCGCGGGGTCTCGGACTGCCCGTCGCAATACTCGGGGTAATCGTCGGCCAGCATCACGGTCGATCCGTTGATCTGCACGGCGGCGTGCACCAACCGGCCGTCCGGTCCCGGCATGCGGCCCAGTTCGGTACCGCCGAACGCTTTGACGTAGAAGTCGATGGCGGCGGCGCCGTCGCCGACGACGAGGTGCGGGATGACGGCGGGCGTGACTTCTGGAGTGGCCATGATTGCTCCTTCTCGCGGTAGTGGACGATCTGTAGACCGGGCTCGGTCCGGAATCTCATCGCGAATACAGGTAGATACCTACGCTATGGCTCCGACACCTTGGGCGTGACGCTGGAACCATGACCGAGTCACCGCCCCTGGCACCGCGCAATCCGCTGTCCCTGCGTCGGCAGATCAAGGCGCTGCGGACTTTCAGTACCGGGTTCGAGGAGCTCCGGGACGCCGGTGGTCCGGTGACCCGGCTCAAACTGGCGCCGCGCTGGCTGATGCCCGAGTTGGTGGTGGCGACCTCGCCGCAGGGCGGCCGCGACATCCTGGGGCAGTCCGCCGAGGTGGTCGACAAGACCGATGTGCACCGCGAGATGCGCCATGTGCTGGGCGCCAACCTCTTCGACCTGATGCACGACGAATGGCTGCCGCGTCGGCGGGCCGTCCAGCCGGTGTTCACCAAGAAGCAGGTGGGCAGTTTCGGCGGCCATATGGCGCAGGCCGCGCAATCGGTGGTCGACGGCTGGGTCGAGGGGCAGCGGATCGATCTGGACGTGGAATGCCGCCGGCTCACCATGCGGGCACTGGGCCGCTCGGTGCTCGGGATCGACCTGGACGACCGCGCCGACGCCATCGACCGGCCGCTGCGCGTCGTGCTGACCTATATCGCCGACCGGGCCTCCACCCCGATCCGCAGCCCGCGCTGGCTGCCCACCCCGGCCCGCGGTCGAGCCCGGGCGGCCGGCGTCATCCTGCACGAGCTGGCCGACGATGTGCTGCAGGCCTGCCGGCGGGACCCTACGCTCGACGCGCCGCTGGTGCGGGCGCTGCTGGCGGCCACCGATCCGGATACCGGAAAGCCGTTGACCGATAACGAGATCCGGGACGAACTGCTGGTCTTCATCGCGGCCGGACATGACACCACCGCCACCACACTGACGTATGCGCTGTGGCAGCTGGGGCGCAATCCGCGGATCCAGGAGCGGGTACGCGACGAGGTGGCCGACCTGGGAGATCGGGAACCGACCCCCGACGACGTCGGCCGGCTGGGCTATACCGTGCAGGTGCTCCGCGAGGCGCTGCGGCTGTGTCCGCCGGCCGCCGGGACCTCGCGCACCGCATTGCAGGACATGATCGTCGACGGCCACCGGGTCGAGGCCGGCACCACGCTGCTGTTCGGAATCTATGCGGTACAGCGTGATCCGGACCTGTGGGACCGTCCGCTCATCTTCGACCCGGACAGGTTCGGTCCGGAAGTTGCCAAGACCATCAACCGCTGGCAGTACCTGCCGTTCGGGGCGGGCTCGCGCTCGTGCATCGGTGACCACTTCGCCATGCTGGAGGCCACCCTGGCGCTCGCCACCATTGTTCGCGGTACCGAGGTCCGTTCGGAAAGTCCACAATTCCCGACGGCAACACCGTTCACCATGGTGGCCGCCGCACCGATCTGGGCGCAGGTGACCTGGCGCCGTCAGACCACCGAGTACCCGGCCGGCAGCGCCGCCCGCCCGGTGAGCGTCAGTAGTAGCTGCTCACCCTGACCCGACCGTGCCGCGACCCGGGAAGCCAGCACGGTGGCCGCCTCCAGCGCATCGGCAGGCGGGGTGTACGCCACCCCGGTGGCGCGGGCAATGTCCAGTCCGTGCACCACCAGCTCGAAGATCCGGGTCTGCAGATACTCCGACAACCGGATACCGATCCCACCGATGACCGTCAGCGCCGGGTCGCCGGCCTGCTCGACGGCCGAGCGCGCGGTGCGGACCAGTGCGCCGACGGCGGTCGCCGGGTCGGAACCCAGATCGCGGCCGGCCTGTCTGCCACGTTCGACGATGGCCTCGGCACCGGCGGTGGCGCTGAACTCGCGGATGGCCACGTAATAGTCGGCGGCGTCCACCGCGTCACCGCCGGGTGCGGGCTGTTTCAGATAGTCGATGACGGTGACCAATGACCGTGAGGTGTGCCCGACCAGCGCGCGCAGATCCCAGTCACCCAGCCCGGGCCCGGCCCAGTCCGCGTCCCGCAGCGATACCACGAGATCCTCGAAAGACCCCGCCGTCGAAGCGAACACCGAAGCGCTCACGGTCGGCTGATCCGATCCCAGCCGGCGACCGCATGCAGCGGGCGCGGGTCCGGCCCGATATAGAGCGCCGACGGCCGCACCAGCTTGCCGAGGCGCTTCTGCTCCAGGATGTGTGCGCACCAGCCCGCCGAGCGGCCGCAGGTGAACATGGCGGGCATCATCTTCGCCGGCACCTGCGCGAAGTCGAGCATGACCGCGGCCCAGAACTCCACGTTGGTCTCGATGGCGCGGTCGGGGCGTCGCTCCCGCAGCTCCGCCAGCGCGGCCTGCTCGAAGGCCGCCGCCACCTCGAACCGCGGCGCCTGCAGTCGCTGTGCGGTGGCCCGCAACACCCGGGCGCGCGGATCCTCGGCCCGGTACACCCGGTGCCCGAATCCCATCAGCTTGTCGCCGCGGTCCAGGATGGCGCGAACCACCGCCCGGGCGTCCCCGGTGCGTTCGGCTTCGTCGATCATCGGCAGCACCCGGGCCGGTGCCCCGCCGTGCAGCGGCCCGCTCATCGCGCCTACCGCGCCGGACAGCGCCGCGGCGACGTCGGCCCCGGTCGAGGCGATGACGCGGGCAGTGAACGTCGACGCGTTCATCCCGTGCTCGGCTGCAGTCACCCAGTAGGCATCGATGGCCTCGATATGGCGTGGGTCCGGGTCGCCCTGCCAGCGGGTCATGAAACGTGCAGTGACGGTAGGGCATTCGTCGATGGATCGCTGCGGTACCGCCGGCTGGTAGATGCCGCGGGCGGACTGGGCCACATAGGACAGGGCCATCGCAGACGCGCGCGCCAGTTGCTCCCGGGCCGTGTCATCGTCGATATCGAGCATCGGGCGGTAGCCCCAGATGGGTGCCAGCATGGCCAGCCCGGCCTGCACGTCGACGCGGACGTCGCCGGAGTGGATGGGCAGCGGGAACGGTTCGGCGGGCGGCAGGCCGCGTGTGAAATCGCCGTCGACCAGCAGCCCCCACACATCGCCGAAGGTGACCTGTCGGGTGACGAGGTCTTCGATGTCGACCCCGCGATACCGCAGCGAGCCACCGTCCTTGTCGGGCTCGGCGATCTCGGTGGTGAACGCGATGACTCCCTCGAGTCCGGGCACAAAATCCGCCGGAACCGCTGACCGCTCTGTCATAGGCAGATTCTCGCACCATCTGCGCGGGCGTACCGTTTTGCCGATGGAACCCGATGAGCTCGCCCGGATGCGCGCGGAATACGGATCGGTGGAGAAGGACGGCAGCGCGGACCTCGACGCCGACTGGCTGGCCGACGGTTGGCCTGCCTTGTTCGACCGGTGGCTGGCCGAGGCGTGGGCCGCCGGGCTGTCCGAACCCAACGCGATGGTGGTGGGCACGGTCGACGCCCAGCACCGGCCGGTCACCCGAACCGTGCTGTGCAAGACCGCCGGCCCGGAGGGCATCACGTTCTACACCAACTACGACTCGGCCAAGGGCGAGCAGTTGGCAATACAGCCGTATGCCTCAGCAACTTTTCCGTGGTATGCCCTGGGCCGTCAGATCCACATCCGCGGTCCGGTGTCCAAGGTCTCGGCCGCCGCTACCGCCGACTACTGGTCCAAACGTCCGCGCGGATCGCAGCTGGGCGCTTGGGCCTCGCAGCAATCCCGACCGATCGCCTCACGCGCTGTCCTGCTCGATCAGCTGGCCGATGTCACCGTGCGTTTCGCGGACTCCGAAACGGTTCCGGTACCACCGAACTGGGGCGGCTACCTGATTGCGCCCGAGGTGGTGGAGTTCTGGCAGGGCCGGGAGAACCGGGTGCATAACAGGATTCGGGTCACCGACTCCGGTGCCCGCGTCGAGCGCTTGCAGCCCTAGTCGGCATCGAAGCGATCCGGAACATCCCATGTACTCATAGGTGCTCGGGTTAATATGCCAGACGTGGCGGCGGCGAACAGAGAAACCGATCTCGGTTTGCGCGAGCGCAAGAAACAGCGGACCCGGGCGACGCTGATCGACGCCGCGCTCGAGCTGTGCCTGCGCCAGGGTTACGAGTTGACAACTGTCGACCAGATCGCCGCTGCGGCCGAGGTCTCACCGCGCACCTACAGCCGCTACTTCGCGACCAAGGAGGCGGTGTTCCTCACCCTGCTCGAGGAGCTGTCCGAGGAGATCGCGGCCGAACTGCGTCGGCTCCCGCGCATGGTCGGTCCGGTCGAAGCTTTGCGCGCCGCCCATGTGGCGGTGCTCACCCGGACCGCCGAAGGTGGGGCGGGCCGGCTGACCAGTGAGCGGATCGTGTTGATCCTGCGCATCATCAACGGCGCAGATGCGTTGCGGCAGGGCGCATTCGAATTCAAGGACGACAGCGTCATCGCGGTGCTGTCCGAACAGATGGGTGTGCCGAAGGATGATCGCCGGATGTTGCTCGGCGTTTCGCTGTTCTCCGCCATCATCATTGCCGCCTGCGGCGATCTGGTGGCGGACTCCGACGGCGTCAAGCTGGGTCCGTTGGTGATGGTCGAACGGCTCAACCAGGCCTGCGAACAGGTCGCCGGATTTGCCGGCGAGTTGTTCCGGACCGACCCGGCTCCGGTGGTACTGACCGAAGTCGAACCGATCGCAGGCGCCGCGGTCATCGCGAATGTCTGAGCAGCCCGAGGGGCTGCGGGAGCGCAAGAAGCTGCGGACCCGCGCGACCCTGATCTCCACCGCGGCCGAGCTGTGCCAGCGACAGGGGTACGACAACACCACCGTCGAGCAGATCGCGGCCGCCGCCGATGTCTCCCCGCGCACCTTCAGCCGCTACTTCCCGACCAAGGACGCGGTGGTCATCGCGATCGTCGAGGAGACGGCGGCCTATGTCGCGGCCGCGATGGATGTGCTGCCCCGCGACATCACTGAGTACGAGGCGATGCTGCGCGCCCATCTGATCGCGCTGCGGCCGGGTCCCGGCGGGGAGCAGACCGATATCTTCCGCCGGATGGCCGCGCTGATCCAGATCGTCAACTCCTCGGCGAGCTTCGGTGTGACCAACATTCCGTTCCGTGAGCAGCAGGATCGGTTCCCGACGGTGCTGGCCGTCGCCCGGCGGATGGGCTTGTCCACTGATCACGACGCGGTGTACCTGGTCCTGGAGACCTGGACTGTGGTGATGAACACAGCTTGCCGGGGTCTGGGCACTCCGGGATTCCCACCGATCGAGCCGGAGATCGTCTCCTCGCGCATCCAGGCGGCTTATGACCTGCTGGTCCGTACCTGGCGACCGTGGACATCGGCCGTCCCGGGGGAGGGTGCACCCGGCGTCGAACCCCCCGCAAGCGCGACGTAACGTAAGCGACTACCGTCCAGTAAAGACGCGCAGCCCACATCGCAGAAGGGGTTCCAGTGGCCGAAAACTCCAGCCCTGACGAGACAGCGACCCTGTCATATCCGGGTGGTCAGATCGACCTCAACATCGTCAAGGCCACGGAGGGTTCCGACGGCATTGCGCTGGGGCCGCTGCTCGCCAAGACGGGATACACCACGTTCGACGGCGGGTTCGTCAATACCTCGTCGACCAAGAGCGCGATCACCTATATCGACGGTGACGCCGGCATCCTGCGCTACCGGGGCTACCCGATCGAGCAGCTGGCCGAGAAGTCGACGTTCATCGAGGTCAGCTACCTGCTGATCTACGGTGAGCTGCCGACCACCGAGCAGCTGGAGAAGTTCACCAACCAGATCCAGCGGCACACCCTGCTGCACGAGGATCTCAAGCGCTTCTTCGACGGTTTCCCGCGTAACGCGCATCCGATGCCGGTGCTGAGCTCCGCGGTCAACGCGCTGAGCGCCTACTACCAGGACTCGCTGGACCCGCTGGACAACAAGCAGGTCGAGCTGTCCACCATCCGGCTGCTGGCCAAGCTGCCGACCATCGCCGCCTACGCGTACAAGAAGTCCGAGGGGCAGCCGTTCCTATACCCGGACAACTCGCTGACGCTGGTCGAGAACTTCCTGCGGATGACGTTCGGCTTCCCGGCCGAGCCGTATGAGGTAGATCCCGAAATCGTTCGCGCGTTGGACATGCTGCTGATCCTGCACGCCGATCACGAGCAGAACTGCTCGACCTCGACGGTGCGCCTGGTCGGCTCCTCGCAGGCCAACCTGTTCACCTCGATCTCCGGCGGTATCAACGCGCTGTGGGGCCCGCTGCACGGTGGCGCCAACCAGGCCGTGCTGGAGATGCTCACCAAGATCCACGACGGCGGCGACGATGTCCAGACCTTCGTCAAGAAGGTCAAGAACCGCGAGGACGGTGTGAAGCTGATGGGCTTCGGGCACCGCGTCTACAAGAATTACGACCCGCGCGCCCGCATCGTCAAGGAGCAGGCCGACAAGATCCTGGGCAAGCTCGGGGTCGACGATCCGCTGCTGGGCATCGCCAAGGAGCTCGAGGAGATCGCGCTCACCGACGAGTTCTTCGTCGAGCGCAAGCTCTACCCGAACGTCGACTACTACACCGGCGTGATCTACCGGGCGATGGGCTTCCCGACCCGCATGTTCACCGTGCTGTTCGCGCTCGGCCGGCTGCCCGGCTGGATCGCGCACTGGCGGGAGATGCATTCCGAGCCCGGCAAGATCGGCCGCCCGCGCCAGATCTACACCGGCTACACCGAGCGCGACTACACCGACCTCGGCGGCCGCTGACCCCACGCTGTGCCCAACCTCACCTCCGGGTGGGGCTTGCCCCAGCAACAGTTGTAGTTCCACAATAGTTGTGTGAATACAACTATCAGTACGCTCACGCCGCGGCGCAAGGCGATCGTTCTCGCGTCGTGCTGCCTGAGCCTGCTGATCGTGTCGATGGACGCCACCATCGTCAACGTCGCGATCCCGTCGATCCGCGAGGACCTCGGCGCGTCCGCCTCCCAGCTGCAATGGGTTGTCGATGTCTACACCCTGGTGCTTGCCTCGCTGCTGATGCTGTCCGGCGCGATGGGGGACCGGTTCGGCCGGCGCCGGGTCTTCCAGATCGGCCTGACGGTGTTCGCCCTCGGATCGCTGCTGTGCAGCCTGGCCCCCGGTATCGACGCCCTGATCGGTGCCCGCTTCCTGCAGGGGGTGGGTGGTTCGATGCTCAATCCGGTGGCGCTGTCCATCATCTCGCAGGTCTTTACCGAGCGCGTCGAACGTGCCCGTGCCCTGGGCATCTGGGGTGCGGTGGTCGGTATCTCGATGGCGCTGGGTCCGACGGTCGGTGGCCTGTTGATCCACTCGATCAGTTGGCGGGCGGTGTTCTGGATCAATCTGCCGATCTGTCTGGCCGCCATCATCCTCACCGCGGTGTTCGTGCCCGAGACGCGGTCGGCCACCATGCGCAATGTCGATCCGGTCGGTCAGCTGTTGGCGGTGCTGTTCCTGTTCGGGGCGGTGTTCACCCTGATCGAGGGCCCCGCACTGGGCTGGGACGAACCGCGGGTCATCGCCGTCGGGATCGCCGCCGTGGTGGCCTTCGTCGCGTTCCTGCGCTACGAATCGCGCCGCACCGACCCGTTCATCGACCTGCGCTTCTTCCGTAGTGTGCCGTTCGCCTCGTCCACCGTGATCGCCATCTGCGCATTCGCCTCGTGGGGTGCGCTGCTGTTCATGATGTCGGTGTATCTACAAGGTGCACGCGGCTTTTCGGCCATGCAGACTGGGCTGATCTATCTGCCGATCGCGGTCGGGGCGCTGGTGTTCTCACCGCTGTCCGGGCGGCTGGTGGGTCGCTACGGAGCCCGTCCCTCACTACTCAGCGCCGGCATCATGATCACGATCGCCTCGACGATGCTCGCGCTGCTGCCGGAGAACGCGCCGGTGTGGGCGCTGCTGTTGGTGTTCGGGCTGTTCGGTATCGGATTCTCGATGGTCAACGCCCCCATCACCAACGCCGCGGTCAGTGGGATGCCGCTGGACCGGGCTGGTGCCGCCTCGGCGGTGACCAGCACCAGTCGCCAGATCGGCGTGAGTATCGGTGTGGCGCTGTGTGGTTCGGTGGCCGGTGCGGCGCTGGCAGACACTGCGGACTTCGCCGCGTCGGCCCGGCCGCTGTGGCTGACCTGCGCGGTGCTCGGTGTGGTGATCGTGGTGCTCGGGGTGCGTTCGACAACGCCGCAGGCGATGGAATCCGCGCGTCGACTCGCCCCGTTGATCGAAGCGCCGAGGGAGCGTGCCGATGTCTGAGCACCCGGCCACGGGGTCTGATGGTCGGCCCGCCGACGAGGTCTGGCGGCTGATGGCGTCACTGGTCATCAACAATCACGACAGCTGGAAGCGCGCCGTGGTGGAGCGTACGGGTCTGCCGTTCAGTCGCATTCGTATCCTCAGTCGGCTGGACCGGCAACCGCTGTCGGTCAAACAGATCGCCGAGGCCGCCACCATCGATGCGCCCGCGGCCACGGTCGCGGTCAACGATCTGGCCGAACGCGGGCTGGTGGTGCGCGAGACCGACCCGGCCAACCGGCGCTGCAAGATCGTCACGCTCACCGAAGCCGGACGTGAACTGCTGGCCGTCATCGACGCCGTCGCCGATCCCGCGCCCTTCCCGCTGCGCAACCTCGACGATGCGGATCTGGCTGCGCTGCAGGCGATCCTGCTGAAGATGCGCGCGGGTTAGCTTTCCAGTACCGCCATCGCCGCATTGTGGCCGCCGATGCCGGACACCGCGCCACCGCGACGACTTCCCGACCCGCAAAGCAGGATCGCCTCGTGATCGGTGGCCACCCCCCAGCGCCGCGCCGGAGTGTCCAGTTCCTCGTCGTCCCCGGCGAACGGCCAGCCCAGCGCGCCGTGGAAGATGTTGCCGGCCGTCATGCCCAACGCGTCCTCCAGGTCGGTGGTCGTCTTGGCCTCCACACATGGCCGGCCGTGCCGGTCCGACATCACCACATCCTGAATCGGTTCGGCCAGCACGGAGTTCAGCGAATGCAGGGCTGCGGCGGCCAGTCGCAGCCGGGCGGTGTCCGGATCCAGGCCGGCGAGTAGACGGTGCGGGGTGTGAAGCCCGAAGACCGTCAGGGTGTGGGCGCCGGCCTGTCGTAACGGTTCGGACAGGATGCTCGGGTCGGTCAGTGAATGGCAGTAGATCTCGCACGGCAGCGGCTCCGGGATGGTCCCGGAAACCGCTGCGGCATAGGCGGTGTCGAGCTGCTGGAGGGTCTCGTTGATGTGGAAGGTGCCACCGAACGCCTGCTCGGGGGTGATCGAGTTGTCCCGCAGTCGCGGTAAACGCTTCAGCATCAGGTTGACCTTGATCTGGGCGCCGGGTGCGACGGCGGGTTCCGGTTCACCCAGCAGGCGGGCCAGGACTGCCGGTGTGACGCCGGCCAGCACGTGGCGGCCGCGCACGGTGTGTTCGGCATCGGCGGTGCGGTAGCGCACCTCACCGTCCGGGTTGATCGCATAGACCTCGGCACCGGTCACGATCTCGGCGCCGTACCCGCATGCGGCCGCGCTCAAAGCGCCCGTCACCGCGCCCATTCCGCCGACCGGCACATCCCAGTCGCCGGTGCCGCCGCCCAGCAGGTGATACAGGAAGCAGATGTTCTGCATCAGCGACGGATCATCGGTGGCGGCGAAGGTGCCGATCAGCGCGTCGGTGGCCATGACGCCGCGAACCAGGTCGTTGTGCACCGCTGCGCCGATGGACCGTCCGATGGGTTGTTCGACGAGGGCATGCCAGGCCGCGCCGGCGGTGGGATCACCGGAGGCCAGCACCCGGTCCCGGGCCGCCGAGCGGGTCATCAGCGGTGACAGCAGGGTCGGCCACAGCGCCCCGGTGACCAGCCTTGCGCGCCGGTAGAACTCGGCGAAACCGGCCTCGTCGGCGGCCGCCCCGACGGCGCCGAATGTGTTCTGCGGCCCGATCAGCAGGCCGGTGGCACCCCCGGTGGCTGGGTCGGGGGTGTAGGACGAATAGCGGCGTCGGGCCAGCCGGAACCGGGCCCCCAGATCGTCGATGACGTGCCGTGGCAGCAGGCTGACCAGATAGGAGTATCGCGACAACCGGGCGTCGACCCCGTCGAAACAGTGTGCCGATACCGCCGCGCCGCCGACGTGGTCGAGTCGTTCCAACAGGCGGACCCGTCGACCCGCCCGGGCCAGATATCCGGCCGCGACCAAGCCGTTGTGCCCACCGCCGACGATGACGATGTCCAGATCCGTGTCCGTCTTCATGTCCGGAGCCACAAATGCAGTCTGCCCGACTACGGTGAGAAACCGTGGCAACGAAACCTGAGATTGAATTTCCGGACGGCCCGGCACCGACCGAGCTGGCCATCGAGGACATCACCGTCGGTGACGGTGCCGAGGCGGTGCCGGGCGGCGTCGTCGAGGTGCACTACGTCGGCGTCGAATACGACACCGGTGAGGAGTTCGACAGCTCGTGGAATCGCGGTGAGTCCATCGAGTTCCCGCTGCGCGGCCTGATCCAGGGCTGGCAGGACGGTATCCCGGGCATGAAGGTAGGCGGCCGGCGCAAGCTCACCATCCCGCCCGAGCAGGCCTACGGCCCGGCCGGTGGCGGACACCGGCTGTCCGGCAAGACACTCATCTTCGTCATCGATCTGCTCGGCGCCCGCTGAGCACCTCGACGTCGGCTCCGGCGGCGCGCCTGTACCGGCGCCCGCCTGGTGCCGGCTGGCTGGCGGCGCTGCTCGCGGTGCCGCTGCTGATCGCCCTGGTCGGTTGGTTCGGTGGAGCGTCGGACGATGCCGAGCAGGCTCTGCCGCCGATCAGCAGCTCCGTCACGACAAGCGGCGCGGATACCGTACCCGACGCGAACTTGGCGCCGTTCTCGTTGCGACGCAAGGGTAATGACGTCATCCTGTCCGGTCAGTTGCCCGATCCGGCCTCGGTGGCGTTTGCTCTGGACCGGACCCGGACGCTACTGCCCGGGACGACGGTGCTCGCCCAGCTGACCCCGATCGCCGGGGTCACCGCGGCCGATCTGACCGGCTTGGACGGTGTGCTGGAGGCGGGGGAGGCGTTGTCCGACTTCGGGTTCAGCATCGAGGGTGACACCGTGACGCTGTTCGGCACCGCAACCTCGGAGGAGGCGAGCATCCGGTTGGAGCAGGCGGTGCGTTCGGCGTGGCCGGATCTGAACGTGTTGAACGATATTGCCGTGCTGTCGGCGAATCCGGCGGCGCCGTCGGCGCTGACCGGTGAATGCGCGACGCTGCAGCGGGATGTCACCGAACTGCTACGGGTACCGATCGAGTTCGACACCGGTGGTGCGACGGTCGCGGTCGGGGCGGGTCCGTTGGTCGCGGAGATCGCCGGCGAGCTGAACGCCTGCCCGCAGGCGCGGGTGCAAATCACCGGTGCCAGTGTCACCGGTGCGAATGCGGTTGCCGACGCCCTGATCTCCAACGGTGTCGCGGCCGATCGGGTGACCGCCCAGGGCGGCGGGGTCGCCATCATCGAGATCACCGTGAGCTGAGGTGTACGTGGATTTCATCATGCAGTGGTTCGGCTACCTGCTCGCCTTCGTCCTCGGGTCGGCGGTGGCGTGGGGTGCGACGGTCCTGCTGATCCCGGCGCGGTCGGGTGAGAAGACGGAGCGACAGTGAACATCTGGTTGCTGCTCCTGGCGTTCCTGCTGGGCATCGTGTGCACGGTCGTCCTCACCGTGCGCCGAGCCCCCTAGTGCGGGCCGGGCAGCCGTAACAACAGCCGGGTGCCGCCCAGTGGGCTCTCCTCCAAAGAGGCGGTGCCACCGTGCAGTTCGGCCTGCTGCGCCACCAGGGCCAGGCCCAGGCCGGAACCCGAGGTGCCCGCTGTCGAGCCGCGGGAGAACCGCTCGAACACCTTGGTGCGCTCCTCCTCCGGGATGCCGCAGCCGTCATCGTCGACCGCGATCTCGACACCCTCTCGCGAGCTGACCGCCGACAACTGGACCCGGCTGGCGTCCCCGTGTTTGACGGCGTTGGCGATCGCATTGTCGACCGCGAGTCGCAGGCCGGCGGCCAAGCCGAGGATCAGCACCGACGGTGCCGGCACCAGCGAGACATCCAGCTCCGGGTAGACCCGCATGGCGTCATGGGCGGCCCGGTCCAACAGATCGGTGAGGTCGACGGGCGCATGGTCATCGGAGGTCGACAGCTGCCCCTGGGCCAGGCGCTCCAGCGCCGAGAGGGTGGCCTCGATCCGGGACTGCGTGCGGATGACATCGCCGAGGACCTCGGTGCGCTGCTCCTCGGGCATGTCCAGGGTGGCCAGCACCTCCAGATTGGTCCGCATCGCGGTCAGCGGGGTGCGCAGCTCATGGGAGGCCACCGCAGCGAAATCGCGGGCCGATTCCAGCGCCGCCTTGGTGCGTTGCTGCTCGTCGCCGATGCGGGCCAGCATGCCCTCGACGGCCTCGCCGATCTCGCTGGCCTCCCAGACACCACGCACGTTCACCTCGTCCGGGTTGGACTGGGCGTTGATGGCGCGGGCCTGCTGGGCCAGCCGGCGGAACGGGGTGATCATCACCGCGGAGATGATCCAGCCGACAACCAGGGTGCCGCCGATGACACCGCCGCAGATCAGCAGCACCCGGCGATGTTGATTGTCGATCTGGCGTTCGGTATCGGTGAGTGTGGAACCCAGCGCGATCGAGGCCTGCCCGGCGGTGAAGGTGCGGACCCGGTACTCGACACCGTTGATGGTGGTGGTCTCGAAACCGACCGGGAACTCGGGCAGCACGACATCGGCCGGGACCGACACCGTGGTGCCACCGAAACGTGCGGTGCGCACCAGATCCGGATCGAGCACCGGTGCATCCTCGTCGTTGCGCATGGCGTCGGAGAGCAGGGTGCTGACATCGCCGAGGCCGCTGATCGAGTCGAGCCGGCGGTCCAGCTGGCTGTACTGCTCGTTGGTGATGCCGATCCACACCCAGGTGCCGATGACGACCACCACGGCGACCACCCCGAGCGCGGCCACGACGACGATGGTGCGCAGCGACAGGATGCGCTTGGGCAGGCCCAGCGCCCGGTACAGCCGATCGTTGAGATCCACGTGCGGCTACTGGGTCCGCAGCACGAAGCCCACGCCACGCACGGTGTGCAGCAGTCGGGGCGCGCCACCGGCCTCCAGCTTGCGGCGCAGATAGCCGATGAACACGTCGACGACGTTGGTATCGGCGGCGAAGTCATAACCCCACACCAGCTCCAGCAGCTGGGCCCGGGACAGCACCGCCGTCTTGTGCTCGGCGAGCACCGCGAGCAGATCGAACTCGCGCTTGGTCAGATCCACGTCGGTGCCGTTGACGCGGGCACGCCGGCCGGGGATGTCGACCTCCAGCGGGCCGACCTGGATGGTCTCCGAGGAGAACGTGGCCGTCGACCCGCGGCGGCGCAGCAGCGCCTTGACCCGGGCTACCAGCTCCTGCAGCACGAAAGGCTTGACCAGGTAGTCGTCGGCGCCGGCCTCCAGACCGGCGACCCGGTCGTCGACGCTGGTGCGAGCCGACAGCACGCAGACCGGGACATCGTTGTCCATCGCGCGGAGCGCGGTCACGACGCTCACTCCGTCGAGCACCGGCATGTTGATGTCCAGGACGATCGCGTCCGGGCGGGTCTCGGTAGCGCTGCGCAGGGCCTCGGCCCCGTCGACGGCGGTGGACACCTCGAACCCAGACAGTCGCAGCCCGCGTTCCAGCGATGCGAGTACGTCGGGGTCGTCGTCGACGACGAGGACCCGAGGCGAGGTCGAGGCACCACTTTCCATGCCGCCAATACTGCCTGATCGTGGTCCACGGCTGGGGGAGGCCGGGCAGTCGGCGCTGCGGAGTCATCCGAGCGTGCTGGATACATACGGGGAATTCGACTCCGGCCCTGGTGGCAAGGGCCAAGGCGCTGGTCGCCAACCCGGTCTTCGGCATCGTGATGATGACTTTCGCATCGCTGTCGAGCGCGCATCACGGTCTGTTCGGCACCCTGAACAACGTCGTCATCGGCATCTACGTCGTGGAGCTGCTGATCCGGATCACCGCGTGTGGCTGGAATCTTCGGGTGTTCGTGCGCGACGGCTGGAACATCTTCGATTTCCTGGTGGTGGTCACCTCGCCGGCGATGGGCACACTGCTGCTGATCTACATCTACGGGAACACCGGGGTCGCGATGCTGACGATGTTCCTGATGCTGACGCTGGAGAATCTGCCGGACAACACCGCGATGGGCATGGAGATCTCGCCGTGGACGATGGTGTTCTTCGTCTCCTACGCCGTGCTGGCCAGCTTCCTGATCTTCAACCCGTCCATCGGCATCGTGCTCAACTCCATGGAGGATGCCCGGTCCATCGCAACGACCGGTGACCGGCCGGGAATCGAGTTGACCTGAATCATTGTTGAGGTTTTACGGTGGCGTGGCGCCGGTTAAACCAGTTGTCGGTGCCATGCGTTAGAACCGAAGATGGGTTGGGGGAGGAGGTGGTTGCGCATGCAGGGATTCAGATCGGAACCGGCGATCGCCCCACCTCCGCGTCGGATCAGGTCGTCATCTGACATTCTGCGGCTGCTGCCGTATCTCAAGCCGTACCGGATGCGCTGGATCGCGATGGTCGTGGCGGCGTTCGCGAGCCTGGGCGCCACGGTGTCGATCCCGCTGCTCACCAAGGCTGTCATCGACGGCCCCATCACCGACCGCAACGTCTCGGGTCTGTGGACGCTGGGGTTGGCGGCCATGTCGCTGCTGGTCGCCGAGGCCGTGTTGTGGTTCATCCGGCGCTGGCTGGTGGCGCGCGCCACCATGGGCGTCGAGGCCGATATCCGTAAGGACCTCTACGCCCGGCTGCAGATCCTGCCGATGTCCTTCCACGGAAACTGGCAGTCCGGTCAGCTGCTCAGCCGTGTCATGAACGACTTGAGTGCCATCCGGCAGTTCCTGTCCTTCGGGCTGCTGTTCCTGATGCTCAACGTCGTGCAGATCATCGTGGTGACTGCGCTGCTGCTGTCGATGTACTGGCCGCTGGGTGTCGTCGTGGTCGTGTCGATCATCCCGATCACCGCGACGGTGCTGCACTTCCAGCGGCAGTTCACCCGGCTGTCGCGGCAGTCCCAGGACCAGGCGGGCAATGTCGCCACCCATGTCGAGGAATCCGCGCTCGGTATGCGCGTCATCAAGGCCTTCGGGCGTGAGGACTACTCCTACGCGAAGTTCGACGAGCGGGTCACCGGGCTGTATGACACCGAGATCCGCAAGGTCGGGGTGTCGGCGAAGTTCTGGACGCTGCTGGAGGTCATCCCCAACGTCACGTTGATCATCGTGCTGGGTGTCGGCGCCTACGCCGCGGGCAACGACCTGGTCACCATGGGCACCCTGGTCGCATTCATCACGATGATGCTGTCGCTGGTGTGGCCGATCGCCTCGCTGGGCTTTTTGTTGTCGATGACCCAGGAGTCGATGACGGCGGCCAACCGGGTCGCCGAGATCTTCGACGCCGACCGCCCGATCATCGACGGGCCGGTTGCCGAACCGCCCCATGGCGGGCGGCTGGAACTCGTCGACGTCGGGTTCCGATTCCCGGACAGCGGCGGATTGGCGCCGTCCGGCGAGCCGAACAATTGGGCTTTGCGCCATGTGAACCTGACGGTCGAACCGGGTGAGACGGTCGCGCTGGTCGGTGCGACGGGTTCGGGCAAGTCGGTGCTGGCCGCGCTGCTTTCCCGCCTGCACGATGTCACCGAGGGCGCGATCCTGCTCGACGGCACCGATATCCGCGAGCTGTCGCTGCCCGCGCTGCGCCAGGCCGTGGCGACCGCCTTCGAGGATCCGACGCTGTTCTCCATGTCTGTGGCCGAGAACCTGCGGCTCGGTGCGCCCGATGCGTCCAGCGAGCGGCTGTCCGAGGCCATCGGTGTCGCGGCGGCGGATTTTGTCTACGACCTGCCGTTCGGCCTGGACACCCGGATCGGCGAGCAGGGGATGAGCCTGTCCGGTGGTCAGCGGCAACGACTTTCGCTGGCCCGCGCCATCATCGCCGCGCCGCGCATCCTGGTGCTCGACGACACCCTCTCGGCGCTGGACGTGCATACCGAAGCCGAGGTCACCGAGGCGTTGGGCCGGGTACTGCGCGATGTCACCGGTGTCGTGGTGGCCCACCGTGCCTCCACGGTGCTGCTCGCCGACCGGGTCGCGCTGCTGGAGAACGGGACCATAACCCACGTGGGCACCCACACCGACATGCTCGCCGAGGTGCCGGAGTATCGGTACCTGCTGGCCGCCGACGAGGACTTCGTGGGGGCCGAACAATGAGTAAACCTGAGGGCAACACCGACTGGCGGGGTCAGGCGGTCGCCGCCGATGACGAGAACCTGCCCATCGACGAGTCGATCTCGCGCCGGCGCGAGGCGCGGTCACTGCTCGGCTCGCTGCTGCGCCCGTACAAGCGCGCCATCGCGGTGCTCGCGGTCATCGTGGTCATCGAGAATGCCGCCCGACTGTCGGTGCCGCTGCTGGTGCAACGCGGTATCGACCACGGCATCCCGCCCATCGTCGACGGTGCCGGTGCCGGGGCGCTGATCACCGTCCTGACCGCGCTGTGCGCGGTGGTGGCGCTGCAGGCGACCAGCCGGATGTACTTCCTGCGCCGGGCCGGCCGGATCGGCCAGCAGGTGCTGATGGAGTTGCGCCGCAGGCTGTTCCGGCATTTCCAGCGCCTCGATGTCGCCTTCCACGACCGTTACACCTCGGGTCGGGTGGTGGCCCGGTCCACCAACGATGTCGACGCCATCCAGGACATGCTGGCCACCGGGTTCGACGGGCTGATCACCGCCGTGCTGACGATGTTCGGCACCGCCGTGCTGCTGGTGGTGCTCGACTGGCGCCTCGGGCTGACGGTGCTGTGTGTGTTCCCGGTGCTGGTCGCGCTGGTCTGGTGGTTCCGTACCGAATCGTCGAAGACGTATCTGAAGGTGCGCGAGGCGGCGGCACTGGTCATCGTGCAGTTCGTCGAGACCATGACCGGGATCAAGGCCGTGCAGGCCTACCGGCGCGAACCGCGTAACCAGGAGATCTTCGAGGACGTCGCCGACCGCTACAAGAACATCAACGAGCGGGCCTTCAAACTGCTGGCGATCTTCATGCCGGCGGTGCGCCTGGTCGGCAATATCGCCACCGGAGTGGTGCTGCTATACGGCGGTTACCTGGTGCTCCAGGACCAGATGACGCTCGGCACGCTGACCGCGTTCCTGCTGTACCTGCGCATCTTCTTCGAACCGATGCAGGAGATCTCGCAGTTCTTCAACACCTTCCAGTCCGCATCGGCCGCGCTGGAGAAGATCGCCGGTGTGCTTGCCGAGGAGCCGGGGATCAAGGACCCCGAACAGCCCACACCGTTGGGAACGGTGCACGGCGCCATCGGTTTTCACGACGTCCGGTTCTCCTATGTGCCGGACCGGCCGGTGCTGCCCGGGCTGACCCTGGACATTCCGGCCGGCCAGACGGTGGCGCTGGTCGGCACCACCGGTGCCGGTAAGACGACCATCGCCAAGCTGGTGGCCCGGTTCTACGACCCGGTCGCCGGGACGGTGACGCTGGACGGTACCGATCTGCGCGAGGTGGCTCAGACCGAGCTGCGCCACTACGTGGTGATGGTGACGCAGGAGAACGTGATGTTCGAGGGCACCGTCGCTGACAACATCCGCTTCGGTAAGCCCTCGGCGTCGGATGCCGAGGTGCACGCGGCCGCGGCGGCGGTGGGCGCTGACCGGTTCATCGCCGCGCTGCCCGACGGGTTCGACACCGATGTGGCCAAACGCGGTGGACGGCTGTCGGCCGGGCAGCGCCAGTTGATCGCGTTCGCCCGGGCGTTCCTGGCCGACCCGGCGGTGCTGATCCTGGACGAGGCCACCTCGTCGCTGGACATCCCGAGCGAGCGGCTGGTGCAGCGGGCGATGACCACGGTGCTGGCCGAGCGCACCGCGATCGTCATCGCGCACCGGCTCTCGACGGTGTTGAGCGCGGACCGGGTGCTGGTGCTCGAACACGGCGAGGTCATCGAGGACGGCGCCCCGGATGCGTTGATCGACGCGGGCGGGCGGTTCGCCGGGCTGCATCAGGCGTGGGTGGACTCGCTGGCTTGACCTTCGAGTGGACTCGAAGGTTTAGGGTCACCGGATGACCGACATGCGGATCTCGCAGCTCGCCGCGCGCAGTGGTGTGCCGGCGACGACGCTGCGCTATTACGAATCCGCCGGGCTGTTGCGGGCTGGGCGGACCGCGGCCGGCTACCGCATCTATGACGAACCTGAGTCGATGTGCGCGGCCGGATCCGACCGATGATGGCCCGCCGGCTCGACGATGTCACCGCCCGGATCGCCGCGCTGCGCGAGTTCGCGGATTCCCTGCAGGCGGCGCTGTCTCAGCTCGACGACCTGCCGGACCGGTCCACACCCTGCGATCCCGGCTGCACCTTCCTGAGTGAAAGGCACCATGCCCAGCTCGTTGACTGACAAACTCGAACACCACCAGATCGCCATCTATCTCGGCGCGCTCGTCGTCGGCGCCGGGGTGGGGCTGCTGTGGCCGTCCGGCGGGTCGATCTGGGAAGCCACGATCTACCCGGTGCTGGGTGCGCTGTTGTACGCCACGTTTCTGCAGGTGCCGTTCACCAAGCTCACCGCGGCCTTCCGGGACGGCCGGTTCCTGGGCGCGGTGCTCGTCGTCAACTTCGTCATCGTGCCGCTGGTGGTGGCCGCGCTGACATTGCTGCTGCCGCTACCGCAGGCGGTCCTGCTGGGCGTGCTGCTCACGCTGCTGACCCCGTGCATCGACTACGTCATCGTGTTCAGCGGTCTGGCGGGCGGGGACAGTCAACGCCTGCTGGCCGCGGCGCCGCTGCTGATGCTGGCCCAGATGGCCCTGCTACCGGTGTACCTGTGGCTGTTCGTCGGCGCCGAGCTGGCTGACATCGCCGAGATCGGGCCCTTCCTGGAGGCGTTTCTGATCCTGATCGTGCTGCCTCTCGGGTTGGCCTGGGCCACCGAGGCGCTGTCGGGTCGGCACCGCAGCGGTGCGGCCATCACCTCGGCGATGACGGCGGCGATGGTGCCGCTGATGGCCGCGACGCTGTTCGTGGTGGTGGCCAGTCAGTTCCCGAGGATCAGTGATCGGACCGATCAGGTGCTGCGGGTGGTGCCGATCTACGCCGGGTTCCTGCTGGTGATGGGTCTTGTCGGTGTGCTTGTTTCGCGGCTGCTGCGACTGGACGCCGGCCGGGCCCGGGCGCTGATCTTCTCCGGGGCGACCCGTAATTCGTTGGTGGTGCTCCCGCTGGCGTTGGAGCTGCCCGAGGCGTATGCGATCACGCCCGTCATCGTGGTGACACAGACGTTGGTCGAGCTGGTCGGGATGGTGATCTACGTCCGGCTGGTGCCGCGGTTGGCACCGGACTCAGGGCAGCAGGCCGGCCCGCCGGGCCCGTGACACCGCTTCGTGGCGGCTGTGGGTGCCCAGTTTTGTTGCGGCACTGCGCAGATAGCTCTTTACCGTCTCCGGCCTGAGCGAAAGCCGCTCGGCAGCTTCGGCATTGGTGCAACCCAGCGCGATCTGGGCCAGCACGTCGAGCTCGCGCGGGGTCAGCTGCAGCTCTGAGACCTCGGGCTTGGCCAGCAGTTCGGCCAGCCGGTTCAGTTCGGCGCCGGTATCGGCGTCGGACCGGGCGGCCAGCGTGCGCAGCCCGGCATATACCTCGCGGACCGTCTCCGGGTTCGCCCCGCCGGTCAGCTGCGCCTCGCGCAACCGCAGCCGGCGGTCCACCTCGTCGCGGATGCGGAGCTCGGTGGCCAGCCGCCGCGCCGAGCCCACCATCAAGTCCGCGGCCTGTCCACCGAACGGCGCACCGGAGCGGTAGGCACCGTAGAGCATCGCCCGCGGCACCCCGTCGATCACGACGGGAACGGCCAGCACCGACTGGATGCCCTCGGTGAGCACCGGGGTGTCGTAGTCGTGGGTGATGGAGGCCGCGTTGCGGTAGTCCGACACCGCCAGCGGTCGGCCGGCGACCATGCTGGCCCCGCCCAACCCCGAGGACGAGCGCACCACCAGGCCGCGCAGCCCGGCCGTCCGGGTGCCGACGAACTCGGTGAGCAGCAGCGCGTCGCCGTGCACCTCACCGCCGAACAACACCGGCACACCGCCCTCGGTGGCCACCCGGCGCAGCTCGGCACGAACGACATCGGTGTCGCGGGGCCGCAGCAGTGCCTGCACGGGTGTCCCCTCTTTCGGGGGTAGCGGGTGGGTAAGTGTGACGTAGATCCTAGTCTGCATGAGCAACAACACCGATCGCTACCGTGCCGCCCGCGACCAGCTGGTGGCCGTGATCAGCGACTATGACAAGGCGCAGGCCAGCTTCGAGTGGCCGCATATCGAGGGCTCGTTCAACTGGGCGATCGACTGGTTCGACGTCATCGCGGCCGGTAACGATCGCACCGCGCTGTGGATCGTCGAGCAGGACGGCAGTGAGACCAAGGTCAGCTTCGCGGAGATGGCGCAGCGCTCGGACCGGGTCGCGACCTGGCTCAAAGGTCTCGGTGTGCGGAAGGGCCAGCGGGTTCTCGTCATGCTCGGCAACCAGGTCGAACTGTGGGAGGCCATGTTGGCCGTCGCAAAGCTGGGGGCGGTGGTCATGCCGACCACCGGGGCACTCGGGTCGGCGGACCTGGCCGACCGGATCGGCCGTGGCGGGGCCCGGTTCGTCATCGCCAACGCCGCCGACGCCCCCAAGTTCGAAGAGGTGCCGGGCGAGTACATCCGGATCTCGGTCGGTGACACACCGGGCTGGCACCGCTACGCCGACGCCTACGACGTCGCACCCGGGACGTTTGAGACCGTCACCGCGACCGACGACCCGCTGCTGGTGTACTTCACCTCCGGCACCACCAGCAAGCCCAAGCTCGTGGAGCATTCCCAGGTGTCCTACCCCGTCGGGCACATGTCGACGATGGCCTGGATCGGGGTGACGCCCGGCGATGTGCACTTGGCGATCAGCTCACCGGGGTGGGCCAAGCATGCATGGAGCTGTTTCTTCGCCCCGTGGATCGCCGAGGCGACCATCTTCGTCTACAACTACAGCCGTTTCGACGCCACCGCGCTGCTCGGCCAGATCCGGCGCGCCGGCGTCAATACGTTCTGTGCGCCGCCGACGGTGTGGCGGATGCTGATCCAGGCCGACCTCGGCGCCAAACCTGAAGGGCTGCGCGAGATCCTGGGCGCCGGTGAGCCGTTGAACCCGGAGGTCATCTCCGCGGTGGAGCGGGCCTGGGGGCTGACCATTCGGGACGGGTTCGGGCAGACCGAGACCACCCTGCAGGTGGGCAACACCCCTGGCCAGCCGGTCAAGGCGGGCTCCATGGGCCGGCCGATGCCCGGTGTGCCGGTGGTACTGGTGGATCCGCTGACCGGGGAACTCGCCGACGAGGGGGAGATCTGTCTGGACCTGAGAACCCGACCGCTGAACCTGATGACCGGCTATCTCGGTGACCCGAAACGTAATGACGCGGTGATGTCGGGCGGTTACTACCACACCGGCGATGTCGCCAGCCGCGACGTGGACGGCTACATCACCTACATCGGCCGCACCGATGACGTGTTCAAATCCAGTGACTACAAGGTGTCCCCGTTCGAACTGGAGAGTGTGCTCATCGAGCACCCGGCCGTCGTCGAGGCCGCCATTGTCCCGCAACCGCATGACACCCGGTTGGCCATCCCGAAGGCGTACGTCACGCTGGCGCAGGGTTGGGCCGCCGACGCCGAAACAGCCAGGGCGATCATGGAATACGCCCGTGATCATCTGGCGCCGTATCTGAAGGTGCGCCGCGTCGAGTTCTTCGAGCTGCCAAAGACCATCTCGGGCAAGATCCGGCGGGTCGAACTGCGCAAGCGCGAGGATGAGGCCTACGGGTCGGGCACCCCGATCGACACCGAGCACCGTTACGAGGATCTGGTGGATTAGGCGATGGACAGCTATGACGCCGGCCCGACCGATGTGCCCATTCTGGGCGACACAATCGGTGCCAACTTCGAACGCACCGTCGCGGCCCACCCGGATATCGAGGCGCTCGTCGACGTCGCGCAGAACAAGCGGTGGACCTACCGCGAGCTCGATGACGAGATCAACGTGGTGGCGCGGGGTCTCATCGGTCGCGGGATCAACAAGGGTGACCGGGTCGGCATCTGGTCACCCAACCGGGCCGAGTGGACGATCGTGCAGTACGCGACCGCCAAGATCGGCGCGATCCTGGTCAACATCAACCCCGCCTACCGCACCCATGAGCTGGCCTATGTGCTCAACCAGTCCGGTATTCGGATGCTGATCTCGGCAACGGATTTCAAGACCAGCGACTATGTCGCGATGGTCGAAGAGGTGAAGCCGGACGCATCGGGGTTGACCGAGGTGATCTTCCTGGGCACCGACGACTGGGACGCGCTGCGCGCCGCGGCGGTGGCACCGGAAGCCTTGGCGGAACGGCAGCAGACGCTCGCCAATACCGACCCGATCAACATCCAATACACCTCGGGCACCACCGGGTTCCCCAAGGGCGCGACGCTGTCACATCGCAACATCCTGAACAACGGCTACTTCGTCACCGAGGGTATCAACCTGAAACCCGGTGACCGGCTGTGCATCCCGGTGCCGTTCTACCACTGCTTCGGCATGGTGATGGGCAACCTGGGCTGCACCACCCACGGCGTCACCATGGTGATCCCGGCACCCGGCTTCGATCCCGGCATCACCCTGGAAACCATCGAGGCCGAACGTTGTACCGGCGTCTACGGGGTGCCGACCATGTTCATCGCCATGCAGAACCATCCGAGCTTC
Organism: Mycobacterium sp. C31M; assembly: GCF_053345865.1. Classification (NCBI taxonomy): domain Bacteria; kingdom Bacillati; phylum Actinomycetota; class Actinomycetes; order Mycobacteriales; family Mycobacteriaceae; genus Mycobacterium; species Mycobacterium sp. C31M. Next base: position 136,283 of record NZ_JBKFAX010000011.1, on the reverse strand, counting down.
CCCGACCGCGACCTGTCCAGCCTGCGGACCGGGATCATGGCCGGCGCGGTCTGCCCGATCGAGGTGATGAAGCGCTGCATCAACGAGATGCACATGGCCGAGGTGGCCATCGCCTACGGCATGACCGAGACCTCCCCCGTGTCGTGTCAGACACTGCACGACGACGATCTGGAGCGCCGCACCGCGACCATCGGCCGCGCCCACCCGCACGTCGAGGTCAAGATCATCGACCCGAACACCGGGTCGGTCGTGCCGCGCGGTGAGCCCGGCGAGTTCTGCACCCGGGGGTACTCGGTGATGCTCGGGTACTGGGAGGACCCCGACAAGACCGCCGAGGCCATCGACGGGGACGGCTGGATGCACACCGGGGATCTCGCGGTCATGCGCGAGGACGGCTACTGCACCATCGTCGGCCGGATCAAGGACATGGTGATCCGCGGTGGCGAGAACGTATACCCAAGGGAGATCGAGGAATTCCTCTACACCCATCCCGGTGTCGAGGACGCCCAGGTGATCGGCGTGCCGGACGCCAAGTACGGCGAAGAGATCTGCGCCTGGATCAAGATGAAGCCCGGCGCCGAACCGCTGGACGCCGAGGGGCTGCGCGCGTTCGCCGAGGGCAAGCTGGCCCGGTACAAGATCCCGCGCTACGTGCACATCACCGACGGCTTCCCGATGACCGTCACCGGCAAGATCCGCAAAGTGCAGATGCGCGAGGAGAGCGTGACGATCCTGGGGCTGTAGTTCCGCTGCGCCGTCGGCCCGGCGGTGGGAAAATCGGGTATGTCCGCCGCGTCCGCCGTCCTCGGCCGGCGGTTGTGCGCGGTGCTGGCGGCGACCTCGGCGGCGTTGCACCTGGCGATGCTCGGCCACGCCGGGCACATCGTTCTGGGGGCGCTGATCACCGCGATGGCGCTGATGTGCCTGTACTGCGGCTACGAGCTGTGGCGCGGTGGCTCGCTACGGACCTGGTGTGTGGTGGCGGTGATGAGCCTGGCGATGGTCGGGGCGCACTGGTCGGTGCCCGACCATCAGCACGGCGCGCCGATGCTGCAGGCCGAACCCGTGAGCGCGCTGATGGGGGTGGCGACGACGGTCGCGCTGGCCGAGGCCACCATCGCCGCTGTCGTGCTCTTCGTCGCGACCAGACGACGGGCCGCCGACCTGGTCTGAGCGATCCGACAGAATGGTGTCATGACGCCTCCGCAGGCCCCGGTCTGTTACCGCCATCCCGGCCGCCAGTCGTACGTCGCGTGCACCCGCTGCGGGCGCTATATCTGCGGGGACTGTATGCAGTCGGCGTCGGTGGGCCACCAGTGCCCGGAGTGTGTGTCGGCCGGCGCGGCCACCGTGCGTCCCGTGCAGGGCCGCTTCGGCGGCAAGGTCGCCGGGGACAAACCGGTGATCACCTATGGGTTGATCGCGGTGAACGTCATCATGTTCGTGCTGCAGATGGCCTCCGGCCGATTCGAGAACGAACTGACGCTGTGGCCGCCCGCGGTCGCCGACGGCCAGTACTACCGGCTGGTGACCTCGGCCTTCCTGCACTACGGCATCGCGCACATCCTCTTCAACATGTACGCGCTGTACATCATCGGCCCCTCGCTGGAACGGTTGCTGGGTCGGGTGCGGTTCGGGGCGCTCTACGGGCTGAGCGCGCTCGGCGGTTCGGTGCTGGTGTATCTGATCTCCCCGCTGAACACCGCGACCGCCGGTGCCTCGGGTGCGGTGTTCGGGTTGTTCGGTGCCGTGTTCGTGGTGTCGCGTCGGCTCAACCTCGACGTGAAGTGGGTCATCGGCCTGATCGCGCTCAACGTGGTGTTCACCTTCGCCGCGCCACTGATCGGCGCGGGCGCCATCAGCTGGCAGGGCCACCTCGGCGGCCTGATCGCCGGCGGCCTGGTGGCGGCCGGATTCGTCTACGCCCCGCGGGCACACCGCAATCTGGTGCAGGCCGCGGTCGCGGTCGGTCTACTCGTGGTGTTCGCGGGACTCATCGTGTGGCGGACATCGGACTTGTTGTCGATGTTCGGCGGCTACCTACACCTGGGCTGACTCTGTGCTGAGATTGGTCGGTGTCAGTTCCGAATGCAATAACACCGCCGCGAGCTGAATCTGCCGTCGTCGCCCGGGCCATTCGTGTGAAGGGCCCGTGGGGGCCGGTGTACGGTCCGATCGATCTGGATGTGGACGCCGGTGGTGTCACCGCTCTTATCCACCCGGCGGGTACCGGCCGCACCGCGCTGCTGCTCACCCTCGCCGGCCGGATGCGACCGGAATCGGGCACTGTCACAGCCTTCGGTGACAACGATGCACGCAAGATCTTCGCGAACACGGCACTGGCGAACATCGACGCGCTCGACAAGATCGCCGAATCAGTGACGGTGCGCGATCTGGTGACCGAGCTGCGGCGCTGGGATGCCCCCTGGTACCGGTTCATCGGCAAGGCCACCGAGACCGATCTCGCCGCCGTCTGCGCGAGCACCTTCGGGGACACCCCGCTGCCGGACCTGGGTGCATATTTCGACCAGATCGGCGAACTGGCCCAGGTGCTACTGCGGATCGCGCTGGCGAATACCGGCACACCGCCGCTACTGGTGGTCGGCGATCTCGACCGCATCACCGACTACGGCAACCGCGCCGTCGTGCTGGACCGGCTGATCGCTCTCGGCGAGCAGCAGACCGTCATCACCGCGTCCGCCAATCCCGTCGCCGGCGTGCGTTCCCTGCCCGTCGACTCGAAAGTGAGTGAGTAGCCATGCTGGCCGGAATGTCATTGGGCACCGACCTGAAACGTTTCTCCCGGGGCGCGATGCCGCGCATCGCGTTGGTGACGGTGGTGCTGATGCCGCTGCTGTACGGCGCGATGTACCTGTGGGCGTTCTGGAATCCGTTCGACGCGGTGAACAAGGTGCCGGTCGCCCTGGTCAACGAGGACACCGGCACCGAAGTCGACGGGAAACGCCTGGACGCGGGAACCCAGGTTGCCGACGCGCTGATCGAGTCGGGACAGCTGCAGCTGCATCGGGTTTCGGCCGACGAGGCCGCCGCCGGCCTGAGCAGTGGCAGGTTCTACTTCACCGTGACGCTGCCGAAGGACTTCAGCGCCGATATCGCCTCACCGTCGGGCGGGTCGCCGCAGCAGGCGCAGATCGACTTCAAATTCAACGACGCCAACAACTACCTGGGCTCGATCATCGGGCAGAACGCCGCCCGTGAGGTAATCAACCAGGTCAACGCCAGCATCGGCGAGCAGACCCTGAGCACCGTGCTCACCGGACTGACCGACGCCGGTGACGGGCTGGTGCAGGCCGCAAACGGCGCCCAGCAGTTGGCCACCGGCAATGCCCAGGCCAATGACGGTGCCCAGCAATTGGCCACCGGAACCGGGGAACTGACCACCGGACTGGTCACCGCCCGGGACGGGTCGGCACAGCTGATGGCCGGCACCCAGCAGTTGGCATCCAAGGTGGACACCGCGACCGGCCCGCTGCTGGAGATGCTGGACCGGGTCGGTGGGCTGGAACTCAATCCGGACGAGGTCGGGTTGCTCGCCCAGCGGCTCAGCGCCGCAGTGCGTTCCACCACCGACCGGATCGCCGCGCTGAACATCGACCAGGTGCACGCGGCGGCCATGGTCGACCAGGCCGTCGGCATGCTGCAGACCAATCTCGACCCGACGGTGCGCCATGCCGGTGATGTGCTGGCCGGGGCGCAGCGACTGTTGCGCGCCAACGGTATCGACCCGGCCACCGACGATGGGCTGCTACGGTTGCGCGACAGCGCATCCCGGCTCGAGGGCGAGCTCGGCGACCCGAACAGCAAGCTTCGGGTGTTCATCACCCGCGCGCTGAACGGCGGTCTGCGTGACGATGTCGAGGCACTGCGCGACGGTGTCGACCAGCTGAACAATGGTGCGCATCAGCTCAACAGCGGTCTGGTGCAACTCGCGGCCGGCGGACGGCAGCTGTCCGGTGGTGCAAGTGAACTCGCCGATGGAACCCAGAAACTGGCCGACGGCAGTGCGGAGTTGGCGAGCAAGCTCAAGGAGGGTTCGGCGCAGGTGCCGTCCTGGACGCCCGAGCAACGCACCGCGGTGGCCACCACCATGGCCGCCCCGGTCTCGCTGGAGGTGCAGACCGACAATCCGGCGGCCACCTTCGGTACCGGTTTCGCGCCGTTCTTCCTGCCGCTGGCACTGTTCATCGGGGCGCTGATCATCTGGATGTTGCTCAAACCCATCCAGTCCCGGCCCATCGTGCACGGCCTCGGGGCCTTGCGAGTGGTGCTGGCGTCCTACTGGCCCGCGCTGTTGATCGTGGTCTGCCAGGTGTCGGTGATGTACGTGGTGGTGCACTTCGGGGTCGGGCTCGAAGCCAGGTATCCGCTGGCGACGGTGGCGTTCCTGCTGTTGATCGGGGCCACCTTCCTGGCCATCATCCAGGCCTTCAACGCCTTCTTCGGGGTGTCGGTCGGTCGGGTGGTGACGCTGGCATTCCTGATGCTGCAACTTGTTTCGGCCGGCGGTATTTATCCGGTCGAGACGACGGCAAGACCCTTCCAGATACTGCACCCGTTCGACCCGATGACTTATGCGGTCAACGGTTTACGGCAGACCATCTCCGGTGGGTTCGACTCCCGGATGGTGGTGGCGATCGCGGTGCTCGGCGGCCTGCTGGCAGCGGCGCTGGCGGTCAGTTCTTACGCGGCGCGCCGTGATCGGCAGTACACGATGGAGCGACTGAACCCGCCGATCGAGGTCTGATATCGGCGCCGAACGTACGTTCGCGGAGGCCTACCGCCGCGCGGCGAATGCCCCCGGCCCGGTGAACACCAGCACCAGGAAAATGAAGCAGTACAGCGCCGCGGTCTCGCCGCCGTTGTCGATGGGCCAGAAGCCGTCCGGGAAGTGCTTCCAGAAATAAGCGACGGCCATCACACCGGCGGAGATGAATGCCGAGACCCGAGTGGCGAATCCGGCCGCGATGAGCAACCCGAACACCACCTCCAACACGGCGGCCCACCAGCCCGGCCAGACCCCGAAGGCCACCGTCGAGCCGCTGGGGAAACCGAAAAGCTTGACGGTGCCGTGCATTGCGTACATCAGGCCGACGAGAATCCGGAAGACGCCCAGTGCCACCGGCACTCGCGCCGTCAGCGGATCCTGAAACTTCGCGACGGTATCGATCGTGGATGTGGACATGACGCAGATGGTGGCACGCCGGTAACGAAATGTGGCCGCTACGTCGGCCCGGTTATATTGCCGAACAGTCAATTACAGTCGGCGTGATGCCGCCAGTGCACCCGGGCCGGTGAAAACCAGCAGGAAGAAGACGAAGCTGTACAGCGCCGCGGTCTCACCACCGTTGTCGATCGGCCAGAACGCCTCGGGGAAGTGCATCCAGAAGTAGGCGACGGCCATCATGCCGGACGCGATGAAAGCTGCGATCCGCGTGAACAATCCGACGGTGATCAACAGACCGAGCACGATCTCCAGGACGCCGGCCCACCATCCCGGCCATGCGCCGAAGGGCACCGGGGACCCGCTGGGGAAACCGAAGATCTTGACGGTGCCGTGCATCGCGAACATCAGGCCGACGAGAATCCGGAACACGCCGAGGACCGTGGGCGCATTCGACGACAGGCGTGCGTCGGCCGTCGCGGCGGCGCGGGCGGAAATGGTGGACATGATGATCGACCTTTCGGTTGTGTATATGAGTGCTGCCTCGGGCCGTCCCCGCTGACGGATACCCAGATCGGCTCGCATCCAAGTCAACTGGGCGCGGCGCTTCTGGCCGCGACTCTCATAGACGATTCAAATGTTCTGCGCGGCCGATAGCCGCGACAATGGAGTAGTGACTTCCGTGACGACCGACGACCAAGGGCCGCGTCGGGCCATCCTCGGTCAACTGCCCCGGATGTACCGCGCCGACGGATCCCCGATCCGTGTGCTGCTCGTCGACGACGAACGTGCGCTGACCAATCTGATCCGGATGGCGCTCAAGTACGAGGGCTGGGAGATCGACGTCGCCCACGATGCCGACGAGGCACTGGCCAAGTACCGCGCCGACACTCCCGACCTGCTGGTACTCGACATCATGATGCCCGGTACCGACGGCCTCGGAGTGCTGGCCCAGATCCGCGAATCGGACACCTACACGCCGACGCTGTTCCTGACCGCGCGTGACTCGGTGGCCGACCGCGTCACCGGGCTGACCGCCGGCGGCGACGATTACATGACCAAGCCGTTCTCCCTGGAGGAACTGGTCGCCCGGCTGCGCGGGCTGCTGCGCCGGACCGCCTACCTGACCCCGGCCGAGGACGAATCGCTGACCGTCGGCGACCTGGCGCTCGATGTCGCGAGCCGGGAGGTGACCCGCGGCGGCGAGCCGATCGCGCTGACCTCCACCGAGTTCGACCTGCTGCGCTTCCTGATGCGCAATCCGCGGCGCGCGCTGAGCCGGATGGAGATCCTGCAGCGGGTCTGGGACTACGACTTCGGTGGGCGGACCAGCATCGTCGACCTCTACGTGTCGTATCTGCGCAAGAAGATCGACACCGACCGGGACCCGATGATCCACACCGTACGGGGTGTCGGCTACATGTTGCGGGCACCGGAGTGATGCGCATCTGGCGCAGCTGGACCCTGCTCAGGCAGCTCGTCGTCGGTCTGTCCCTGGCGGTCATGCTCGCGGTCGCCACCATCGGCACCATGTCGGTGCTGACCCTGCGCACCTCGGTGCTGGGCATCATCGACACCCAACTCGCGGGCGCGTTGCAGGGTTGCGTCAGCTCCGTCATCAAATACCGGTCCACCCCGGGCCCGGACGGCGAACTGCCGGGACCGGGGGAGATGAAGCCGCTCGTCAACCTCATCGGGCAGGCGCAGGGCAACGTCGTCGCACTGATCCAGGGCGGCCAGGTGGTCGACTCGGCACATTTCGGTGCCGACGACGCGACACCGGCCCCGCCGCAGGCCCTGTCGACCATCGCACAGACGTCCTGGGCGGACGGGCAGATCCACACCGTCGAACTGCCGGGCCTGGGCTGGTACCGGATGGTCGGTCAGCCGGGCGAGGCCGGCGAGATGCTGGTGACCGGTGTCTCGCGCACCCCGGCGTGGGAGGCGATGGTGCGTGAGACCGCGGTGGTGTCCGGGCTGACGGTGTTGGCGCTGATCGTCACGGCGTTGAGCACTTTGGCGATCGTGCGGTTCGCGTTGCGCCCGCTGCACCGCGTCGCGGCCACCGCCGCCGAGGTCGCGGCCCTGCCGCTGGACCGCGACAACCACACCATCACCCCGCGGGTGCCCGTCGGCGACACCGATCCGCGCACCGAGGTCGGCCAGGTCGGCGACACACTGAACCGGCTGCTCGACCACGTCGAGGGAGCGCTGTCCGACGTCGCTGCCTCCGACCGGCGGATGCGGCAGTTCATCACCGACGCCAGCCACGAGCTGCGCACGCCGCTGGCCGCCATCCACGGTTACGCCGAGCTGACCCGCCAGGACGCGGCGGTGCTGCCGGAGATGACGGAGTACTCGCTGGCCCGCATCGAGGCCGAGACCCGGCGGATGAATTCCCTGGTCGCCGACCTACTGCTGCTGGCCCGGCTCGACGAGGGCCAGGACCTCGACGTGGCCGATGTCGACGTGACCGAGATGCTGGCCGACGCGGTCAATGACGCCGCGGTATCCGCACCGGATCACCACTGGAGCCTCGACGTGCCGGAGCACCCGGTCTGGGTCCGAGCCGACCGCGCGCGGCTACATCAGACCATCGCGAACCTGCTGTACAACGCCCGGGTGCACACCCCGGCCGGGACATCGGTGCGGGCGGCGATCACGCTGGGCGGCAACGATATCGAACTCACCGTCACCGATGACGGCCCCGGTATCGATGCCGGCCTGCTGCCGCACCTGTTCGAGCGCTTCGTCCGTGCCGATAAATCCCGGTCCCGGGAGGCGGGCAGCTTCGGCCTGGGGCTGTCCATCGCGGCGTCTATCGTGGAGGCGCACGGCGGCACGCTGACCGCTCAGTCGGATTCGGGGACAACCACATTCACGGTGCGGCTGCCGCTGCTACAGGCCGATCCGGCGGTAGCGGTGCAGCCGGGTGCCGACCCGTTCCAGATCCGACATCGCCCGCAACCGGTATAACTCGACCGCGATGCTCGCCGACAGTCGCTCGGTGAAGGCCTTCGGCTCGTCGGCGGCGTCGGGGTGCTCGGCCACGATCGCGTCGACGATCCCGTTGCGCAGCAGGTCCGCGGACCGAACCCCTTGTGCTGCGGACAGTTCCGGTGCGTGGTCGGTATCCCGGAAGACGATGGCACTGGCCCCCTCGGGTGGCAGCGGTGCCAGCCAGCCGTGCTGGGCCGCCAGCACCCGGTCGGCCGGCACCATCGCCAGCGCCGGTCCGCCACTGCCCTGACCCAGCAGCACCGATACCGTCGGCACCTCGAGGGTCACCAATTCGGCCAGACAGCGCGCGATCTCACCGGCCAGGCCGTCCTGCTCGGCCTCGGCCGACAGCGCCGGACCCGCGGTGTCGATGATCGACACCAGCGGCAGCCGCAGCCCCGCGGCCAGCGCCATCCCGCGCCGCGCCTCGCGCAGCGCCTCCGGACCCAGCATGCCGAGGCGGCGCTGACCCAGCACCACCGCGGGCTGACCGCCGAACCGGGCCAGCGCCAGCAGCATCTGGGTGCTGCCGCCGGACAGTTGCACCGGGTCGGTGGAGCCATGCTTGAGCACATATTCCGAACCTGGCCGGTCCGGACGCCGGGACAGCAGCACCGAATCCCACGCCTCGATATCGGGGATGGTTTCGGGCTCGGGTGCCTGCGGTGCCGGGCCCGGCGGATCGCACAACACCGTCAACGTGCGGTTGAGTACCGCGCGTAGATGCGGAAGGTCGACGACACCGTCGATGACGCCGTGCCGGTACAGGTTCTCCGCGGTCTGCACCCCGGACGGGAACTTCTCGCCGTACAGGTGCTCGTAGACCCGCGGGCCCAGAAACCCGATCAACGAGCCCGGCTCGGCCGCGGTGACATGGCCGAGCGAACCCCACGACGCGAACACCCCGCCGGTGGTCGGGTGGCGCAGGTAGACGATGTAGGGCAGGTGCTCACGTTTGTGCAGCTGCACCGCCGCGGCGATCTTCACCATCTGCAGGAACGCGACGGTGCCCTCCTGCATGCGGGTGCCACCGGAGGCCGGCGAGGCCACCAGGGGCAGCCGCTCGGCCGTCGCCCGGGTGATCGCGGCAGTGATCCGCTCGGCGGCGGCCACCCCGATCGACCCGGCCAGGAAGTCGAACTCACAGGCCAACACGGCCACCCGGCGGCCGAACACGGTGCCCTCACCGGTCAGCACCGATTCGTCCAGACCGGATTTCTCGGCGGCGGCCGCCAGCTCGGCGCGATACTCGTCGGAGGTCGCGACCTGCAGCGGAGCGGTGTCCCAGCTGCGGAACGAGCCCTCGTCCAGGACGGCGTCACGTAGTGCCAGCGCGCTACTCACATGAGAAGGCTAATAGGCTGGCGGCCATGATTGGAGTTACCCGCGACGGCAACGTCCTCACCCTGGAGATGCAGCGCCCCGAACGCCGCAACGCGCTCAACGCCGCTATCGTCGACGGCCTGCGTGCCGAGATCGAGAAGGCCAGCGAGCATGCCGCGGCCAGCGGCGTCCGGGCCATCGTGCTGACCGGGCAGGGCACGGTGTTCAGCGCCGGCGCCGACCTGTCCGATGCCGAGGGCGTGGCCAAGGAGTTGCCGGACAAGGCCAAACAGCTGAACCTGGCCATCGACGCCAGCCCGGTGCCCATCATCGCCGCGCTCAACGGGCCGGCCATCGGGGCCGGGGTGATCCTGGCGATGATCTGCGACCTGCGGGTCGCCGTGCCCGGCGCGTTCTTCCAGTTCCCGATCGCCAAGTACGGGCTGGCCTTGGACAACTGGTCGATCCGGCGGCTGGTGTCGCTGGTCGGGCACGGCCGGGCCCGCGCCATGCTGATCGCCGCCGAACGTCTGGACCTCGACACCGCGGTGCAGACCGGCATGGTCAACCGGGTCGGCACGCTGGCCGACACCCAGGCCTGGGCCGCCGAAATCGCCGGCTTCGCCCCGCTGTCGGTGGCGCACTCCAAGCGGGTGCTCAACGATGACGGCGCGTACGAGGATCCGTGGCCCGCGCATCAGGAGGGCTTCGACAAGGCGTGGGCCAGCCCGGATGTGATCGAGGCGCAGGTCGCCCGCATCGAGAAGCGCTCACCGAACTTCCAAGGCGCCTGATGATCGGCCCGGCGGCCCGCGTCCTGGGTGGCACCGCGGCGGTGGTCGCCGGTGGCTGGCTGCTGCGGGCCGTGCAGGGCACGCCCACCGCGCTCGGCGCCGCCGATATCGGTGCGGCCGCCAAGGCGTCGCCCAACTGGAGCGACGGCGTGTTCGCCAACCGCGAACCGGCTTCGGCGGTGCAGCTGACCCGGGCCGACCAGTTCGCGCTGGTCCGCGATCTGCTCACCGGAGGCCGAACCCAGCACCCGCCGCAGGAGATCCCCCTGGTGCGCCCGGCGGTGGACACGGCCCCGGCCGAGCTGGCCGCCACCTGGTACGGGCACTCGTCGGCGATCATCGAGGTCGACGGCTACCGGGTGCTGGCCGATCCGGTGTGGAGCCAACGCTGCTCCCCGTCGCGCATCATCGGCCCGCAGCGGCTGCATCCGGTGCCCGCCGAACTCGACGAACTGCCCGCCATCGATGCGGTGATCATCAGCCACGACCACTACGACCACCTCGATATCGACACCATCAAGGTGCTGGCACGCAGTCAGCGTGCCAACTTCTATGTCCCGCTCGGGATCGGCGCACACCTGCGCACCTGGGGGATCCCGGCGGACCGGATCGTGGAGCTGGACTGGGACGAGAGTGCGGACCTGGGTGCGCTGAAGATCGTGTGCACACCGGCCCGGCATTTCTCGGGGCGCTTCCTGACCCGCAATGTCACGCTGTGGTCGTCGTGGGCGCTGATCGGGCCGCGGCATCGCGCCTTCTTCGGCGGGGACACCGGGTACACAGGCGGTTTCGCCGGGATCGGTGATGCCTACGGGCCGTTCGACCTCACGCTGATGCCGATCGGCGCCTACCACCCGGGCTGGCCGGACATCCACATGAACCCCGAGGAGGCGGTGCGCGCACACCGCGACCTCAGCGACTCCGGACTGCTGGTGCCGATCCACTGGGCCACCTTCCGGCTGGCTCCGCACCCGTGGTCGGAGCCGGTGGAGCGGATGCTCACGTCCGCAGCCGCCGAGGGCGTCGCGGTGGCGACACCGCGACCGGGTGAGCTGGTGAGCGCCGTGGAGTCCGACCCGCCGGTGAATCAAACGTGGTGGCGGGGCTGACCCGATAGCGTTGACGCGGTGAGATTGATCTTGACCTGTGCGGCGGTGGTGCTGCTGGTGGCCGGATGCGCGACGGACACGGCCGCCCCGCCGACCACAGCACCGCCCGCGCCGTCGGCGGCGCCACTACCGCCTCCGCTGGTCCCGGCAATGCCGTTGCCGCAGAATGCCGTCGAGAACGCGGTCGACCGGCTCGACCGGATAGCCCAGGAACTGATGGACATCTCCGGGGTGCCCGGCATGGCGGTTGCCGTCGTGCATGGTGGAAAGACGTTGTATGCCAAGGGGTTCGGGGTGCGCGACATCCGCACCGGTGAACCGGTCGACCCCGACACCGTGTTCCAGTTGGCGTCGCTGTCCAAACCGGTGAGCGCCACCGTCGTCGCCCGTGCGGTCGCCGCCGAGACCGTGGGTTGGGACACCCCGGTGGTCGATAAGCTGCCGTGGTTCGCGCTGTCCGACCCGGCCGTCACCCCGATGGTCACCGTCGGGGACCTGTTCTCCCACCGGGCCGGGCTGCCCGATCACGCCGGGGACAAGCTGGAGGACATCGGCTACGGCCGTCGTGCCGTGCTGGAGAAGCTACGCCAGCTGCCGCTGGACCCGTTCCGGATCTCCTACGCCTACACCAACTTCGGGCTGACCGCTGCAGCCGAGGCGGTGGCCGCTGCGGCCGGCAAGCCGTGGGAGCAGCTGGGCCGGGACACCCTGTTCGCCCCGCTGGGCATGGACGCGACGAGCTACCGGTTCGCCGACTACGAGGCCAGGGAAGACCGCGCCGTCGCGCATATCCGGGTCGCCGAGCGCACCTACGAACCGCGCTACGTGCGGGACGCCGATCAGCAGGCGCCCGCCGGTGGGGTCAGTTCCTCGGCCAACGACCTGACGCGCTGGCTGACGATGATGCTGGCCGACGGCGCTCCGCTGATCGATCCGGCGGCCCTGCTGCCGGCCATCACCCCGCAGATCGTGTCGGGACCGGCCGCCGAGCCGGCCATGCGGTCGGGCTTCTACGGTTTCGGCTTCAACGTCGGCACCACCTCGGGCGCCCGTACCGAGCTGAGCCACTCGGGTGCCTTCGAACTCGGCGCGGGCACCAATGTGTTGATGCTGCCCTCGGCCGATGTCGGCATCGTGGCATTGACCAACGGGTCGCCCTCGGGCGTACCGGAGGCGCTGACCGCGCAGTTCGCCGATCTGGTCCAATTCGGGCAGGTGCGCGAACCCTGGTACGAGCTCTACAGCGGCAAACTGCTGCCTATGGGTGACCCGGTGGGCTTGCTCGTCGGCGCGGCGCGTCCGGCTGATCCGGTTGCCGCACAACCATTGCCGAGCTACACCGGCCGCTATGCCAACGAGTTCTGGGGGCCGGCGACGGTATCCGAGCGGGCCGGCAAGCTGATGCTCGGGTTGGGGCCGCGCGGTGACGAGTTCGAGCTGACGCACTGGGACGGCAACGTGTTCACCTTCACCCTGGTGACCGAGAATGCGCCGCCCGGAACGATTTCGAAGGCCACCTTCGACGGACCGAAGCTCACCCTCGAGTATTACGACAACGGAGTGTTCACCAAGTGATTGTTCTGGCCGGCCTGTCCGACGCCGAGGTGGCCCAGCGGGTCGCCGAGGGCAAGACCAACGATGTCCCGATCCGCGCCGCCCGCAGCGTGTCGGAGATCGTGCGGGCCAACGTGTTCACCCGGATCAACGCGATCCTCGGGGTGCTGTTCGCCATCGTGGTGGCCACCGGCTCGCTGATCAACGGGCTGTTCGGGCTGCTCATCGTCGCCAACAGTGCCATCGGCATCATCCAGGAGCTGCGGGCCAAGCAGACCCTGGACAAGCTGGCGATCGTCGGGCAGGCCAAACCGGTGGTGCGACGGCAGTCCGGAACCCGCGCGGTGGCGCCCAGCGAGGTCGTCCTCGACGACATCATCGAGGTCGGGCCCGGTGACCAGATCACCGTCGACGGAGAGGTGTTGGAGGAGAACAACCTTGAGGTCGACGAGTCACTGCTGACCGGTGAGGCCGACCCGATCGCCAAGGATGCCGCGGACAAGGTGATGTCGGGCAGCTTCGTGGTGGCCGGCACCGGTGCATACCGGGCCACCAAGGTCGGTCGCGAGGCCTACGCCGCGCAGCTGGCCGAGGAGGCCAGCAAGTTCACCCTGGTGAAATCCGAACTGCGCAGCGGTATCAACAAGATCCTGCAGTTCATCACGTATCTGTTGTGGCCGGCCGGCGCGTTGATCATCTACACCCAGCTGTTCACCACCGACGCCGGCTGGCGCGAATCGGTGCTGCGGATGGTCGGCGCGCTGGTGCCGATGGTCCCCGAGGGCCTGGTGCTGATGACGTCCATCGCCTTCGCCGTCGGCGTCGTGCGGTTGGGGCAGCGGCAGTGCCTGGTGCAGGAACTGCCCGCCATCGAGGGGTTGGCCCGCGTCGACGTGGTCTGCGCGGACAAGACCGGCACCCTCACCGAGAACGGGATGCGGCTCTCAGATGTCAAGTCGTTCAGTGCCACGGATGCGGCCGATGTGCTGGCCCAGATGGCCGCCGACGACACCCGACCCAACGCCAGCATGGCCGCCATCGCCGAGGCCTACGACCGGGCACCGGGCTGGACCCGGACCGCCAACGCGCCGTTCAAATCGGCCACGAAGTGGAGCGGGGTCTCCTACGCCGAGCACGGCAACTGGGTGATCGGTGCCCCGGATGTGCTGCTGGACCCGGCCTCGGTCGAGGCCGTCGAGGCCGAGCGGATCGGCGCGCAGGGGTTGCGGGTGCTGCTGTTGGGCTCGTCCGACCTGTCCGTCGAGGATGCCGCGGCGCCGGGCACCGTCACCCCCGTCGCGCTGGTGATCCTGGAGCAGCGGGTCCGCCCGGACGCCCGCGACACCTTGGATTACTTTGCCTCCCAACAGGTCGCCGTCAAGGTGATCTCCGGTGACAATGCCAAGTCGGTGGGGGCGGTCGCCGGCACGCTCGGCCTGCACGGTGAGACGCTGGACGCGCGCCGGCTGCCCGAGCAGACCGAACAGATGGCCACCGCGCTGGACGAGTACACCACCTTTGGTCGGGTGCGACCCGACCAGAAGCGGGCCATGGTGCATGCCCTGCAGTCACGCGGGCACACCGTCGCGATGACCGGTGACGGTGTCAACGACGTGCTGGCCCTCAAGGATGCCGATATCGGCGTCGCGATGGGCTCGGGCAGTTCGGCATCGCGGGCCGTCGCGCAGATCGTGTTGTTGGACAACAAGTTCGCCACGTTGCCCTATGTGGTGGCCGAGGGCCGGCGGGTGATCGGCAATATCGAACGGGTCTCCAACCTGTTCCTCACCAAGACGGTGTACTCGGTGCTGCTGGCGGCGCTGGTCGGTCTGGGCGGCCTGTCGGCCAAGGTGTTCGGCGGTGACCCACTGCTGTACCCGTTCCAACCGATCCACGTGACCATCGCGGCCTGGTTCACCATCGGCATCCCGGCGTTCATCCTGTCGTTGGCGCCCAATCACGAACGGGCCCGTCCCGGTTTCGTGCGCCGGGTGATGACCTCGGCGCTGCCGGCCGGGGTGATCGTCGGGTCGAGCACGTTCATCTCCTACCTGCTGGCCTACGAGGGTCAGGATGCCGGTCCGGCGGCGCAGACCCAGGCCTCGACCACGGCACTGATCACACTGTTGGTGGCCTCGGTGTGGGTGCTCGCCGTGGTCGCCCGTCCGTACGAGTGGTGGCGCGTCGCTCTGGTGGCGGTGTCCGGGCTGGCGTACGTGGTGATCTTCTCCATACCGCTGGCGCAGGAAACGTTCCTGCTGGATCCGTCGAATATCGCGCTGACCTCGATGGGGCTGATCATCGGTGCGGCGGCGGCGCTGCTGATCGAGGTGGCCTGGTGGGTGGAGGGCCGTCTGTCCAAAGAACCCCGCAAGTTGTGGCGCTAGGGTTGCTGTCATGAGTTTCTTGGACAAGATCAAGGGCCTGGTGGCCAAGAACGCCGACAAGGTCGACACCGTCATCGACAAGGCGGGTGACCTGGTCGACAAGAAGACCCAGGGCAAGTACGCCGAGCACGTGGACAAGGTGCAGGAGGCCGCGAAGAAGGCCGCCCGCGAGCAGACCGGTGGCAGCCCGCAGGTGCCGCCGACCCAGCAGTCGGGCCAGGTGCCGCCGGCCAACCAGCCGCCGAACCAGGTGCCGCCGACTAACCAGCCGCCGACGGCACCCCCGACCACCTGACGTGGCGAAGCTTTCGGTATCCATCGACGTTCCGCTGTCGCCGGAGCAGGCTTGGGAGGCCGCCTCGGATCTGTCCCGGTTCGACGAATGGCTGACCATTCACCGGGTGTGGCGCTCGCCGCTGCCCGAGACCCTGGACAAGGGCACCAAGATCTCATCGATCGTCGAGGTCAAGGGCATGCACAACCGCGTCAACTGGACGATCGTGAACTACAAACCGCCGGAGTCGATGACGCTCAACGGTGACGGCGTCGGCGGGGTCAAGATCAAGCTGATCGCCCGGGTGAAACCGGTGGCCGACGGCGCGACGGTGCAGCTGGACATCCACCTGGGCGGGCCTGCGCTGTTCGGGCCGATCGGCATGGTGGTGGCGGCCGCGCTCAAGGGCGACATCAAGGAGTCGCTGGAGCGGTTCAAGAAGGTGTACTCCTAGCTCCGCTCGCGGAGGGCCGGCCGATGGACCTACCTCCGTTCAGTCGGGTTCGGGTAGCAGCCGTCTTGGCTGTAGTGACGCACATATCGTGGCGGCTGAGGCTACCTGGATTCAGGCAAGGGCGGGCCGAGTCGATCTTGGCTGAAGTGGCGTAGCTCCTAACCCCAGGTGCGCCGCGTCATCCCGCGCCGAGCGCGAAATCCGCGAAATCGAAGCCGGGTACCACGATGCAGCTGACCAGCGTGGGCTCCTGGTCCGCTGCATCCCCCCGTCGCTCCGCTCGCCCCAGAGGGGTGGCGCGCTGCCAGTGTCCGGGTGGCACCACGAACTGAGGCTGCTCGTCGGCGGCGATGTCGGGGCCCAGCAGCACCGTCTGCGCGCCGGCCTGCTCGCGGCCTACCTCCAGCAGGAGCGGGCTCCCGCGGTGGTAGAGCCACAGCTCGGCGCTGCGCACGGTGTGCCAGGCCGATTGCTGGCCGGGCATCAGCAGGAACAGGATCGCGGTGCCGGCCTGCCGCGGGCCGGTGTAATCCGGGGGCAGCGCCGACTGCGGGAAGGTCAGGTCACTGCGCCAGGTTTCGCGGAACCAGCCGCCCTCAGGGTGCGGCGACAGGTCGAGTCGGCGGGCCCAATCGGGTAGTTCCGTCATGGCAATTCAGCCTACGCAGGCGCACCCGATAATCTGAGCCGCATGGCTCGATTGCGTCCCGGCTGGCTGGTTGCGTTCTGCGCACTGGTGCTCGCCGTGAGTGCCTGGCTGCCGTGGCTGACCACCTCGGCCGACGGCGGCGGCCGGGTCAATGCGATCGGCGGCAAGGTCGGCGCCATCGCGGTGCCGGCACCGGGGTTCGGGGTCGGCCAGGCGATCGTGTTGCTGTCCGCGCTGTTGATCGTGGCCGCGGCCATGGCCGCCCGCCAGCTGTCGGCACGGGCCGCATCGGCTGGCGCACTGTCGATTTCGATGGTCATCGCGGCGTTGATCGTCTGGTACTTCCGGCTCTATGTGCACGCACCGATCGCCATCGGCTACGGCATGTACGTCGCCGCCGCGATGACGGTGCTGGCCGTCGTGCTGTCGGTGCTGACGATGGTGGTCGCCTGGGGACAGGCGCGGCTATGACGTTTCGGCACCCGGTCACCCTGACGGGCCAGCGGTGGGTGACGCTGGAACCCCTGCACCCGCGGCATGCCGACGAGATCGCTGCGGTGGCCGACGCCGGTGATCTGTGGTTCACCACGGCACCGTCGCGGGCGAGCGCCGAGGCGTGGGTGCGGACCAGGCTGGCCGATACCAGCGGCCTCACCTTCGTGGCGCGCCGGCTGGACGGGATACTGATCGGGTCGTCGAGTTACCTGCACATCGACGAGCCCAACCGGCGCCTGGAGATCGGCGCCACCTGGTACACGTCCGAGGCGCGGCGCACCGGGGTGAACACCGAGGCGAAACTGCTATTGCTGACCCATGCGTTCGAGGTGCTCGGTTGTATGGCAGTGGAATTCCGTACGCACTTTCACAATTCGGTGAGCCGGGCCGCCATCGAGCGGCTCGGCGCCAAGCTCGACGGGGTGCTGCGCAGCCATCAGCTGTTAGCCGACGGGTCGCGTCGCGACACCGTGGTCTATTCGATCCTGGACATCGAATGGCCCGCGGTACGCAACAATCTGCGGTTCCGGCTAGACCGCGGCGATCTCGGTTCCGCGTAGCGGCTGCTCACAGCCATCACACACCAACCGTGCCCGGAACTCGCCATCGCAGTCGATGTGGATGATGTGCACGGCGGGTCCTTCAGCGGCGACATACCAGCGTTGCGCCCAGTCCAACGCGGTGACGATGACGGGCAGCACCGCACGGCCCTTGTCCGTCAGGCGATAGTCGGCATCGAGCACCCCATTGCCCACCAGTGCCTGTAACCGATCGGCGAGCGAGCCTGGGGGAGCGCCGAGTTGACCGGCGAAATCACTGAACCGGGTGGTGCCGACGAAAGCCGCCACCATGATCGCGAACGCCCAGCGGTTGCCGAGGATGCTCATGGTGTGCGGAAACAGCTCGGACGCACCGGCGGCTCGGGCCCCGTGGGAGCGGCGCCGGGTGGAGCCGACGGGCATCGACCGGGGCCAGGATCCACTCGGACCCCAGTGTGCGAGCAGGCTTTCCGAATGCGCCGTGACACCGCATCCGTGGCAGGTCAGCTGTGGTGCACAGTCCGCGCCGCAGCCGGTGTGCCGCATCGCGGGCATCGGCTCGGCGTGTTCGGGGACCCAGCGGCGTTCCCAGCCCCAGATGCTCACCAGCGTCGGCCACAGCGACCGGGCCCGGGCGGTCGCGACGTACTCGAATCGGGCCGGGCCCCAATGATATTGTCGCCGCTGCAACAGGTCGTCGGCGGTCATGGCGGACAGTCGACGGGTCAGCACCGAATGCGAGATCGGTAGCCGGGCGGCGAAGTCGGCGTACCGGGTCGCGCCGAGCAGCGCGCGCTGGACGATGAGCAGCGTCCATTCGTCGCCGAGCAGGCCGAGCATCCGACCGACGGCGTTGGTCTGACCGGCGGCCAGTGCCGTCTCAGACAAGCCAGCGCCGCAGTTCGTCCCCGGCCGCCCAGGTGGAGTGCGTCCCACTGGAAACACGTTCGGGCAACTGCACTTTGCACACCGGGCCGTCGGCGACCCCGGCGGCGTCGAACACTAGACAATAGGACGCATCGGCGTTCATATCGGTGGTGATGGTCACCAGGTAGCCGTCGTCCTCGCCGCGGCTGCCGACACGTGGCGCCATCGCCGTCTCGCTGCCGTACACGCCGTCACCGAACCGGAACCGATCTTCGGTGCCGGTGTGCAGGTCGTGACGCACCAGGCCATCGAACAGGAACCAGCCGGGCTTACCGGTGGCGGCGTAGGTGTATCGGTAGGGATGCCCGGCGTAGGCCGAGTTGATCATGCCGAACTCGGTGAGGCTGTCGGACAACTGCTCCTCGCGGGTGGCGCCGGTGCGCAGGTTGAACCGCCAGCGGTGCAGTCGGGTCTGCATACCGTCCAGTGACAGACCGCGGAAGATGCGCTGCCACTTGGGATCCATGCCGTTGTCGATGCCAGAGACGGGCTCGGGTTCACCCTGGAAGAACCCGTCGAGGACGATCTCGTCGCCGTCTTCATAGGCGTTGGTGAAATGCAGCACGTAGGTGGTGTCGGCCTCGAACCACTTGACGTCGGCGTCTGAACCGCGCCGCGGCAGCACGGCGAACCGCGACGGCATATCGCGATGCAGACGCGGGATGTGCGCATTGTGCTTGAGGAACTCCGCATCCCAGAACAGCGGAAAGTCATTGAGGATCACGTAGTTCTCGGTGAACGCCATATCGTGCGGCAGCCGCGGGCCGGGCAGTTCGACGTCCACATAGTGCACCAGCGTGTTGCTCTCGTCGACCACGCCGTAATGCATGTACGGGGCGTCCTTGCCGTAGTTGAAGAACAGCAGCTCGCCGGTGGCGTCGTCGACCTTGGGGTGGGCCGAGACACCGGGGCCCGGCACCCAATCCGGTTTACCCAGGGTGTCCCCGGTGCGCGGATCGATTCGGTACAGGTCGCCACACTGGTAGAAGCTGGTGAGCGCCGTGCCGCGGTGCACGGTCACATCGGTGCTGGATGCATCCTTCATCAGGGTGCGCGCACCCCAGCCGTGGTCACGTTTGGCGAACTCGACCGGTTCGGCGATGCCCGGCCAGAGGGGGCCGCCGGCCTCGTTCTCGGCCAGGAACCCGTCGGTCTTGATGAACCTGTTGCGGTAGAACGCCTTTCCCTCACCGAATCCGACGATGTGCAGCATGCCGTCGCCGTCGAACGGATGGTAGGCCTTGAAGGCCGGGTGCAACGGATTCTCGGTGTTGCGCAGGTACACCCCGTCCAGATCGGTCGGGATCTCACCGGAGACGACCTGTAGGTCGTCGGCATCCCATTCGCAGGTTTGCGGGCGCCACGGGCCGGTGCGGTAGGGGTGGTCGTCGTCCTCGGGCAGGGTGGACAGGTATTTCGCCACGACTTCGGTATTCACATGATCTCCCGGGTTGTCCCGATCACAAAGCTGACGGTGGTGGCGGTGCTGCCACCGAAGTTCAAGGTGCCGAAGGTCTTTGCGCCCTCGACCTGATAGCCGCCTGCGGTGCCGTCGACCTGCTTGGCCGCATCGAGGATCATCCGGATGCCGGTGGCGCCGACCGGATGTCCGCCGCCGATGAGGCCGCCGCTCGGGTTGATCGGTAGTCGTCCGCCGATCTCGATCTCACCGTTCTCGATGGCCTTCCAGGAGTCGCCGGGGCCGGTCAATCCCAGGTGGTCGATCGCCAGATACTCACTGGGCGTGAAGCAGTCGTGCACCTCGACACCGTCGAGGACATCGAGGTTCACCCGGGCCCGTTTGAAGGCGTCGAGCGCGGCGTGTCGGACGTGAGGGAACACGTACTCCTCGGTGCGGTCCAGCTTCCGCTGCAAACCCAGGCCCACGGTGCGGTGCCCCCAGCCCTCGATCAGCCCGATCGGTCGTACCCCGGAGTGGTCGCGCAGATAGTTGTCCGACACCAGCACCAGACCGGCGCCGCCGTCGGTCATCTGGCTGCAGTCCAGTCGCCGGATCCGACCCTCGACAACCGGATTGGACGATCGGTCCACCTGCCACGCCCGGGTCTGGGCATTGGGGTTGGCGCGGGCGTTGGCGTAGTTCAGTGCGGAGATGGCGTCCAGGTGCGCATCGTCGAGTCCGTAACGACGGTCGTATTCCTCGGCGACACGCGAAAACATGTACGGCCACATGAAGGTGGCGTCCTGTCCCTCGTTTCCGGTCCAGGCCGCCGTCCCCAGATGGCGGGCGGCGATATCGCCGGGCACGGTCTTCTCCAGTTCGACGCCGGTGACCAGGGCGCTGTCGTAGGCCCCGGAGCCCAGATCGGCGATGGCCGCCAGCACCGCGACGCTGCCCGATGCGCAGGCGGCCTCATGTCGGGTGGCGGGCGTGCCCCACAGGGCGGGGTCGACGGTGGCGGGCATGGCACCGAGGTGACCCTGCCCGGCGAACAACTCGCCGAAGGCGTTGGCCATATGGATGACGCCGATATCGGCCGCGCGGGTCTTGGCCGCGGCGAGGGTTTCGCGGACGATTTCCGCCGTCAGCGCCGCCAGATCATCACCCTCGCGGTGCACGTTGCGCGCGAAGTCGCTCTGGTAGCCCCCGAGAATCCAGACATTGGCGGCCATCCGTCGGACGCTACTACAACTAAGAGAGTGACAAGTTCAGTTCTGTGCGGTCAATCGCATGAGGCCGCCTGCGGCGGGTCGGAGCACGGCGTCGACGCCCCAGGTCGGGCGGTCGGCCCGCAGGTAGTCCCCGCGGACGTAGACCTTGCGGACGATCCGTCCGTCCTGCTCGAACACCAGCAGCCCGCCCGAGGTCACCTGACTGCCTTCGATCACGTGGCCGCCGACCACCGCCTCGACCTGGTGGCGGGGTGTGCGGTCAGCGAACAGGTGCACCTCATCCCAATCGAATTCGGTGAGGGTGATCAGCGCCGCCGGCTGCCCGCCGGCGCGCAGTTCGGCCAGCTGTGCGTCGATGACGTCGCGGTTGGTGCCGGGCAGCTTGATCGGGACGGCGCCGCAACCGGCCACCGACAGGCACACCACCACCGCCGCAGCCCAGCGTGCTGACAACACGGCACCTCCATATCTCACGTTCCGCCGATCCCGGTCGTCTACACAATGTGAGAGTGCGACCGTTCGAAGACATCGTGACCGATTACGGCCCGATGGTGCTGCGAGTCTGCCGGGCCGCGGTCGGACCGGCAGACGCCGAGGACGCGTGGTCGGAGACCTTCCTGTCCGCGATGCGGGCCTACCCGGAGTTGGATCCGCAGGCCAATATCGAGGCCTGGTTGGTGACCATCGCCCACCGCCGCGCCATCGACATCGGCCGCTCGCGGACGCGGGCGCCGGCCCCGGTCGCCGAGATACCCGAAACCGGCCACATCGACAGCCACGACGTCGACAGCTACGACCCGGATCTCTGGGCGGCGCTGGCGGCGCTGCCCGACAAGCAACGCCACACGCTGGCCTACCACTACCTGGCGGGCCTGCCCTACGCCGAGATCGCCGGCCTGCTCGGAGGGTCCGCCGACGCCGCCCGCCGGGCCGCCGCGGACGGCATCAAGACCCTGCGCACCACCTACCTGAAGGAACAACCATGACCGAGATCTTCGATGGCCTCACCGCCGACGACGCGACCCTGGCCCGGCTGCACGACCGGCTGGCCGGTGACGCGCAACAAGCCGGTCTGCTCGACGTGGCGTACCGGACCGTCGATACCGCCGTCGGTCCGCTGCTGCTGGCCACCACACCGGCCGGCCTGGTACGGGTCGCGTTCCTGGACCAGTCTGGCGTAGAAGCCGAGTTGGAGCGGCTGGCGAGCAAGCTCAGCCCGCGGGTGCTGCGAGCACCGGGCCGGCTCGACATCGCCGCCACCCAGATCGACGAGTACCTGGCGGGCTCGCGCACCCGCTTCGACCTGACCCTGGACCTGCGCCTCGCCGACGGGTTCCGCCGCCAAGTTGTCGAGCACCTGCGCCATATCGGCTACGGCCACCGCGAGAGCTACGGGACCGTGGCTGCGGCCGTCGGTAATCCGAAGGCGGTCCGCGCCGTCGGTACCGCCTGCGGCCACAACCCGCTGCCGCTGGTGATCCCGTGCCACCGGGTGGTGCGCACCGACGGATCGATCGGGCAGTACGCCGGCGGGGCCGCGGTGAAGGCGCGGCTGCTGGAATTGGAGTCGGTATGACGGCCTGGCTGCAGGAGCTCGATGCCGAGGGCTGCGCACCGACGGGCCCGCTGTTGAGCCACGACGAATGTGCGGAGCTGACCGCCATGTGGCACAAAGACGGACGCTTCCGCTCGACCATCGATATGGAGCGCTACCGTTTCGGGCGCGGGGTGTACCGCTACTTCGACGACCCGTTGCCCGATCCGGTGGTGCGGCTGCGTGCCGAGTTCTATCGCCTGCTGCTCCCGCTGGCACGGGACTGGGCGGGCCGCCTCGGCGACCCGGCGCCGTGGCCAGACGATTTTGGCGACTGGCTCGACCGTTGCCACGCCGCAGGCCAGCACAAGCCGACACCGCTGCTGCTGCGCTACGACCCGGGCGACTGGAACGCACTGCATCGTGACCTGTACGGCGACTTGGTGTTTCCTCTGCAGGTCGTCATCGGTCTCGACGAACCCGAGGTGGACTACACCGGCGGCGAGTTCATGCTCGTCGAGCAGCGGGCGCGGGCCCAGTCCAAGGGCACCGTGCGTACCTTGCCGCGAGGGCACGGGCTGATCTTCACCACCAGGGACCGGCCGACGCCCTCGAAGCGCGGATGGTCGCGCACCCCGGTGCGGCACGGTGTGAGCCGGCTGCGCACCGGGCGCCGGCACACGCTGGGGTTGGTGCTGCATGACGCGCAGTGAGGTGTGTCGATGGCGCGTCCGGTGCGGAAAGGGGGCTGAGATCACAGTCCGAGCACTCCGTCGACGGTAGGGAGGAACCCCACGGACCCGGTACCCTTTGGTACCGAAACTAAGGGGTGTTGCGGTGAAGCTGGGCAGGGCGAACACGCTGCGCTTGAGCCTGCTCGCACTTGCCCTGTTCATCGTCGGCACCAACGCCTTCGTCATCGCGGGCCTGCTCCCGAAGATCGGCCACGGGCTCGGCGTCGGACCCGGCACGGTCGGCTACGCCATCTCGGTCTACGCCGCCGTGGTCGCTGTCGCCTCACCGGTGGTGTCGGTGCTCTTCGGCAGGGTGCCGCAACAACGCGTGATGGCCGCGGGTCTGCTGCTCATCGCGATCGGCACCTTCCTGGCCGCGGCGGCCGACACCTTCGCCATCTTCACCGCCGGCCGCGTGATCGCGGCCTTCGGCGGCGCCGCCCTGGTGCCGACGGCGATCGCGGCCGCACCGGTGCTGGTGCCCGCCGAGGTCCGGGGCCGTGCCATCGCGCTCGTCGGCATGGGCTTCACCCTGGCGATGGCCATCGGCTCGCCGATCGGCACCGCACTGGCCGCCGTCGGTGACTGGCGCCTGCCGCTGGCCGCACTCGCCGGACTGGCCACCGTGCTGGCCCCGGCGCTGCTGTTCGTGGTGCGCGAGGTGCCCGACGCCGCCGGGGTGAGCCTGCGCGACCGGGCCGCCATCATGGGTAACCGGCACATCGTGTTCGCCCTCGCCGCGTCGCTGCTGATGATGTTGGCGTTCAACATGGTCTACATCTTCAGCGCGGTGCTGACGCATGACGCCACCGGTGGTGACAGCTCGCGACTGGCCCTGCTGCTGCTGGTGTACGGCACGGCCGGCATCGTCGGGAACTTCCTGGGCGGCCGGCTGTCGGACCGCGTTGGCAGCCGGCGCACCCTGCAGATCGTGCTCGTCGTGCAGTGTGCGGCCTTCCTGACGCTCATCCCGGCGCACGGCTCGATGGTGGCCACCGCGGTCATCTTCGCCTGTTCCGGGGTCGTCGGGCCGGCCGCCTCGGTGGCCATCCAGTACCGATTGGCCGTCATCGACTCGCGCTACGCGGGCGTCGCGTTGGCCTGGTACTCGACGGCCATGTACATCGGCATCTCGATCGCACCCTTGATCGGGGCGGCGGCACTCCCGCACGGGTTCGCGGTGCTGTTGTCCGCCGCGTCGGTGGCCATCCTGGTGGCACTGCTGGCCTCCGAGCTGGGCCACTGGCGCGAGGTCAGGACCGAGCAGGCCGTGCCGGGGGAACTGCTGCCAACAGAGCTCGGGTGTAGTCCCGCTCGGGTGCGCTGAAAAGGTCACCCGCGCTGCGGTATTCGACGGTCCGGCCGGCCTGCAGCACCAGCACGTCATGGCTCATCCGTTCGATGACCGCCAGATCGTGCCCGATGAACAGGTAGGTCAGGTTCAGCTCGCGCTGTAACCGCGCCAACAGGTCGAGCACCTTGGCCTGCACCGACACATCCAGCGCGGCGGTTGCTTCGTCGAGGATCAGCAAATCGGGTTGCACCGCCAACGCCCGGGCGATGCTGACCCGCTGGCGCTGCCCGCCGGACAGCTCATGCGGGTAGCGGTGGGTGAAGTCGGCATCCAGACCCACCATGTCCAGAAGTTCTGTCACCCGGGTCCGCCGCTGCGCCCGGCCGAGCCCCTGCAGCGGCTCCTCGATCGACACCGCCACGGGCATCCGCGGATTCAGCGAGGCGAACGGATCCTGGAACACCATGGCGATGCGCCGGCGGTCGGCGCGACGGTCCAGCACATCGGCCCCGTCCAGCAGCACGCTGCCGGCCGATGGCCGCACCAGACCGGTCAGCGCGGCGGCGACCGTCGACTTCCCCGAACCAGATTCGCCCACCAGGCCCAGTGTGGCGCCGCGGCGGATCTGGAACGACAGATCCGTCACCGCGGGCACCCCGGCGTAGGCTACCTCCAGGCCATCGACGGACAGCAGCACCTCGGCCTCGGCGGGCGGGGGCGGCGGCCCGGTGCCGTCGAGCAGCGGTCGGGCGTCCAGTAATTCGCGCGTATAGCCCTCGCCGGGGTGATCGAAGATCTGGGTGACCGGACCCCGCTCGACGACGGAACCCTCGCGCAGCACGGTCACGGTGTCGGCCACTTCGCCGATGACACCGAGGTCGTGGCTGATCCACACCACCGCGGTGCCGAAATCGCGCTGTAGATCGCGCACCATCGTGATGATCTGCGCCTGGGTGGTGACATCCAGTGCGGTGGTCGGCTCGTCGGCGATCAGCAGTTCGGGATCACAGGCCAGCGCGATCGCCACCATGACCCGCTGCCGCTGCCCGCCGGAGAGCTGATGTGGATAGGACTGCAGCCGTGTCGCCGGATCGGGCAACCCGACAGCCTCCAAGAGCACCAGCGCCCGGTCGCGGGCTGCGCGACGCGTCAGATTCCGGTGTGTCTCCAGGGATTCGGTGATCTGCCGTTCGATCGTCAACAGCGGATTCAGTGATGTGCCCGGGTCCTGGAAGACGAATCCGATGCGTCCGCCGTGGATCCTGCGCAGGGTGCGCGCGGGTGCGCCGATGATCTGCTGGTCGTCGGCCAGCACGCTGGAACCGGTGACGACTGCACCCGGCGCGTCGAGCAGCCCGGTGGCCGCCAACACCGTCATCGACTTACCGGAGCCGGATTCGCCGACGATGCCCAGCGTCTGCTCGGCCTCGACCGTCAGCGAGACGCCCGAGACGATCTCTCGGCGTCCGATCCGGACCGCGAGATCCTCGATGGCCAGTACCGTCATCTGGCCCTCCGCGCCTCGATCATGGTGCGCTGCTTGGGATCCAGCACATCACGCAGCCCGTCGCCGAGCAGGTTCAGCGCCAGCACGATCACGAAGATGGCCGCTCCCGGGAACACCGCCATCCACCACGCCAGCGTCACAAAACCCTGCGCGTCGAAGATCATCCGGCCCAACGAGGGTTGTGGCGGTTGGATGCCCAGGCCCAGGAAGGACAGCGCCGCCTCGGCCAGAATGGCGAACGCCAGCGACAGCGAGGTCTGCACGATCAGCGGCCCGCTGATATTCGGCAGGATGTGCCGGGTCAGGATGTAACGCGACCCGGTACCCATCGTGTACGACACGGACACATAGGGTTCCACCCGCACCGACAACGTCCCGGCCCGCGCCACCCGGGCGAAGATCGGTGTGTAGACGACACCGATGGCCAGCATGGTGGTGCCGATCCCGGGGCCCAGCACCGCGACGATGGCCAGTGCCAGCAGCAGCACCGGGAAGGCGAACATCACGTCGACCACCCGCATCAGCACGGTGTCCAGCCACCCGCCCTCGCGGCCGGCCACGTATCCCGCGACGACCCCGACCGTCACCCCGACCACCGCCGCGAACGCGACGCTGACCACCGCGACCTGCATCGAGGCCTGCACGGCGACCAGCACCCGGGACAGCACGTCCCGGCCCAATTCGTCGGTGCCGAACCAGTGCGCCCCGCTGGGGCCCTGCAGCGCCTGCGGCACATCGACATCGTTGACGCTGTACGGGGTGATCCATTGGGCGGCAACGGTAATGACGATGACCGCAATAATTACGAGGGCGCTCAGCACGGTGATCGGGTTGCCGGCCAGCAGCCGCCAGGCCTTGACGCGGGTCATGACAGCCTGATCCTCGGGTCGACGATCGCGTAGAGCAGATCCACCAGCAGATTGATCAACAGGAACGACGCGGCGATCAGCAGCACCGCCCCCTGGATCACCGGATAGTCCCGGGCAGCCACCGAGGTGTACACCAACCGGCCCAGGCCCGGCCAGGCGAACACCACCTCGACGACGATGACCCCACCCAGGATGGTGCCCAACTGGATACCGGTGATGGTCAGGATGGGCACCAGCGCGTTGCGCACGGTGTGGCGCATCGTGACCGTCCGCGGCGCAAGACCTTTCGAGCGGGCGGTCCGGACATAGCCCATGGCGGCGACCTCGAGCACCGCCGAGCGGATGTAGCGCGTCATGATCGCCGCGGCCACCAGGCCCACCGTCAACCCGGGCAGGATGATGTGGCGCAGCCAGCCACCGGGATCTTCGAACAACGGCCGATACCCCGAGGTGGGCAGCCATCCCAGTGCGGTGGAGAACAGCGAGATCAGCAGGATACCCAGCCAGAAATCGGGTACCGACACCCCGAACTGGCTTGTCACCCGGACGATCGCATCGCTGCTGCGACCCTCGTGCAGCGCGGCCCAGGTGCCGGCGGGCAGGGCGATCAGTAAGGCCAACACGATGCCCACCAAAGCCAGCGACAGCGTGGCGGGAACACGTTCGAACAGGATCGCCACCACCGGGTCGCCGTTGCGGAAGCTGACCCCGAGGTTCCCGGTCAGGGCGTGCCAGAGGTATTCGAAGAACTGGACGATCAGTGGCTTGTCCAGTCCGCTGGCGGTGCGCAGCGCCTCGTAGGCCTCCGGTGTGTAGCGGGTGCCCAGCGCGATGCGCACCGGGTCACCGGGCACCAGGTGCACCAGCGCGAACACCACGATCAGCACACCCACCAGAACGGCGAGCGAGTACAGCAGTCGGCGGGCCAGGAAGCGGGCGATCGTCATGACGCGTCCCCGGACAGGGTGGCGTCGCGGAACCGGATCGCCTTGTCACGGCGCGCTTCATAACCGGTCAGGCCCGGTGTCCAGGCCGCGATGACGGCCGGGTTGTACAGGAAGATGTAGCTGACCCCATCGGCGACCAGGGTCGCCGCCTCCGCGTAATCCTGCTTGCGCGCAGCCGGATCCGTCTCGGTGCGGCCGGCGTCCAGGGCCGCATCGACGCGCGGGTCGGAGAACTTCTGGGCATTGTTGGCGCCGTCGGTGTGGTGCTGCGCGTAGTAGAAGTCGTCGGGGTCGATATTGCCCAACCAGCCCATCATCAGCATGTCGAAATTGCCGTTGTTCTGTTCGTCCAGCCAGGTGGCGAAGTCGACGGTGCGGATGTCGACGGTGATGCCGAGCGGTTCCAGGTTGTCGGCGATCACCTGTGCGGCGGTCACGGTCGCCGGGTACTCGCTGGTGACCAGCATGTCCATCGACGCCGGGGCGGCACCGGCCTCATCGAGCAGTCGACGGGCCGCCTCGATGTCGTAGGAGTACCGGTCATACGGGGTGAACCACGGGTTGCCCTCGGGGATGGCCAGCTGGTTGGCATCGGCGGTGCCGTAACTGGTGGCCTGCACAATGGATGGCCGGTCCACGGCATAGGCGATGGCCTGGCGGACCCGCACGTCATTCCAGGGCGGGCGGGCGGCGTTGAGCGCCAGGTACCAGTAGTCGTTGCTCGGGGTGAGCGCCAACTCCAACGAGTCGTCACCTTGCAGCTGCGCGACACGCTGCGGGGGCACGGCGTCGGTCCAGTCGATCTCGCCGGCCTGCAGGGCCGCCAGAGCGGTGGAGGTTTCGCTGATGAACCGGAACGTCACCCCGGGAATATGGGGCGGCCCGTCCCAGTAGTCCGGGTTGGCGGCCAGGGTGATCGAGTCACCACTCTGGCGGCCGACGAAGGAGAACGGCCCGGTCCCGATCGGGTGGGTGGCGATGCTGCCGTCCTCGACATTGGCCCGCGACACGATGGCCATGCCCTTGAAGCCGCCGAGGTTGGTCAGCAGGTTCGGGGTCGGGCGGGCCAGGGTGATGACGACCGTCAGCGGATCGGCGGCGCGCACCTCGGTGACGGCACTGAACTTGTCGACGGTGGACAGCTTCTCGTCGATGATTCGCCGGTAGGAGTAGACGACGTCCTCGGCGGTCAGCGGACTGCCGTCGTGGAACCGTACTCCGGGACGCAGGTGAAAGGTCCAGGTCAGCTGGTCGGGGGAGGTCTCCCAGGACTGCGCCAGCGCGGGCGCCATGGTGAGGTCGGCGGACGGTTCGACCAACGTGTCGTAGACGTTCTCCAGCACCTCGAAGGAGAAGTAGGCGCTGGTCTTGTGCGGGTCGAGCTGGTCGGGTTCGCCGGCGATCGCGGCGATCAGATTCCCCGAACCCTGGCCCAGATCGACCCGTTGTGCCGGTGCGCACGACGGTGCGGCGAGAAGCGCAACGGCAGCAAGGATGGCCGCCACTACACGCATGCGACGGTCTGTACCCGCTTCGCTTCGTGGCTACACACGGGGGCACCTCGGCGCCGGTGGTCCCCACGTTGGCAGATTGGTCCACGTGTGCAGATAGACTTTGGCGATTGCCACCCACGGGTGGGTGAGAACGCCTCGGAGGTATCGATGAGTAGCCAGCCAGACCCCACTCCCAGCCGTGCCGCGGCTGTCGGGGAGGTCGAGGAACGCCGCATCGGTGACATCAGTGTGGTTGCCGTGACCGGCACGGTCGACATGCTGACCGCGCCGAAGCTGGAGGCGGCGATCAACACGGCCGCGCAGGGCTCGCCGACCGCCGTCGTCATCGACTTCACTGCGGTCGAATTCCTGGCATCGGCGGGCATGGGCGTGCTGGTGGCCGCCCACGGTGACCTGGCCCCGGCGGTCAAACTCACCGTCGTCGCCGACGGGCCGGCAACCAGCCGGCCGCTGAAACTGGTCGGCATCGCCGACATCATCGACCTCTACGCCACGCTGGACGAAGCGTTGGCGGCATTACAGAGTTAGAAACTTCGGCGAACGGGTAGCCAGCAGGTCGACATGACAGAGCAAGGCGCCTCCGCAAGCTTCGCCAAGGTCGGCGTCACCGCCGACCCAGAACTCGCCGCCCTCGTGCGCGAGGACTTCGCCGCGTGGCTGCGAACTCATTTCCTGTTGGATCCCGAGAAGTCCAGTGATGTCCTGCTGGCGGTGTATGAAGCGTTGGCCAACGCGGCCGAGTTCGCGTATGTCGGCGCCGCCGAGCCCGGGCTGATGCACATGCATGCCGACTATGACGCCCATCTCGGGAGCCTCACCGTCACCGTCACCGACGAGGGGCATTGGCGGCCCAAGGACGGCAGCGTGGCCAATCCCGCGCGCGGCCGCGGCCTTCCGCTGATCCACGCGCTCAGTGACCGCGCCGATATCGACTCCACGGCCGCCGGCACCAGTGTGCGGCTGCAGTGGAATCACATCTCCCAGAACTGCAGCTCAGAACTGCGGTAGCCGGACCACCTGCACGAAGAACTCGTCGATCTGACGCACCGCGCTCATGAACTGATCGAGGTCGACGGGCTTGGTGACATATGCGTTGGCGTGCAGCTTGTAGCTGCGCAGGATGTCCTCTTCGGCCGAGGACGTGGTGAGCACCACGATCGGGATATGGCACAGGTCGCTGTCGCCCTTGATCTTCTCCAGCAGCTGGCGACCGTCGTACTTGGGCAGGTTCAGGTCCAGCAGGATCAGATCCGGCCGCGGGGCGCCGGCGTAGGGGCCGCGGCGGTACAGGAAGTCCAGGCCCTCTTCGCCGTCGTGGGCGACGTGCAGGTTGTTCTTGATCTTGTTGTGCTCGAACGCTTCCCGGGTGATCAGCTCGTCCCCGGGGTCGTCCTCGACGAGCAGGATGTCGATGGCTCGGCCTTCTTCGGGCAGCTTCATCGGTGGGTTCCTTCCAGCTGGGGTTCGAGCGCCGGTTCGGGCTCGGTGGTGGGGGTCTTGGGCAGGGTGAAGACGAACCGGGTCCCGTCGGTGTTGTCGGTGTCGATGTGGATGGTGCCACCGTGGTACTCGATGATCTTCTTGACCAGTGCCAGCCCGATTCCGGTGCCGGTGTAGGCATCGCGGCCGTGCAAGCGCTGGAAGATGACGAACACCTTCTCGGCGAACTCGGCACCGATCCCGATTCCGTTGTCGGTCACCGTGAACACCCATCGCTCGGCTTCCTCACCGGTTCCGGCCCGGCAGTCGATCACCACCCGTGGGGTGATCTCGGCCTGGCGGAACTTGACCGCATTGCCGATGAGGTTCTGCCACACCATGATCAGCAGGGTGGGGTCACCGTCGACCCGGGGTAGTTCGGCCGGTCGGACGATCTCGGCACCTGACTCCTCCAATGCGCTGCTGAGGTTGTTCAGCGCGGCGTCGACGGTGTCGTCGAGGGACACCTCCGTGGTGGTGGAGTTGAGGCGTCCGACGCGGGAGAAGGTGAGCAGATCGTTGATCAGGATCTGCATCCGTTTGGCACCGTCGACGGCGAAGGCGATGTATTCGGTTCCGCGCTCGTCCAATTGATCGCCGTACCTCTTCTCCAGCAGCTGACAGAACGATGCGACCTTACGCAGCGGTTCCTGCAGATCGTGTGAGGCGACGTAGGCGAACTGTTCCAGTTCGGCATTGGACCGCCGAAGCTCGTCGGCCTGCTCGTCGAGCGCGGCCCGGGCGGTGCGGGAGGTATCGAGCTCGTCGACGATGCGCTGCCGCATGTCCTCGACATCGGCGGCCATGGCGCGAATGTCCTTGGGGCCGCTGGGAATGATGCGCTCGTCGAAACTGCCCTGGGTGATCCGGCGGCAGGCGGCGGCCAGCGCGGTCAGCGGGCGGTTGACGGCATTGCGCATCACGATCGCGAGCAGCACCGCGGTGGCGACGAAGGTCAGGATGACGGCCACCAGGGCGGCGTCCCGCCAGCTGCGGATCTGTTCCAGATGCGCCAGCCCCGCCTCGCGTGCCTCGCTCAGGTGGTCGTTCTGCACCGCGAAAAGGGCACGCAGACCGTCGAAGAGCGTCTTTCCCTCCTCCACGCTCGCGTCGTCGACGATGGTCGCTTCGGTGGGGCTGACGGTGGCGATCAGCGGGTCAGCGTAGTTGGTGCGCCAGTCGGCGGCGGCCGTCTCGATGGCGTCCAGATCGGCCAGCAGCTCCTGATTGCCGGCCAACGCGCGCCGGATCTCTTCGGCTGCAGCGACTTCGGCGGCCCGGCCCACATCGTAGGGGTCCAGGAACTCGGTGTTGGCGGTCAGCAGGTAACCACGCACCGCGGTCTCCTGGTCCCGCAGTGCTGCCTGCAGTTGGTACGCGGCAATCCGGGCGGGCTGCACGCCGTCGCGTAATTGGTTGGACACCTTGTCGGCCTGCGCGACCAGGATCGTCCCGGCCACCGCGCAGGCCAGCACGGCGGTACCGATGACCGCGAGCACCAGGTTCTGCCAACCCTGCACCGTCAGCTTCATGCCGACCGACGCTCCACCCGGATCACGGCGATGTCATCGGTGAGACCACCGTGCTGCAGGGCTCGGGCCTCAGCATGCTCGATGAGGGCCTCGACGAACTGCGCGCCGGGCAGCGGGGCCAGCGGCTGGGCCAGGTTCAGCAGCCCCGACTCGCCGAGGCGTTCTTCGCCGCGACCGGAGTGGCCTTCGAACAGTCCGTCGGTCAGTAGCAGCAGGCCGTCCCCGGCGGGCAGCTCGAAATGGTCGACCGGCCATTCCCGGGCGCCGAGGCCCAGCGCCGATCCGGCCCGCGGTTCGATCCACTGCACGCCGCGGGCACCCTGCAGCAGCAGGCCGGGGTGGCCGGCACGCACCGCGGTGAACTGCCCGGTGTCGGGTTCCAGTGCCACGCTCAGCAGGGTGGCGAAGATGCCCCGGTGCGGGCGCTCGGTGATCAGGATGCGGTCGAGCTCGCGCATCCGCTCGTTACCGCGCAGCCCCGCGAAGGTCAGCGCACGCCAGCCGATGCGCAGTGCGACGCCGATGGCCGCCTCGTCGGGGCCGTGGCCGGCGACATCGCCGATCATGATGTGCACGGTGCGGTTCGGGGTCTGCACGACATCGAAGAAATCGCCGCCGAGCAGGGCGTCCTGCCGGCTGGGCCGAGATCGGGTGACGATGTCGACGCCGGGAGAGTCCAGCATCACTGGCGAGGGCAGCAGGCCGCGTTCCAATCGGGCGTTCTCCATGGCACGCATCTGGCTGGAGTGCAGGTCGACGGTCGCCATCTCCGCGCGTTTGCGCTCGATGGCGTAGAGCACGGCGCGGCGCAGCATCTCCGGGTCGACGCGGCCCTTGACCAGGTAGTCCTGGGCGCCGGACGACATCGCGGTGACGCCGAAGTGTTCGTCGGCCAGGCCGGTCAGCACGATGATCGGCACGGTGGGGTGCAGCGCCGCGAGCCGGTTCACGGCGTCGATCCCGCTGGCATCGGGCAGGTTCAGGTCCAGCAGCATGCAGTCCGGGCGCTTCTCGGCAAGGAAGAGGGCGGCGTCGTTGATCGACTGCACCCAGTGAAATCCGAAGCCGGTTCCGGCGTCGGCGATCAGTTCCTCGACCAGCAACGCATCACCGCGGTCATCCTCGACCAGGAGCAGCGACAAGCTGCGCCCACCCATGGAGACGGCAATGTTCGGCCCGGGGGAGGCCGCCGGTCTGTGCGGCGCGGACATGGAAAAGTCAGGTCCCCCACCTGGGGCGATAGCCCCGGTCGCGCTGTAATTCTGCATAAGTGACAACGGTTAGAACCCTACCCACATGTCAACCATCGACGGGCATCGAGTGATCTTGGTTGTCGCGGATTGGCTGATGGGACGGGCTGCCACCGAGTGCCCCCGGCAGGATTCGAACCTGCGACACCGGCTTTAGGAGAGCCGTGCTCTATCCCCTGAGCTACGGGGGCGGCACCCGTCGAAACAGGCGTGCAGAAGTCTAGTTGACGCGCGCCGCGGTCCGCTCCCGCCAGGCCCGCTCCCAGCTGCGCAGCATCAACGGGTAGACGATCGAGTACCGGAACGGGGCGATCGCGGCCAGGTAGGCCCGACCGGCCGCGCCGTTGGGATTCACCAGCACCGCCATCCGCAGTTCGTACTGTCCGTCCCGGGCGCGGACCCAGCCCAGGTGCATGATGCCGTGCACCGTGCGGTTGACGATCTCCAGCGCGGCCTCGTCGTGTTGGCGGTACATCTCGGTGAACCCCACACCGTCGCCGTCCCATCCGAACAGGTCACCCAGCTTCCAGCGCACCGCGAACAGGGCCCGCGCCGGCAGCGGCAGTCGCGCGCGGCGAATCACGTCCAGATAGGTGGCGAAGTCGTCGGGCCCGGCCCCGGGCGCCCGACACGACCAGACATCGAGGACGGCGAACTGCGGTGCCTCGCGGTGGATGCGCCACGGACGCTGGGTGTGCGCTGCGATCGGGAGCCTCATGCGGGCACCGCGATCCTGTTGCTCCGCAACGCCATGGCAAACGCGAGGCAGGCAGCGGCGAAGAGCACGATCGGCGGCGGGGGATCCAGCCATACGCTCATGGCCAGCGAGATCACCGACATGGCCAACGCGAGCAGGGTGACCGGACGGATGTCCCGGGCGACCCGGGACAGATACAGCAGCAGCACACCGACGAACACCAGCGCGACGCCCATCACGAGGCTGAAGCTCATCATCAACTCGTAGTACGAGCGCCGTACACCGAACACATCCAGGGTGTGGGCGCGCATCACGGCGTCGACCTCCTCGGAACCGGAACCCAGCAGGCGCATGCCGATATCGCCGATCAGGTGACCGGCCCCGGTCGCGACCCAACACCACGCCCCGACCCGAAACCATCTGTGAGAAACCATGTCTCCACTGTCGACGCGGCGTGGGCGAAACGCGTCCACCTCAGGTTGCGGACCTCTCATCCTGCAGGATGAGCCAAGCCCGTCTCGTAGGCCAACACCACCGCCTGCACCCGGTCGCGCAGGTCGAGTTTGGCCAGCACATGACCGACATGGGTCTTGATGGTCGCCTCGGAGAGGTGCAGCCGGTCGGCTATCTCACGATTGCTTGCGCCGGTGGCGATTTCGAGCAGGATATCCAACTCGCGCGCTGTCAACGCGGCACGCACCGCCTCGGCTCCCCGTGCCGACGGTGCGGCGGCGACGAACTCGATCAACCGGCGGGTGGTCGTCGGCGCGATGACCCCGTGGCCGGCGTGCACGGTGCGGATGGCATCGATGATCTGCTCGCTGCGGGCGTCCTTGAGCAGAAACCCGCTGGCGCCGGCCTGGATCGCCGGGAAGGCGTACTCGTCGAGATCGAAGGTCGTCAGCGCGATCACCCGGCATCCGGGCTGTTCGGCGGTGATCGCCGTGGTGGCCGCGATGCCGTCCATCCGCGGCATCCGCAGGTCCATCAGCACGACGTCCACCCGGCGGGACCGCACCAGCTCCAGTGCTGCGTGGCCGTCTCCGGCCTCGCCGGCCAGTTCGAGATCGGGTTGGCTCTCGACCATCATTCGCAGCGCCGAGCGCATCAACTCCTGATCGTCGACGACGGCCACCCTGATCACGGTGTCATCCTCGCCCGGACCCGCCAGCCGCCGTCGACCGGCCCGGCCTCCAACGTGCCGCCCACCGCCTCGACGCGTTCCCGCATCCCGGTCACACCGCGACCCGGCTGCACCGCTACGTGCACTCCGGTATTCGTCACGGTGACCACGAGTTCCCCTGCTGTCGAACCGATCTCGATCCGGACCCGGGGCCGCGGGCCGGCATGGCGGGTGACGTTGGTCAGCGACTCCTGCACGACGCGGTAGACCGTCAGTCCGACAGCCGGTCCGACCCGTACCTCGGCGACCGACAGGTCGACCTCGATCCCCGTGTCGCGGACCCGGTCCACCAACGTCTCCAGATCTGCCAAACCCGGCTGCGGTTCGTTGGGCGCATCATCGTCGCGCAGCACCCCGAGCAGTCCGCGCATCTCGACCAGTGCCGCGCGACCGACATCGGCGATGGTGGTGAGGATCTCGGGCGCCCGCTCCGGTGCAGTCGGCACCACCAGCCGACCGGCCTCGGCCTGACTGACCATCACGGCCACCGAATGCGCGACGACATCATGCATTTCGCGGGCGATGCGGCGCCGTTCGTCGGCCGCCGCCCGGTCGGCCAGCTGATGCGCCCAGGCGACCCGGGTGGCACGGTACCGGCCGAGCGACCAGGCTGCCAGGGTGCCGCCGACGGCGGTGGTACTCAACAACAACCACCAGGCCCACGCGTTGATCGGGGTCCCCGCGAAGCCCCACAACCTGGCCACCACCAGTGCGCAGCCGATCAGGCCGGCGCTTAGGCAGATCGCCGGCCAGGGGCGGCGGGCATGGGCGCTGACCATGTAGAGCAGCACGAAGATGCACAGGCTGCTCGGTAGCAGAATGGGTCCGTAGTCGCTGGTGTCGACCACCGCGGTGGCGGCCGCGATATCCGGTGCGGCCAGCAGGATCAGGCAGCCCAGTGCCCCGGCCACGAAGGATCCGACCGGCCATCGGCGTGCGGTGCCGACGCCGATGTGCAGGGCCACCAGCGCGATCGCGAGGGCGCACCGCCAAAATAGGGCGGTGCCGTCGTGCCGGATCGCCTGGATGCCGGGCGGTAGCAGGACCGCGGCCAGCAGCACGGCCAGCGCCGGTTGAGCCGCACGATCCCACACGCCCTCAACCTACATAGACACAGAACAAGGGAGGGACGGTCCGTGCGGACCGCCCCTCCCTTGTGTCGATACCTAGTCCTGGTTCGCCTTCTGGCGGGCCTCGTTGGCCTCGGCGGCACCGCGTGCGGCCTCCGCTTCGGCTTCCTTCTTGGCCACTTCGCGCTGCGCGTCGGCCTTGTCCGACTGCGCTTCGCCTTCGCGACG
Organism: Mycobacterium sp. C31M; assembly: GCF_053345865.1. Taxonomy (NCBI): domain Bacteria; kingdom Bacillati; phylum Actinomycetota; class Actinomycetes; order Mycobacteriales; family Mycobacteriaceae; genus Mycobacterium; species Mycobacterium sp. C31M. The sequence goes on along the minus strand of NZ_JBKFAX010000011.1, from coordinate 99,124 downwards.
CAGATCGTCGTTACCGGTGACGGCGCCGGCGGCTTCCTTCAGCTTGCCCTTCACGCCCTCGACGACACCCGAAACGCCCTCAGCGGCGCCACTGTTCTCAGCCATGTCAGCTCCTCGATTTCGCCTGAATTGGTGCGCTGTCTCCTCAACGGCACCTCGTCTCCACACCAGGAGTTCCCGGGTACCGCCGATCGAAAACCCGAAACTCGTAGTGGCCCGCGTCACGCTATAGTCGCGGAACCGGGTGGTGGATTCTTCGAAGCGATATGGGGACGTTCGATCAGGGGGTTGAAATCGCTTGCGATCTGGTGGAATACGCCGGATCAATTCGAATCGATGACCGCGTTCCTGCGTGAACGCCGACTGCTGCGCTCGGCACAGCTCATCATGGCGCTGGTGGCCTCGTCCTCGGCTCTGGTACCGCTGTCCCACCTGGCCATTCACCGCCATCTGACACCCGCGGCGCTCACGGTGAGCGCCGCCTCGGCCCTGTTCACCCTGGGTATGACGGCCTACTGGCTCAAGCGCTGGCCGGGCCGGCTGCTGTCCCAGGCCGTGGCACTCACCGGTGCCGCGTTCATCGCGTCCTGGAGCCTGCTGCAGCCCACCCCGGGGATCGCCGCGCTGGCCTGCACCGCGATGGCCGTCACCGGCGCCTACCTGGCGTTCTTCCACACCCCGCGCAGCCTGGCCATCAATCTCGCGCTGGCGCTGCTCACCGCGATCGTGGCGGCCCATCGGCTGGCCGAGCAGACCGATGTGGCCACCGCGGTTTCGGCGTTCTGGGTCGTCTGGTTCATGAACACCTCGTTGCCGGTCGCGGTGCGCGGCATGTCGCGCGCCATGGGTATCTACGCGACGCGGGCCGACGAGGACGGGCTGACCGGCCTGCTGAACCGGCGCGCCTTCGAGGAGGTGGTGCGCCGCATCCGGCGGGAACAGGCCACCGCCGGGATCGCGGTGCTGATGGTCGACATCGACGATTTCAAGCGCATCAACGACACCTTCGGCCATGCCGCCGGCGACCACGTGATCCTCGCCGTGGCCGCGGCGTTGCGCCGCTACGCTCCCGCCGACGCCCTGATCTGCCGGGCCGGCGGCGAGGAGTTCCTGATCGCGCTACCCGGTCGGGCACCGGCACAGGAGACCGCCCGCGTGCTGTGCACCGCGATCGCCGCGCTGCCCGAGCGGGTGACCGCGAGTGTAGGCATCGCGCAGACCGCGGCCGAGGAACCGCTGCCACAACTGATCGCCGCCGCCGACACCGCGATGTACCGGGCCAAACGGGCCGGCGGGAACACCGTCCGTTAGCGCAGTTCGGCGATGACTTTTCCGAATGCCTCGGCATGGGCGGCCTGCACCACCAGATAACCCGCGCCGTAGCCGTCACGCAGCCGGCGCACCTTATCGGCCATATCGCGCACCGACCCGGACAGCACCCCGGGCGTCGCGAGCAGCTGCTCGTCGGTCAGGTCGGGCAGATAGTGCCGGGTCATCGACAGATTCGGCATCTCGGACCCGTCGGTGGGCACAGCGGTGATCGCGACGTTGAGCTCAATATCGTCGAACCGGTCGCCGGCCACCCCGCGCAGGAACGAAATCCGTTCGGCCAGTGGGTCTTCACCGCTGCCGCCGGTGACACCGACGATCGACGCCCACTTTCCCGCCACGGTGAGCAGCCGGTCGCCGCCACCGGCGATCATGATCGGCGCGTCCGGCACGTGCTCGGCCAGGTACTCCACGACATGTTCCAGATACTCGATACGCTGCCGGGCCGGCGGGAACGGTAGCTCGGCAGCCTCGAACTCCTCGCGCACATAGCCGGCGCCCAGCCCGACCTCGAACCGGCCGCCCGAGAGCTCGTGCAACGCCGCGACATCGCGGGCCAGCAGCGCCGGCTTGTAGAAGCACGCGTTGAGCACGAACGTCCCGAGCCGCAGTGTGTCGGTGACGGCCGCGACGGTCGATAGCACCGGAAACGGGGCCGGTGCCCCGAGGTGGTCGGGCACCAGCAGCACGTCGTAGCCGAGGTCCTCGGCAAGGCGGGCGGCGTCGCGCACCTTGGCCGCACTGGAGGTGTCACGCAGGCCGATACCGAAACGGAACATGGCCCGATGGTAGGCCCGGTCAGGTCAACGGCAGGGACGCGAACGGTGTGCCGGTCGGCGTCGCCGAACCGGCACCGGGTTCGACGGTGAAGGCCAGCGTGATCGAGTCGCCGAGATCGGGCAGCACCGCGGTGGTCGACGGCGCGACGGCCGCCGCGTCCATCACGCCGGCCGAATGCGGCCCGGCCTCGTCGATGAGCCACATCTGATAGACGGTGCCCGCCTCGGGCGGGGTCACGTTGTTCATCACCAGCACGCCGGCGTTGCGATCCCGGGAGAACACCACGGTGGCGGTGCCCCCGGTCGGGATCTCACCGGAGACGGTCCGGACGTCGGGTGCGGCGAAGATCTGCTCGGCGGTGGTGGCCGGCGGCGGGGTACGCAGCCACCAGCCGATACCGAAGGTGCCCGCGCCGACGACGATCGCGGCTGCGGCGGCCGCCACCGCGGTGGTCCAGCGGCGCCGCGGTCGCTCGGGTAGACGGCGCACCGGATCGGCGGCGACCGCGGTCAGCACGCGCTCGCGCAGGTGTGCCGACGGTTCGGCGGCGGTGCCTGCCGACAGCAGGGCCAATGTCTCGCGGACCTGGCGGACCTCGTGTGCGAACGCCGCGGCCACCTCATCGGATGCCGACCGGACCCGGCGCTCGATATCGCTGCGTTCGGCCTCGTCGACCGCGTCGAGGGCGTACGCGGTGGCCAGCGCCAGCAGGTCGTTCTCCGGGCTCGTCACGCTGCCCCCAGGCAGTTGCGCAGCCCGCGGATGGCGTCACGCATCCGGGATTTGATGGTGGCCAGGTTTGCCGACAACCGGTCGGACACCTGCACATAGGTCAGGCCGTCGTAATAGGCGAGCTCGATGCACTCGCGCTGTTTGTCGGTCAACGCGCCCAGGCAGTCGGTGACCTGGCGGTACTCATCGTTGTCTATCACCCGGTCGGCCACGTGGTCCACCGGTGGTTCGACGGTCGCCGCACCGTAGCGGGATTCGCGGTCGGCGCCCGCCTGCTCGGAGCGCACCCGGTCCACGGCACGGCGGTGCGCGACCGTCATCAACCAGGACAGTGGCGAACCGGCCGACGGGTTGTAGTCCGCGGCGTTGCGCCACACCTGCAGGTAGATCTCCTGGGTGGTTTCCTCGCTGTACCCCGGGTCCCGCAGTACCCGGGTGACCAGCCCGAACACCCTGGTGCGGGTCTGGTCGTAGAAAGCGGCGAAGGCATCGACATCGCGCTGCGCCACCCGGCGCAACAATGCGTCGAGGTCCGCCGTCACGCACCGTAGCCTAGCGGTCGCGGCCAGCAGCGTCACGGAACGCCGCGATTCATCTCCGGCCTCTCGTCGGAGCGAACGTCCACTGGTACACGTCCAGATAACCCGACCGGAACCCGGCCTCGGAATAGCCCAGGTACAGCTCCCACATCCGCCGGAAGGTGTCGTCGAATCCCATCGCGGACAACGACTCTGACCGCGACAGGAAGCGCTCACGCCACAGTCGCAGGGTCTCGGCATAGTCGTTCTGCAGCGAATACATGTCCACTGTGCGTAACCGGGTAGACCGTTCGGTGATCCCGACGATCGCCTCGACCGACGGCAGCAACCCGCCGGGGAAGATGTACTTCTGGATCCAGGTGTAGGTGTTGCGCGAGGCCAGCATGCGGTCGTGCGGCATGGTGATCGCCTGTAGCGCCACCCGGCCACCAGGCAGCACCAGTCGGTCCAGTGCCTGGAAGTAGGTGGGCCAGAACCGGTACCCGACGGCCTCGATCATCTCGACCGAGAGCACCGCGTCGTAGCGGCCGTCGACATCACGATAATCACGCAGTTCGATGTGCAGTCGATCGGCCACCCCGGCCTCGGCGGCACGCCGCCGGGCGAGCTCCAATTGTTCGGCCGACAGCGTGATGCTGTGCACGTGTGCGCCACGCATGGCCGCGCGAATGGCCAATTCGCCCCAGCCGGTACCGATTTCGAGGACCCGGCTGCCGGTGCGGACTTGGGCGGCGTCGAGCAGCCGGTCGATCTTGGCGCGTTGCCCGTCGGCCAGGTCGGTCCAGTCCGGCCGGCCTCGGCCGAACAGCGCGCTGGAATAGGTCATGGTCTCGTCGAGGAACTCGGCGAACATGTCATTGGACAGGTCGTAGTGCTCGGCGATGTTACGCCGGGACTGGGCGGGACTGTTGTGCATGGAGCGTGGGTGTCGCACCACTGCCAGCGGCCGAAGGCGTTGCAGTGCAGGCGGTATCAACACGTCCACCGAGGAGGCGAACTCGGTGAGCATGGCGGGCAGGTCGTTCGAGGTCCAGTCGCCGGCCATATAGGACTCGCCGAACCCGATGAGCCCGGACCGGCCGACCCGGCGGAACAGCGCGTCGGGGCGGTGCAGTGTCATGGTCGGCAGGGTGGGATCACCGGCGCCCAGCACGGAACCGTCTGGGTATTCCAGTCGCAGCGGCAGCCGTCGCACCGCCCGCACCAGCAGGCTGCCCGCGATGCGGCCCTGCACCGCGCTGACCGGCCCGCACGGTACCCGGGCGATCTGCGGCCAGCGTGCTGCCAGCTGGTTGCCGGTCTCGATCGTCATGGGTGCGACGCCTTTCCGTCGGTGCTGACCTTTTCGCGGGGGACCACGGCTAACCCGCGGCGCCACAACGAGATTCCATGCAGTCGAATCTGGATTGCGCCGATCAGCGGCGCCAGCGGGGCGCGCAACTGCATCGCGGCGATCTGGCGGGGGGTGGCGGGCAGTCGCTCACCGTGCAACGTCGCGACGAAGACCTGCTCGTTGTCGCGATGCCAGGACACCGCTAGCTGTGCCGTCGCACCCGGTTCGGGCGTATGCACCAGGTAATAACCGTCCACCTCGTTGAACGGGGAGACATAGAACTGTTTGGACACCGCGACCGGCCCGTCCTGGGTGGGCGGCACCAGATAGGCGTGCCGGCCGCCGTAGGTGTTGTGTACCTCGACGATGACGTGCCGAAGCTGGCCCTCGGCGTCATTGCACCAGAACACGCTGATCGGATTGAACACGTAGCCGAGCACCCGGGCGTGCAACATCGCGGTCACCCGGCCACCGCCCAGATCGATGTCATGGGCGGCCAGGAATGCCTCGACCCGGGTCCGCAGCGTGTCGGGTCCGGATTCCGGTGCGTCGAGGTGATCCGTGGCGCGGAAGACGGCGAAGGGCCGCAACCAGATGGGCAACCACGGCAGTTCGTCGATGTCGACGTACCAGGTGTAGCCACGGTGGTCGAACGCATTGTGCACGGGCACCCGTCGGACGTGCTTGATGGTGGTGCGATAGAGGTAGGGCGTCAGCACGGCACCTTCTCCGATTCCGTTGCGGGCCACCGCGCGCCGAGGTGCATTGCGGCGCGCACGCCGGCGGCGGCGCCGTCCTCATGGAAGCCCCAGCCGTGATATGCCCCGGCGAACACCACCCGGTCGTCGTTCAGCTCTGGCAGTCGCCGTTGTGCGGCAACCGATTCCGGGGTGTAGAGCGGATGGTCGTAGATCATCTCGGCGATGACGCTGCGCGGGTCCACCCGGTCACGGCCGCCGAGGGTGACCAGGAACCGCTTCGGCCCGGCCAGGCCCATCAGCCGGGTGATGTCGTAGGTCACCAGGACCGGCCCGTCCTGGCCGGTGGCCAGGTAGTTCCACGAGGCGCGGGCTCGGGGCCTGGTCGGCAGCAGCGAGGTGTCGGTATGCAGCTGGGCATGGTTGGCCGAGTAGCTGATCGCCTCCAGGACCTCCCGTTCGGCGTCGGTCGGTTCGGCCAGGGCGAGCAGGGCCGCATCGGGGTGGGCGGCGATGACGACGGCGTCGAACTCGCGGGCCGGGCCGTGCCCGGCGGTGACCTCGACTCCGTGGGCGGTGCGGCGCACCGATCCAGCCGGGGTGCCGGTGCGCACCTCGGGCACCCGGGCAGCGATGGCGTCGACGTAGGTGACCGACCCGCCGACCACGGTCTTCCAGGTCGGCGAGCCGAACACCGACAGCATCCCGTGGTGCTGCAGGAACGCGAACAGGTAGCGCGCCGGATAGTCCATGGCCTCACCGGGGGCGCAGGACCAGACGGCCGCCACCAGGGGTGTCATGAAGTGTTCGATGAAATAGGACGAGAACTTGTGGATGTCCAGGAAGGCGCCCAGTGTGCCGGTGTCTTGCTCGTCGCCGGTGTCCAGCAGGGCGGTCGCCGCCGCGTGGAACCGCTTCACCTCGGCGAGCATTCGCAGATACCGCGGCCGGGCGAGATTGGACCAGGACGGGAACAGGCCGAAGAAGCCGCGCGCGCCTGCGTACTGCAGGCCGATGCCGTCATCGCGTACCGACATCGACATATCGGTGTCATGGGTCGAGATGCCCAGGTCGGCGAACAGCCGGCACAGCGTCGGGTAGGTGCGGTCGTTGTGCACCAGGAACGCCGAGTCGACGGCCACGGTGCCGCCGCTGCCGTCGTCCACCTGATGGGTATGCGCGTGTCCGCCGAGGCGGTCATCGGCCTCGAACAGTGCGACATGGTTGCGGTCGGACAGTAGGTATGCGGCGGTCAGCCCGGCGACTCCGCTTCCGATGACGGCGATGGACCTTCCCTCTGGTGATTCCACGATGGTAATTCGGGGCCGTGCGCAAAATGGATGGGTGACATTCGGATTGCCAATCTCTGAACGGCGCGTAGTGTGCCAATCCGTGGTTTCGAGACTGTTTCGCAACGGATCCGTGTGGGTGGGTGCCCCTGGTGGGCCATCGACCGACGCCCTACTGGTCGTCGACGGTGTCGTCACCGCGCTCGGCGCCGATGCGTCGGCCCAGACTCCGGCCGACGCCGAGATCATCGACCTGGCCGGCGGGTTCCTGATGCCGTCGTTCGGCGACGGGCACGCCCATCCACTGCTCGGCGGGCTGGAGTTCGTCGGCCCGGCGGTGCGTGGGTGCAGCTCGATCGAGCAGATCGTCGAGGCCGTCCGGCGCTACGCCGAGGACCACCCGGACGAGGAATGGATCGTCGGCGCTTCCTATGACGGCAGTCTGGCCGAGGGCGGACTGTTCGACGCGCGCTGGCTCGACGAAGCGGTCTCCGATCGGCCCGTGGTGCTGCGCGCCTGGGATTACCACACCGTGTGGTGCAACACCGCCGCGCTGGAGCGGGCCGGGATCACCGCCGACACCCCCGACCCGGTGCTCGGCGAGATCCCGCACCGCGCCGACGGGTCGGTGCTGGGCACGCTGCGGGAATGGGGTGCGGTCGACCTGGTCACCGCCGTCATGCCCGCCCGTGACGAGGACGTCCGGATCGCCGCGCTGGGCACGGCCGCCGACTACTACCTGGCCCACGGTGTCACCTGGGTGCAGGACGCCTGGGTGGAACCGGCCGACGTCGAGACCTATCTGGAGGCCGCCCGCCGCGGCGCCCTGCGGGTGCGGTTCAACCTGGCGCTGTACGCGGACCCACGGCATTTTGACGGGCAGCTGGCCGGTTTCGCCGAAGCCAAGCGCCGCGTCGAGGAGCTGGATTCACCGATGCTGACGGCGCAGACCGTCAAGTTCTTCGCCGACGGGGTGGTCGAGAACGAGACCGGCGCACTGCTGCAGCCGTACTGCAGTGGTTTGCATGATCACGGCATGACGGTCTGGGAGGGCTCGTCGTTGGCCGAGGCGGCCCAGCGCGTCGACGCACTCGGCCTGCAGATCCACATCCATGCGATCGGCGATGCCGCCGTGCGGCAGGCGCTGGACGCCATCGAATACACGGTCGCGCAGAACGGTCCGCGTGACCGCCGGCCCGTCATCGCCCATGTGCAGCTGGTCGACGATGACGATCTGGACCGGTTCGCCGCGCTCGGCGTCATTCCGTGTATGCAACCGCTGTGGGCGCAGGAGGATGCATTGATGAACGTGCTGACCGTGCCGCGGCTGGGCCGGGAACGCGCGGACAAGCAGTACCGGATGCGCTCGCTGGACGAATCCGGGGCGCCGCTGTCGCTGGGGTCGGACTGGCCGGTGTCCTCCGGCGCGCCGCTGGACGGGATCGCGGTCGGGGTGTCGCGACAGACGGTCGACGGTGAGCCGGCCGGCGGCTGGACACCGCAGGAGATCCTGGCGATCGAGCGGGCGCTGGGGGCTTATACCGCCGGCGTCGCCGATCAGGCTTTCGCCGAAGGGGTTTGGGGCCGGCTGGTGCCGGGCGCCAGTGCCGACCTGGTCTGGTTGGACCGCGATCCGCGGGAGACCGCGCCATTGGACCTGCCCGGGATCGGTATCCGGGCCACCTACCTCCGGGGTGCACCCGGATACGTCTCCTAGAAGGGAACACCATGTCATCGGAGCCACTGGTGGGGATATCCGCGCACGAGGGAACACTCAAACGGGCGCTCGGCGTGCCGTCGCTGACACTGTTCGGGCTCGTGTACATGGTGCCGCTCACGGTGTTCACCACCTACGGCATCGTCACCGTCGAATCCGGCGGCCGGGTGCCGCTGGCGTACGTGGTGACGCTGGCCGCGATGATCTTCACGGCCCGCTCGTATGCGCGGATGGCGACGGCCTACCCGGTTGCGGGGTCGGCATATGCCTACACACAGAAGACCTTCGGTGCGCCGATCGGTTTCCTGGCCGGCTGGTCACTGCTGCTGGACTACCTGTTCCTGCCGATGCTCAACTACCTGGTGATCGGGTTGTACCTGAACGCGGCGGTGCCGTCGATCCCGGAATGGGTCATCGTTGTCGTCACCATCATGATCGTCACGGTGCTCAACATCATCGGCATCGTCTCGGTGGCCCGGGCCAATGCGGTGATCATCGCGGTGCAGGCCGTGTTCATCGTGATGTTCCTGGTGATGGCGGTCGCGGCGATCTCGGGCTCCGGAACCGTCGACGTGATGGCGCCGTTCAGCGGTGACGGCAGCGCCGGCGGGATGGCGCCGGTTTTGGCCGGTGCGGCGATCCTGTGCCTGTCCTTCCTCGGGTTCGATGCCGTGTCAACCCTTTCCGAGGAGGCAAAGGACGCCAAGCGGGATGTGCCGCGGGCCATCATGCTGGCCACACTGATCTGCGGTGTGCTGTTCATCGTGCTGTCCTACGTCTCGCAGTTGGTGTTCCCGTCGAACGTGTTCGCCGATGTCGACTCCGGGTCGCTGGATGTGATGTTGGCCGCCGGCGGCACCTTCCTGTCCGCCTTCTTCACCGCGGCCTACGTGGCGGGCGCGACGGGTTCTGCGTTGACCTCGCAGGCCTCGGTGGCCCGCATCCTGTTCGCCATGGGTCGCGATGGTGTGTTGCCGCGCAAGGTGTTCGGACACGTCTCGGTGAAGTTCAGCACGCCGACCTGGGCGATCCTGGCGGTGTCGGTGATCTCGCTGCTGGCCGTGGTGATCGACCTGGCAACGCTGGCCTCGGTGGTGAGCTTCGGTGCGCTGGTGGCGTTCTCGGCAGTCAACCTCACGGTCATCAAGCACTACTTCGTCGATGCCGGTGAGAAGAACGTGCTGAACAACCTGGTGCTGCCGGGGATCGGCTTCGCGTTGACGGTGTGGCTGTGGACCAGCCTGTCGAGTACCGCGCTGATGATCGGATTGATCTGGCTGGCAGCGGGTGTGGTGTGGCTGGCGGTGGTGACCCACGGCTTCCGGCGGCCGACGCCCGTGCTGGACATGAAGGAATAGCGCTCACTTTCGAGACCAGCCGCGGGTCGCCGAGACCAGCCCGGCGACCAGAGCCGAGGTCGGTCGGGTGAGTCCGTCCGCGCCGGCCGGGCCGCTGCGGGGGCTGATGCCGCGCACCCGGGGGGCCAGCTCGAGTTGCACTCCGCCGCCCCGGGTTCGGTTCACCGGGTTCTTCGGGTGCAGGCCGCGCAGTTCTCGGGGGATCTTGTCGAGGTCGGTGACGACCTCGTGCCTCGGAATCGACAGGTGCCCGGCGACATGCTCGGCCAACTGCCGGTTCGACCCGCCGGCCAGCACCTGGGTGTGCCGCCCGACCCGGCCGTAGCCGTGCAGCGACACGACGTGCTCGACGTGGTCGAGGAACTCGGCCAACCGCTCCGACTCGGCGGGGTGGTAGGCGGCCGACGACAGGTGATACGGGTAGTCGGCGGGATGGCGCACGACGTACAGCGAGGCCCCGGCCCGTTCGGCGGCCCGTTCGGCGATGACGTCGGTCATCCGTTCCAGACCGCCGCCGTGGATGGCCAGGAAGCCGAAAGTGCTGTGCAGCATCGAGTATTCGGACACTTGTGGGTCGGCCAACAGCTCGGTGAGGGTCTGCGGGCCCGGGGTATCGGTCGGGGCCAGCGCGCGCGGCCAGTTCACCGGGTCCCAGCGGCGCAGGAACTCCAGCCAACGCGGTGGCAACTGGTGGTGCGCGGCGCCGGCGATGACCCGCTCAAGGTATCCGGGGCGCGGCGCTCCCGGTTCGTTGCGGTGATCGATGTAGATCCAGGCGTCGTGCGGGCCGTGCTCGCTGTCCACGGTCATCAGGTCGCGCCGGTAGCGCACCGGAACGCCCTCGGCACGGTCGAGCACGGCAAGGTCGGCGTCGCTGAGCCGCCACAGCACGCCGTGCACCTCGGCACCCTCGAGCGGTTCGACGGTCGCCACACCGCGCTCGTTGATCAGCCAGTCGTGGTCGGCCAGGGTCGCCGGCCGAGGGTCGGCCGCATCGGGACACCGCTGCGCCATCTGATCCGCGCACAGGTTGGAGCCATAGGCGAAGTAGGTGTGCGGCAGGTACAAGTTCGACCCCGGGTGCTCGGCATTGCTACCGCCACCCTAGTGCCGCCCGATCACCAGCCGAAGTAGAAGCCGCCGCCGCCCCACTGCCACCACTGCCAGGGGCCGTAGTTCATCGGCGGTGGGAACGTGCTGATGGAGGTGTGTCCGGGTGTCGAGCACTGCGTGGTCAACAGGCTGACCTGGACGCAGTCGGGAACTGCCGAGGCGGCCGGTGCGAGTGCGACCGCACCGGTGAAGAGGGCGAGTGCGATGAGTGATCGCATGATGGCCTCCGGGATGGAGGAGAGGTACAGAAAGGAGTCAGATGGCCGCCGTCAGCGGCGGGTGAAAATGGTGCCGACTGTCGATCAGTCGGAGATGCCGGGCTGTGCTGGCTCCATAGGCAAGCCCCCTCTTGGGAATCCGGGCTCACAGACCAGAGTACAACCCCTTGCCGGTGATGAGCGGCAGGTCCAGGGTGGTCGTGATACCCGGTCCGGCGGCGACGACGGCGGGGATCGCGTTCACGACACGGGCCGCGGTGGCGACCAGACCGGCATGGTTGTGGTCACCCTTGCGGCTGCTCAGGCACAGGTCGAGTGCATATGACGGTTCGCCGGTGACCTCGACGCGGTAGGAGCCGCCCTTCTGGGCCGGCTGCGGCCAATCCGGGCACAGATCGTCACGCAGCCGGGTGACGTGTTCGAGGACCACGGCGGGGTGGCCGTCGACCATGCCGCGCACCTCGAAGCGCATGGCCGCGGTGCTGCCCTTGGGAATCGGGCCGGCCGCGATATCGAAGTCCTCGGGTGCGGGCACCCGGACGTGGGTCTCGGTGACCTCGTCGAGTTCGATGCCGAGACCGGCGGCGAGCTGTCGGACCACCGAGCCCCAGGCCAGGCTCAGCACGCCCGGCTGCAGCAGCATCGGCAGGTCGTCCATGCTCTTGCCGAAGCCCATCACGTCGAACATCACAGTGGCGCTGTCGTAGGTGGCGTAGTCGACGATCTCCATACAGCGGATCTGCTCGACGCTCTGGCAGGTGCCGGCCAACGCGAGCGGCAGCAGATCGTTGGCGAATCCGGGGTCGATGCCGTTGACGAACAGGCTGGCGTTGCCGGCCTTGGCAGCCTCCTCGATGGGGGTGACCAGCTCGGCGGGTAGCACCTGCCAGGGGTATTGCAGGAACACCGCGGCGCTGCCGACGGCGTTGATGCCGGCGGCCAGCAGGCGGCGGTAGTCCTCCAGGGCGTCGGGCAGCCGGTTGTCGGCCATCGCGGTGTAGACGGCACAGTCCGGTTTGGCCGCCAGGATGTCGTCCAGGTTGTCGGTGGCCGTGACGCCGGTCGAAACATCCAGTCCGGCAAGCTCGCCGGCATCCTTACCGGCCTTGGCTGCCGAGGACACCCACACCCCGGTGAGTTCATAGGCGGGATCGTTGATCAGCTGGGCCAGGGCGTGGCGTCCGACATTTCCGGTGCCGACTGCGGCGACTGTGATGGCCATACAGGTATTCCTCTACAGGTCGGGGATGGGCAGGTCGAGGTTGGGGAAGGTGAGGCCGCCGTCGACCTCGAGTGTCTTGCCGGTCAGATAGCTACCGGCAGGTGAGGCCAAATACACTGCGGCGGCGGCGATATCGGTCGGGTCGCCGAGGCGGCGCATCGGGGTGGCCTGCTCCATCGGCTCGCGCAGGGCATCGTTTGAGGCCACAACGTCCAGCGCCGAGGTGAGGATCGACCCGGGGGCGATGGCGTTGACGCGGATTCGCGGGCAGAGATCCAGGGCGGACAGCCGGGTGTAGTGCGCCAGGGCGCCCTTGGCCGTGCCGTAGGCGGCGAATGCGCGGCCGGCGAGCCGGCCCATCGTCGAGGTGATGTTGATGATCGATCCGCCACCGGAATGCTCGAGCATCAGCGGCGCGGCGGCGGTGGTCAGCGCGTGGGCGGTGCCGACATTGAAGGTGAACGCATCCTTCATGTCCTTGGTAGAGGTGTTCAGCAGCGGTCCGGGCATGGTCCCGCCGACATTGTTGACGACGATATCTAGTTTCCCGAATGCCTCGACCGCCTGGCCGGCCAGCGAGGCCGTCGACTCGGGGTGCGCCAGGTCGGCGACCACGATGTGAGCCCGGCGTCCGGTGGCCTGCACCTGGGCGGCCACCTCTTCGAGCTGGGCCTCGGTGCGCGCCGCGATCAGCACGTCAGCACCGGCTTCGGCGAAGGCGACGGCGATCGCGGCGCCGAGTCCACGGCCCGCGCCGGTCACCACGGCCACCTGATCGTCGAGCCGGAATCTGTCCAGAATCATGCGCGCGTCATCCCTTCGTCAGCGCCACCGTAACAAGGCCGGGTTCGCACCGTGGCCGGTTTCTGTAACACGTTCTAATTCTGGCGGTGGCTGTCAGATCTCCGAAAATCGCTGGCGTCCGTCGCTACCCTTGTGGCCATGTTCTTGATGCGCCGCGCCAGGACCGAGCCGGGATATGTCGGCTCGGTCCTCGTCGTGCGCGAAAAGGATCGCCGAATATCTGCGGATCTCATCACCGCTGCTGGGCGCGTCGGCTGACACGTCCAGTTTTCGCCATGCCGCGAATCATGGTGTTCCACAGCTGAACTGGGATTCATTACGGTTGACAACGACGCTCGCGCTGGATTTACTTGGATCGAATCACGTTGGATTGTTTGCTGATTCATCGATGCCGCTGTAGCTCAACGGATGAGAGCGCCTGATTTCGGCTCAGGGGGTTGGGGGTTCGAATCCCTCCGGCGGTGCGGGACGGCCACACAACAGAGAGGAGGGCTGTGACATGCGGGAGTTCCCGGCGACTCTGGTGCTGAACGCATCGTATGAGGCCCTCGATCTGGTGTCGTGGCAGAACGCCGTGGTGCTGGTGGTCAAGGCCAAGGCACGCATCCACCAGGCGCACGAGTCCGGCACCGTCATCCATTCGGCGCATCTGTCGGTACCGCTGCCGACGGTGATCGTGCTGAATCACTATGTGCTGGTGCCGCACCGCGACCTCGACGAGCACGCGGTGGCATCGATGACCGCCGTGCTGCGCCGGGACCGGAACACCTGCGGCTACTGCGGGGATTTCGCCACCACCGTCGACCACGTGCTGCCGCGGTCGCGGGGTGGACCGAACTCGTGGGCCAACCTGATCGCGGCCTGCTTGACGTGCAACCAGCTCAAGGCCGACGCCACCCCGGCCGAGGCCGGTATGACGCTGCTGTGGCAGCCGCGGGTGCCGGCCCCGTCGGCGTCGGCGCAGCGCCGGATGTGGCGGGAGCACGCGCCGGTGCCGTGAGGCGCGAGATTCACACCAGGGATAGTCTCCGGTGGGATTCGATCCCGGGTGTGAATCTCGGCAGCGCTACTTCTTTGCGGCGGCCTTCTTCGCGGGCGCCTTTTTGGCCGGGGCCTTCTTGGCGGCCGCCTTCTTCGCCGGGGCCTTCTTGGCGGGCTCCTTCTTCGCCGAGCCGGACTCGCGGGCCTTGACGCTGGCTTCCAGTTTCGCCAGCAGGTCCGAGACGTCCTCGGTCTCATCCAGGTCGGTGGCCTGCTCCTCGACGGTAAACGCCTCGCCGCCATCGAGTTTGGCCTGCACCAGTTCGTGCAGCTGCTCCTGATAGGTGTCGCGGAACTGGTCGGGTTTGAAATCGTCGGTCATCGACTCGACGACCTGCCCGGCCATCTTGAGCTCGGCGGGTTTGATCTCCACTTCCTTGTCCAGGGACGGGAAGTCGGGATCACGGATCTCGTCGGGCCACAGCAGGGTGTGGATCACCATCACATCGCGCTTACTGAAGTCCTTGACGCGCAGTGCCGCCAGTCGGGTCTTGTTGCGCAGCGCGAAATTGACGATGGCCACCCGGTCGGTCTCGGCCAGGGTCTGGGCCAGCAGCACATACGATTTGGTCGACTTGGAATCGGGCTCCAGGAAGTAACTCTTGTCGTACATCATCGGATCGAGTTGGTCGGCCGGGATGAACTCCAGCACCTCGATCTCGCGGCTGCGTTCCTCGGGCAGGGTGGCGATGTCCTCGTCGGTGATCACCACGGTCTGGCCGTCATCGGAGTCGTAGGCGCGGGCGATATCGCGGTACTCGACCACCTCACCGCACACCTCGCACACCCGCTTGTAGCGGATACGCCCGTTGTCCTTCTCGTGCACCTGGTGGAACTTGATGTCATGGTCCTCGGTGGCGCTGTAGACCTTGACCGGTACGTTGACCAGACCGAAGGAGACCGAGCCCTTCCAGATCGACCGCATGACCAACGGTAACAGCGCCGCCTACTCTGACGAGGGTGGAGCGCTTCGGCCGGGTCAAACTGACCAACCCCGACAAGGTGCTCTATCCGTCCACCGGCACCACCAAGGCCGAGGTCTTCGACTACTACCTCGCCATCGCCGACGCCATGTTGCCGCATATCGCCGGTCGACCCGTCACCCGAAAACGGTGGCCCAACGGCGTCGAACAGGGCGAATTCTTCGAGAAACAACTCGCCTCCTCGGCGCCGGACTGGTTGGGGCGCGCGTCGGTCACCCACCGATCGGGGACCACCACCTATCCGGTCATCGATACCGCCGAGGGACTGGCCTGGATCGCCCAGCAGGCCGCACTGGAGGTACATGTCCCGCAATGGCGCTTCGGTGCCGACGGTGATCCCGGACCGGCCACCCGCATCGTCTTCGATCTCGACCCCGGCGAGGATGTGAGCTTCCGTCAACTGTGCGAGGTGGCGCACGAGGTGAGGGGATACGTCGAGGACATCGGTCTGACGGCCTACCCGCTGACCAGTGGCAGCAAGGGGGTGCACCTCTACGTGCCGCTGGCCGAGCCGATCAGTTCGCAGGGCGCATCGGTGCTGGCCAAACGGATCGCGCTGGCGCTGGAGAAGAGCATGCCCAAGCAGGTCACCGCGACCATGACGCGCAGTGTGCGGGCGGGCAAGGTGTTCCTGGACTGGAGCCAGAACAGCGCGGCCAAGACCACGATCGCGCCGTACTCGATGCGTGGCCGCGCCGAACCCACCGTGGCTGCACCGCGCAGTTGGGCGGAGATCGAGGATCCCGATCTGCGGCACTTGAGTTTCGAGGAAGTGCTGGAGCGCGTGGAGCGTGATGGCGATCTGCTTGCCGGGTTGGACGAGCCGCTACCCGAGGCCGACAAGCTCACGACCTACCGCAGCATGCGTGATGCCGGCAAGACCCCGGAACCGGTCCCTGCCGCCTCGCCCGCGGCGGGTCAGGACAACACCTTCGTCATCCAGGAGCATCACGCGCGTCGCCTGCATTACGACTTTCGGCTGGAACGCGACGGTGTGCTGGTGTCCTGGGCGATTCCGAAGAACCTGCCCGAGACCACCGCGGTGAACCATCTGGCGGTGCACACCGAGGATCATCCACTGGAGTACGCCACGTTCGAGGGCTCGATTCCGCACGGGGAGTACGGCGGTGGGCAGGTGACCGTCTGGGACGCCGGGACGTATGAGACCGAGAAGTTCCGCGATCCGGGGGTGGCGGGCGAGAAGCCGATCGAGGGGCGCAAAGGTGAAGTGATCGTCACCTTGCACGGCTCGAAGATCGAGGGTCGTTATGCGCTGATCCAGACCGACGGCAAGAACTGGCTGGCGCACCGGATGAAGGACCAGCAGACCTTCAGCGAGAAGGATCTGGCGCCGATGCTCGCGACCCACGGTTCCGTTGCGCGGCTGACCTCGACGGTGTGGGCGTTTGAGGGAAAGTGGGACGGCCACCGGTTACTGGTCGACGCGAACCACGGTGAGCTGACCCTGCGGTCGCGGTCCGGGCGGGACGTGACCGGGGAGTTCCCGCAATTGCGTTCGCTGGCAGCTGATCTGGTTGATCACCATGTGGTGCTCGACGGTGAGGTGGTCGCGCTGGACGCCGATGGGGTGCCGAGTTTTGGGGCCATGCAGAATCGGGCGTCGGGCAGCAACATCGAGTTCTGGGCGTTCGATCTGCTTGCGCTGGATGGTCGTTCGTTGTTGCGGGCCAAATACCGGGACCGCCGCAAATTACTGGAGCTGTTGGGTCGTGACGGTGTGCCGATCGTGCCGGACCTACTTGTCGGTGACGGCGCCGAGGCGCTGGAGTATGTGCGCGAACACGGCTACGAGGGGGTGATCGCCAAGAAGTGGGATGCCACCTATCAGCCCGGCAGGCGGTCACAGTCCTGGGTCAAGGACAAGCTGTGGCGCACCCAGGAGGTGGTGATCGGCGGCTGGCGGGCCGGTGAGGGCGGGCGCACCAGCGGTATCGGGGCGTTGGTGGTCGGGGTCCCGGGCTCGGGTGGACTGGATTTCGCCGGCCGGGTGGGTACCGGGTTCACCGAAAAGATGCTGGCGTCCTTGCGTGACATGCTGAAACCATTGGAGACCTCCGAGTCGCCCTTTGTCACACGACTTTCCGGTCCGGATGCCAAGGGGGTGACGTTCGTGCGGCCCGAGCTGGTGGGAGAGGTGCGCTACAGCGAACGGACCGCCGACCACCGGCTGCGGCAGCCGAGTTGGCGCGGGTTGCGCCCGGACAAGACGCCGGACGAGGTGGTCTGGGAGTAGGTGACGCGACGATCTGAACACCGCTCCCCGGTACCCGTCACGGTTCGCTGGGCGGGTTATCCAGCTTGTGATACCGGGTCACCAGATCGAAGTTGTCTCCGTAGTGCCCGGAACCGGTGACCACGGCACGCTCGACCAGTTCTGATCCGCGGCGATCAACGATCACGACGCGGTCGGCGCGCAGATCCTTGTAGAGCGCGACGCACAGCAACACCATGACGATCACGAACGGCACGGCCGCCACGATGGTCAGATTCTGCAGACCGGTCAACGCGTCCGCCCCACCGCCGCCGATGATCAGCATGATCGCGGCGACAGCGCCCGTCAGCGCGCCCCAGAACACCACCGTCGCCCGGGTGGGCTCGTGTGAACCCCGCTCGGACAGTGAGCCCATCACGATGGACGCGGCATCGGCACCGGAGACGAAGAAGATGGCCACCAGCACCATCACCAGCACTGTCGTGAAGCCGGCGAGCGGCATCGTGTCGAGCAACTGGAACAGCGCGCCGGTGCTGGCGACGGACCCGTCGGGTCCGACCATGTCCCCGACAGTCCGCTGCCGCTCGATCGCCGAGCCACCGAAAATCGAGAACCACACCAGACTGACCAGGGTCGGGACCAGAAGCACCCCGGTGACGAACTGACGGATGGTTCGGCCGCGGCTGATGCGGGCGATGAACATGCCGACAAAGGGCGTCCACGACACCCACCAAGCCCAGTAGAAGATGGTCCATCCGGACAGCCAAGCGGCCAGTTCGGCATCGCCGTTGGCATCCGTGCGGGCGCTCATGGTCACGAAATCGCGGATGTAGTCACCGAGGGCGCTGGGAATCAGGTTGAGAATCAACAGCGTCGGCCCCGCGATGAAGACGAACACCGCCAGAAGCAGTGCCAGCACCATGTTGATATTGGACAGCCACTGGATGCCCCTGGCGATTCCGGACACCGCCGATGCGATGAACGCGACGGTCAGCACCGCGATGATGGTGACCAGGATGGGCGTGCCCACGGTGCCGACCCAGCCGTTGAATTCCAGTCCGTCACCGATCTGCAGTGCACCCAGCCCGAGGGAGGCGGCCGACCCGAAGAGGGTGGCGAAGATCGCCAGGATGTCGATCACCTTGCCCGCCGGTCCGTTGGCGCGGTTCCCGAACAGCGAGGTGAACGCCGCCGACAGCAACCCGGGACGGCCCTTGCGATACATGCCGTACCCGATCGCCAACCCGACCACGGCGTAGATCGCCCACGGGTGCAGTCCCCAGTGGAACATCGTTGTGGCCATGGCGGTTTGGAATGCATCGTCAGATTGCGCCTCGGTCGTGCCCGGTGGCGGCGTGACGAAATGGTTGAGTGGTTCGGCCACGCCCCAGAACATCAGACCGATGCCCATGCCTGCACTGAACATCATCGCGATCCACGAAATTGTGTTGAACTCCGGCTGCTCATCGTCGCAGCCGAGCGGAATGCGACCGTATTTGCTTGCGGCGAGCCACAACACGTAGATGACGAAGAAGCTGGCGGCTAGCACGAAAAACCAGCCGAGGCCCTTGATCAGCCCGTCCTTGGCGCCGGCCGACACCGTGGACAGGCTCGGTGTGTTCAGCAGACCCCACAGCACAAAGGCGATCGAGATCGCACCGGTGACGCCGAAGACCACCCAGTCTCGCCCGGGATGCCTATCGGCCGGCTCCACCGGGGTGGTCATCGGTTCCAGTGGGTGCCGGTCGCGAGGTCCGTCAGAATCGGCGGTCGGCTCCGGGGTCGGGTTGGTGTCCAGGGACATGAGGTCTCCTCAGCCAACTTGTTGCGAATAACGCATGTGTTGCGTATTAAACAACAAAAATGGGTGTAATGCAGGCCGGACGGTAGCGCGAATCCACCGACTGGCATACGTCAGTCGGCAGAGTCAGCCCAAATGGCCGAGGCGTCGGCTGATCTCGTCGGCCGCGGTGACCGTCAGCCGGGCGACATCGCCGAAACGGCTTGGATCCAGACGGTAGGCCGGTCCGGAGACGCTCAGTGCTGCCACGACACGGCCGCTGCTGTCCCGGACCGGCGCGGCGACGGCATTGAGGCCGACTTCGAGTTCCTCGGTGACGCTGGCCCATCCCGTGGCCCGCACCTCGTCGAGGTCTTGGCGCAGGCGCCCGGTGTCGCCGATCGTGTTGGGTGTGAACGCCTCCAACTCGCCGTCCAGCAGCGTGGTCAGCTCGTCCGGATTCAGCCCGGCCAGCAGGGTCTTACCGCTGGAGGTGGCATGTGCGGGGCAGCTCTGGCCCACCCAAGTCCGCAGCGTGATCTCGCCCGGGCCCAGGGTCTCGACGACGTTGATGATCCGGTCCGCGTCGAGGACGGCGACATTGGTGGTCTCGCCCGTCTGTGCGGCCAGTCGGTCGCAGATAGGCTGGCTTTCCTTCGCCAGATCCAGTTGGGCGCTGGTCGATCCCGCCAACCGCACGATCGTGAAGCCGAGCCGGTACTTGCCGCGGTCGGAGAGCTGTTCGACGAAGCCGCGGGACTCCAGCACCGCCACGAGACGAGACACGGTGGACTTGTGCACGCCGAGTTCAGCGGCGATCTCGGTGACTCCGGCCGCACCGAGCTTGCCGAGGATTTCCAGGACCAGAAGTGCGCGATCGACTGACTGCACTGCGGCCCCGGATTTCTCTCGCGGTGCGTCTCTGTCGTCGGCCATGGCCTGTCCAGTGTAGGCCCTAGCTGTCGGCCAACCGCTCCAGGAGCCAGCTGTGGAATTCGCCGATGTGGTGCTCCGAGGGCACCAGCACGCCGCCGCGACGGTAGGCCCGCGACGCCATTGCCGGCTGTGTGCGCTCGCACGCGTCGAAATCCTGCAGGTTCACCCGATGGAACAGTTCGACCGAACGTCGCAGATCCAGACCCTGTTCGACCACGTCGGGCAGATACAGCCAGTCGCATTCGACGACGGTGCGGTCCGCCGCCATCGGGTACATCCGGTGAAAGATGACGTGGTCGGGTACCAGGCTGATGAACACGTTGGGGCGCAGCGTGATTGCGTAGTATCTGCGGTCCTGCTCCGCGGTGACCCCGGGAATGCGATCCACCCCGGCGCTACCGTCGATGGTGAACCCCTGGACCTGCTCCCCGAACAGCGCGCCGTGTCCCACGAAGTACTGGGCGGCCAGCCCGTCGGCGAATTCGGGTACCACCTCGGTGAGTTCGGGGTGGATGGTCGCGCAGTGGTAGCACTCCATGAAGTTCTCGATGATGAGCTTCCAGTTGGCCACGACGTCGTAGACGATTCGGCGGCCCACCGACAGGCCGGAAACGCCATAGCTTTCCACCGCATCGGCATTCCCCAGGCGCGCGGTCACCGTGCCGACGACGTCGCTTTCGAAGGACGGCGGGTCAGCCGCCAGGCACACCCACGCGTAGCCGAGCCATTCCCGCAGCTCGACTCGGATGAGTCCGTACTCGGAACGGTCGATGCGTGCGCCGGTCGAGTCGACGAGCGCTCCGAAATTCGGTGCCCCGACCAACCTTCCGTCCAGACCGTAGGTCCAGGCGTGGTATGGACAGCGCAGGTGGCGGTTGACGGTCCCGGTGTCCTCGGTGCAGATCATGGCACCACGATGTCGGCAGACGTTGAGGAAGGCATTCAAACCGCCGTCTCTGCTGCGCACCACCAGGACGCTCTCGCGGCCGACCTGAACCTTGCGGAAGGCGCCCGGTGTCGCGAGATCGGCACTGCGGGCGGCGCAGAACCACATGTTCTCCAGGATGTTCTGCTGTTCGGCCGCGAAAACCGCCGGATCACAGTAGTACCGGCCACTCAGCGTGGGTAGCAGCGCGCCACTGGGGGCGCTTGCGGTGTTCGGGCCGGAGTCATCGAGTGTCGTCATACCGAGGCCAGCCTTGTCGGGTCGAACAGTGCGATGGGATGGCTGGTGTCACCGTTGACGGCCAGATCGGCGAGGACCTCGCCGACCACTGGGACGAACTTGAACCCGTGCCCGGAGAAGCCGCAGGCCACGGTGACATTCGTGAGTTCCGCGGGACGGGCGATGACGAAGTGTTCGTCGGGTGTGTTGGAGTACATGCACGTGGCGGTGTGCACGGCCGGACCGGTGAGGGCGGGCAGCAGCTGGGTGACGCGGGCCCGCATCTCGTCGACCTCATGGGGCTGCACGGTGCGATCGATGGTTTCCGGCGTGCACATCTGGCCCTTGCGGAAGAACGCGGTTTTGACCCCGCCCTGCGCGCCGTCGATCGCGGGGAAACCGTAAATCTGCTCGCCGTCGGCATTCTCGCTGATGTAGATCGGGTGGTCCTCGAACGGCTCGGTGCCGCCGGCCGGGTTCAGCCAGTAGAGCACCTGCCGCTCGATGGTGATCGGGATGCCGAGTTGGCTCAGCAGAACCGGCGCCCAGGCACCCGGGCAGATGACCAGCTGGCCGGCGGTGTAGGTGCCCGAACCGGTGGTCACCGAGACTCCGGTGGGACCGTCGATCCAGTGTTCGACCGTCTCGCCGAACTGCAGCGTGGCGCCGGCGCGGGCGGCGAGATCGAGGTGTGCCTGCACGGTCATCTCGGGGCGGGCAAAGCCGGCGTTCGCCTCGAAGAGCGCCACATCCCCGGCAGCCGGCGTGAAAGTCGGGTACCGGTGCCGGATCTCGGCGGCATCGAGCATCTCGTGCGGCAGTGACCATTCGCGGGCGGCGCGCAGGCTGCCCGCGACGGTCAGGCAGTCCGGTGGGCCGAGGAACAGTCCGCCGGTAAGGCGGTACACCTCGAGCGCGGTGTCGTCGGCGAGCTCCTGCCAGAGTTCGTAGGCCCGCAGCAGCAGCGGGACGTAGGCGGGGTCCTCGAAGTAGGACTGCCGGATTATCCGGGATCCGCCATGGCTGGAGCCACGGTCGTGGGCCGGGGTGAACCGTTCCAGGCCCAGGACACGCACACCACGGCGAGCCAGATGGTAGGCGGCGGCACTGCCCATACCGCCCAGCCCGACGACGATGACGTCATAGATGTTGTCGCTCATCGCCGTATCAACTTCATCTCGGGGTCGAGCACCGGCTCCGCGTGGACGGTCGCGGCGTAGGTACGGTCGAGGTATGCGACGGTGACGGAGTCGCCGACCGCGGTGCCGGCGGGTAACCAGGCATAGGCGATGGTCCGCTCGATGGTTGCCGAGTAGCCGGCGCTCGTCACGTACCCGACGACGGAGTCGCCGACGCTGACTGGCTCCTTGCCGAGCACCACCGCGGTGGGATCGTCGAAAACGATACTGCGCAACGTTTTCAGCGGTGGCGGTGCGGAGCCGAGCGCGGCCTTGCCCAGGAAGTCGCCCTTGTTGGCCGATACCGCGAACCCGAGGCCCGCGGCAACAGGGTGGTGCTCGGCGGTCAGGTCATTTCCCCACGACCGGTAGCCCTTCTCCATCCGGAGGCTGTTGAACGCTATCCGGCCTGCTGCGATGGCCCGGTGCCGGTGGCCCGCGGAGTACAGCAGGTCCCACAGCTTGAGTCCGTGTTCGGCGGATGTGTATATTTCCCAGCCCAGTTCGCCGACGTAGGACACCCGCATCATCGTGACGGGCACGGGGCCGATGTAGGTGCGGATGGCCCTGAAGTAGCCGAACGCTGCGTGCGAGATGTCCGCGGCGCACAGCGGGGCGACCAGATCGCGGGCCCGCGGGCCCCATACGCCGACACAGCAGGTGCCGCCGGTGACATCGCGAATCGTGACACCGGTGGCGGGCAGGTGTCTGGTCAGCCAGTCGATGTCCAATGGGCCGTTGGCGCCCACCTGGAAGGTCCGGTCGTCGAGTCGCGCGACGGTGAGGTCGCTTCGGACGCCGCCGGTTTCGTCCAGCAGCAGTGTGTAGGTCACTGCGCCTGCGGGCTTGTCGACGTTGTTGGTGGTCAGCCGCTGCAGGAACGCGCACGAACCGGGGCCGCTGACCTCGTAGCGGGTCAGCGGTGTCATGTCGAAGAGCGCGACATGCTCACGGGTCCAGCGGGCCTCGGCGATCGAGATCGGCGAATAGAACTTGGCCGACCAGTTGTCGCGCGCGGGGAAGGCCACCCCGTCGGCGGCCAGTTCGGTGACCAGCTCGGCGTTCGCCTCGAACCATGCCGGCCTTTCCCAGCACGCGCCCTCGAAGAAATGCGCGCCGAGTTCCTGCTGACGCCGGTGGAACGGACTGACCCGGACATCGCGCGGATCCTTGCGGTGCTCGTGGGGGTGGATGATGTCGTAGACCTCGACGAAGCCTTGCGAACTGGTCTTGAGGATGAATTCGGGGCTCTTGGCCGGCTCCTCGAAGCGGTACAGGTCGCATTCGTGGATGTCGGTAGCCGGGGCTCCATCGAGGATCCACTCGGCAGTGGCCTTGGCGATACCGGCGGAGTGCGTCACCCACACCGCCTCGGCCACCCAGAACCCGCCGAGGTCGCGATGTTCACCCACGATCGAGAACCCGTCCGGGGTGAACGAGAAGATACCGTTGAAGCCCTCCTCGACCTTTGAATCACCCAGCGCAGGAAGGAGTTCCGCACTGGCCGACCAGGCGGGAGCGAAATCGTCATCGGTGAAGGGGAGCATCGAGGGCATCGCTTCGCCGGCGGTGTCGGTCAACAGCGTGGTCATGTCGACCGGCATCGGGCGGTGCCCGTAGTAGCCGATGCCCAGCCGGTCGCCGTACTCGCGGTAATACAGATCCTGGTCCTGGTGGCGCAGGATCGGCAGCCGCGCGTCGGTAGGTTCCGGTGCCGTGCGGCGCAGTTCGGCCAGTTGTCCGCTCTTGGCGAACTGATGGGCCATGGGTACCAGCGGCACCGTCAAGCCGACGCGGCGGCCGAGCTGAGCACCCCAGAAGCCTGCCGCCGAGACGACGATGTCGGCGGCGAACTCGGTGCCGTCCGCGGTCCGGACGCCGGCCACCCGACCGCCGCGCTCCAACACGTCGACCACTTCCTGGTGCCCCACGAAACGGGCGCCGCGGGTTGTCGCCAGGTTGGCCTGTGCGGTGGCGGCGACCAGCGCGAGGGCCAGGCCGTCGGTGGGTGTGTGGTAGCCGCCGAGGATTTGGTCCCGGTCGAGCAACGGGTAGCGGGCGGCGCATTCCGCGGGATCGAGAAGTTCCCCGGGAATGCCCCACGCCTGCGCCCAGCCGAGCCTGCGGTGCAGGTCGGTCCAGCGTGCCTCGGTGGTCGCCACCTCGAGACCGCCGACCTGGTTGAACGCCCCGAGTCCGACGAATTTCTCGACGGTGTAGCGGGCGAACTCGCTCATCGTCTTGGACGGGTTGGTCTGGAACACCAGGCCGGGGGCGTGCGAGGTGGACCCGCCGGTGGCGAACAGCGGTCCGCGGTCGAGCACGGTGACGTCGGTGGCGCCACGGGCGGTGAGTTCGTCGGCCAGCGAGGTGCCGACGATGCCCGCTCCGATGATGATGATCTTCGGTTGGGCCGCGTGGAAGGCCATGGCTGCTCCTGCGATATTGTTGCGCATCAAGCAACCGATGCGTTGTGCGCAACAATATCGCTGCGGGAGCCACCCTCGCAACACAACGCGGCACGTCGGCGTGGATCAGGTCGTGCTGTGCACCGTTTCCACCGTGTACAGCTTCGGATCGAAGCTTTCCGCCATCGCCGCCGCGGCGCCCATATGTTCGGTGACCGTCGGGTCTTGAAAGATCGCGGCATACGCCTCGGCGGACTCCCACTGTGCGTAGTTGACGACGCGGGTGTGATCGGTGCTGATGTGGATGTTGGCGGACACGAACCCGGGCTGGTGGCGCATCACCTGCTCGGTGGCCGCACTCAGGGTGGCGGACAGTTCCTCGGCCTTCTCCGGTGCGACGGTGAACACGTTGATCAACGTCGCGTAGCCGGTTCCTGCGGTGATGGTGGTCATGGCACTCCTCCTCGGCATGTCAGGTTCCTTACAATTCACGGTAGCACTGTGTAAGGTTCCTGTCATGGGCGTCGAGACGGAACTGACCGTCGGCTATTTGATCAAACGGGTTCAACAGGCATTACGCCGAAACTGCGATGCCGCCCTGCGTCCCACCGGATTGTCGATGGCCCAGTACACCGCCCTGCGGGCGCTGGCCGACCATCCGTCGGCCTCGGCGGCCCAACTTGCCCGGTTGTGCTTCGTCACCCGCCAGTCGCTGCAGGATGTGCTGTCCGGTCTGCGTGCGGCCGGGCTGGTGCGCGACGCCGCCCAGCAGTCGGCCGGCCGCGCCGTCGCGCTCAGCTTGACACCGCTGGGGCGGCGCAAACTGGCGGCCGGTCACGACGCGGTGCTCGCGGTCGATTCCGTAATGGTCGACGGACTGCCCGGCGGCGCGGAAGCCCAACTGTCGCAATGGTTGTTGGCCTGCGCGCAGCGTCTGGAGAATTAACCGCCCGCGGCAATGGCCTGCTGCAGCCCGCGGGTCGCCAATTCGTCGGCCAGCTCGTTGTCGGCGACCCCGGAATGTCCCTTCACCCAGAACCATTCGACGTGGTGGCGCTCGCACGCGGCCTGCAGTCGTTGCCAGAGGTCGACGTTCTTCACCGGTTCCTTGGCTGCCGTCTTCCAGCCGTTGCGCTCCCAACCCTGGACCCATTTGGTGATCCCGTTGCGGACGTAGGTGCTGTCGGTATAGAGGTGCACGGTGACCGGGCGCTTCAACGCCTCCAGCGCCATGATCGGTGCCGTCAGCTCCATCCGGTTGTTGCTCGTCTGGCCGGACTCGCCACCGCACATCTCGCGTACATGGTGGCGCTGCCGCAGCACCGCGCCCCAGCCGCCCGGCCCCGGGTTCGGGCGACACCCGCCGTCGGTGTGGATGACCACGGGATCGTCACTCATGGCGCCGAGACTATCTCGGCGAGATCATGGCGGTCCGCACCGACATGTCGAACTCCTTGTGCCGCAGCGTGGTGATCCGGCGTCCCGGCTGCACCGCGTCCTTGACCCGTGCGGTCCGGTCACCGAAGTAGGCCGCGGTGGCGCCGATATCGGCGACCACATGGGTGATGCCCCACAGCTCGGCAGGCCCGTCACCCGCGCCATCGGGTGCGCCGACGACCTCCAGGATCACCTCGCCCAGTCGATAGAAGATCTGCCGGATCGGGTGCCCACCGAGGTCGGTATCGCGTTCGCGTCGCGGCTGCAGGCCGGTGCCGGCCAGTGCCGCGACCGTGCGCGCCAGATTGGGGGACATCAGGACCAGGTGATCGATCGCGGTGACCCCGTTGGCGTGCGCGGCAGGCGCGCCAACAGGCAGCGTCGACGTCGACGTCGCGATCCTGTCGAGCTGATCGATGCCTGGTGGCAGACCGCGTAACGACCATCCGACGATCCCGGTGCCGCCGTCGCGGCCCAGCAGTCGGATGCGCACGCCGCCCACCCGACAGGTGTCGTCGGTATCCACGGTGAACCCGGCCTGCGTCCACGACTGCGGGGCATCGGCAACCAGGAGTTCGGCGACGGTGAGGGTCACGCCAGAAATCATCCCCGGTCATCTTGGCGCTGGTGCGGCGGGGTGCCGATCCGAGTCCCGGTTTGCTGGATGGCGCGCACAGTCGACGCGAGATGAGCGTTCCGCAGTAGGGTTACCTAAATGAGGCCTACGCGGTAGCCTCTACTAGCTTTGCTGGCGACGAGAATGGGGCGATGACGGTGGCGGCCGCTCTATCGAAACGGTGGTCGGTGCGGACCAACCACTACGAGTGGATCACCGACTACCTGGCCGCGCGCGGGGTTACCGACGCGGTGCGCATTCTGATGGCCTCGATCGCCGCCTCGCTGGCCGGTTGTCTGTTGGTGTTGCTGCTCAGTGTCGACGCCCCGGCCGCGGGCCTGCCGGCGGCGATGATGTGGACCGCCTTCGGTGGCGGTGTCGGGGGTGCGTTGCTGTGGGCGTGGCGATGGCCCTCCAAGCGGCAGTCGCTGGCGTTCGCGATGGTCTCGAACGCGTCGGTCGCGCTGGCCTGCCTGTCCTATCCGAATCCGCAGGGTGCGCTGTTCGGCTGTATCGCCTTCGCGACCACCGCCGCCTACTTCGCGTTCTTCCACTCCACCGCGCTGGTGGTCTACAACTTCGTGGTGGCTGCGGCCGTCGCCGTGATCGTGGCCGTGCGGGTCGCGCAGTCCGGGCACGTCGCCCTCGCCGCCGTCGACCTGTTCCTGGTCACCCAGATCAACATCGTGACGCCGGTGGCCATCCACCTGCTGATCCGCTCACTCGGCGCGGATCTGGAGCGTGCCGGGCGGGACCCGTTGACCGGGCTGCTGGATCGGAGGTCATTCCAGCGTTACACGGCGAAGATGCTCGACGAGGTCGATATCGATCCGGATGCGCATCTGGTCGTGGTGATGGTCGACCTGGACAATTTCAAGCGGCTCAACGACACCCGCGGCCATCAGGCCGGCGATGACGCCTTGGTGGCGGTGGGACGGGCGCTCGGGCAGGCTGTCGCCGATACCGTCGCCGTCGTCGCACGCAGTGGCGGTGAGGAATTCGTCGTCGCGGCCGCGTATGCGACCGGTGACCCGAGCCCGCTGGCGCATCGGGTCTGCGCCGGCATTGCCGAGCTGCCGATGGCGATCACCGCGAGCGTCGGGACGGCCTGCACGCCGATCGGGAATCTGCGCCGTACCCCGGCGCATCTGCGCTCCAGCGTCGACCGGTTGGTGGTGGCCGCGGATGAGGCGATGTATGCGGCCAAACGGGCCGGCGGCAATCGGCATCACCACGCGGCTTAGGTGTGCCGGTTGGCCCAGCCGTCGTCATTGTGGGACAGCAGGGCGATCTCGCGTTCCCACGCCCGGTCCCGCGCGCGGTCGAGCCCACGCCGGATCAGGAAGGCGCCCAGTACGGCGATCATCACCACGGTCGTCCACACTGCGCCCGCGGCGACGACGGATTGCAGTTCGGCGTCGCCGGCCTGCAGCGGTGCGTTGACGACCTTCCCGGTGTTGTCCAGCCACACCGTCATGTGGTCGCCGGGCTTGGTGGTCGCATAACTGACCACCGATTCGGTGCGTTCCGCAGCGCCCTCGCGCCACTGCGCGCGGACGTAGGCAGGCGTGTCGAGGTCGGTGGGTACGCCGATGCCGGCCACCACGACCGCCTGCACCGAGTGGCGGCTGGCGGCCTGATCGCGGGCGGTCTGCAGCGCGGACTCGTGGATGAGCGATCCCGCCGACATCGCCATCGGGATCGCGATGAGGGCAGCGACGACGACACCGAGGACGGTGCAGGCTTCCAGCCTGTCCACGGTGCGGACCAAGGGGTGTCGACCGCCGAGTGCCCGTAGGTACCAACGCAGTCGGGCAGCAAACAGCGTGACGCCGGTTACAGGCTTGGGCTGGCTGCTTTCATGCTTGTGCGCAAACATCGCTTCTCAGATTGACACCGGTGGCAGCCGGTCGCAAAGCGGTGAGGGGGCCGGGCGACGGATATCACATCCGGTGCGGTGACGCCAGAGCCTTCACGAGCAGGTCGAGCAGATTCTCGAAAGTGGTATCTGCGTCGGGAGTCTGGCCGATACCCGCATGTTCGATGGTCACGGCGCCGTGGATGGCACCCCAGACGATCTGAGCCGACTCGGCAGCGTCTGCTCGGCTGTTGCCGGGCCGCACACCGTCGATCAACTCGATCAGGATGTCGAACACGGCTCGACCGGTCGCGGCGACACCGGAGCTCTGATCCTCCAGGGGGCTGCCGGCACCGAAGATCAAGGAGTAGCGCGCCGGGTGCTGCCGCGCGAAGCCGCGGTAGCTGCGGCATGCCGTACGGAGTCGTTCGATCGGATCCATCGGGTCAGGCGTATCGATGGCCACGGCAAGTTCGTCGAGTGCACGGGTGGCCAGGGCGATGACGAGCCCGTCTTTGTTCTCGAATCGGTTGTAGACGCTCATGGGCGAGACGCCGGCCTCGTGGGCGACGGCACGAACGGTGACCCCGTCGGTGCCGTCGCGGTCCAGCACGGTCTCGGCCGCGTTGAGCAACGCGACCGAGACCGCAGCGCTGGCAGTGCGACGGCGGACCGTCATGCGGCCTTCGTGACGTTGCGGTCAGCCAGCCACTGCAGCGACACATCGGCGACGTCACGCCACCCCTGATCGATGGT
Source organism: Mycobacterium sp. C31M (assembly GCF_053345865.1). NCBI lineage: Bacteria > Bacillati > Actinomycetota > Actinomycetes > Mycobacteriales > Mycobacteriaceae > Mycobacterium > Mycobacterium sp. C31M. The sequence goes on along the minus strand of NZ_JBKFAX010000011.1, from coordinate 69,601 downwards.
CAGCGAGTGGCCGCGTCCCTCGAATTCGTAGAAATCGGTGATGGCACCCGACTTCTCGTACAGCCGATGAGCGGCCTTGGCGCTCACCAGCGGCACGGTGTGGTCGGCAGCGCCGCCGGTGATCAGCAGTGGACCCCGACTCGAATTGGCGGTGTCGACCTTCGCCGGTGAGTTGGGCGCGAAGTTCGCGACGGCAGCCTCGAACAGCGGCTTGCCCGGCGACGGGATGGCCCATTGTTGCCAGAGCGCGTCGGATTCCTCTTGGGACAACGCATTACCGAACCCGTAACGCCACTGCGCCTCGGTCAACCCCTTGGCGCGCCCCCGGTTGAGCGGATTGCCCAAGACCGGAAACGCCGACCGCAGCTGCGCCGGCGGCAGGGGCTTGACTCCCTTGATGGGGGCGGGGTCGATCGCGATGGCCGCAGCGACCTTGTTCTGGCCCAACAGTTTCTGCGCGATGAGCCCACCGAACGAGTGCCCGATGACCACCGGTGGGGTGTCGAACTGTTCGAGGTAGCCGGCGAAGTGGTCGGTCAGTGCGTCGATACCGTGGCCGGCCTGATCGGCGGCGGCGTGTCGAGTTTCCGCCGGGGTGGGGTGTTCGCCGGGCCAGGTGGGGGCGAAGGCCCGATGGCCGTGGGCTTCGAAGTGCTCGATCCACGGCTGCCATGCGCCGGCCGCGACCCATAGTCCGTGGATGAAGACGATGTCGGTCATAACTGTTCCCATCTCGTGTGACCATCTTATAGAACAACGTTCCATAAGCGATATCGGCTTCAACCAGGGACGGGGTCCAAATATTCCGCCGGCGGACATGCCGCAACCCGCCATCGTTGTTAGTCTCCCGGGGTGATCCGCCTGCTCGCTGCGCCCGCCGCTGTCCCGGTCGCTGCGGCCGTATTGTTGTCGACGTCCGCCGTCGCCCACGCGGAGCCGGAGCCCACCGACGCCGTCTACGCCATCGGCATGTGCTTCGACCCGGCGAACCCGCTGCCGCAGCGACCCGCGGTGTTCGACTACAACTGCGATGACACCGGCGTACTGCACGATATGGTCTGGTCGACCTGGGATGACCAGGGCGCCAGCGGATTCGGCACCGACATCTCCGTGGAATGTCAACCCAACTGCGCCGAGGGCGCGCGGCTCACCAATCCCGTTGTGGTCCATGCCTGGAATCCGCAGCCTTCGAGCAGCCCGAGCTGTCCGGCCAACGCCCGGTTCTATGCGGATGTGACGATCGCCTATCCGCACACTGTGCCGCCGTGGATCCAGCCCGGCACCGAGTGGTACCCCGGGAACCGATTTTGTCCTTGTCGACGGCGCACCCGCGGTGCACTTCTCCGGGCTCAGTTCGTCCTGTGAGGATCAGCTCAGATGAGGCAAGCTGGTGTCATGAGCGGTCCACAAGGTGACTACAGCGTTGACAACGACGACCAGCTGACAGCGGAGGACACCCTGCTCGATCGCGGTGTGGACGACCTGCTGGACGAGGGTTATTCACCGCCTGAGCGCTGGCAGGAGGCGCGCGAGCACGAGAGCCTCGACGAGCGCCTGGCCGATGAGCAGCCCGAGATCTCCGACGGTGCCGACAACCTGGACGAACAGTGGGGCGAGGACGAGGTCGGGGCCCGCCGCTCGGGCCGGCTGGTCGCACCCGACGCGGGTTCCGGCGCGGACACCGAATCGGACCTGCTGGGTAGCGATGTCGGTATCGACGGCGGGGCGGCCTCGGCCGAAGAGGCCGCCGTCCACATCATCGACGAGTAGTGCGCCCCAGCAGCACCGACACCGTGAGTACCAGCAGGCCGCAGATCGCCAGCGCGGACCCGGCAGCAGCCGGCGCCGTGTAGCCGTAACCGGCGGCGATCACCAGCCCGCCCACCCAGGCGCCGGCCGCATTGCCGATGTTGAGTGCGGAGTGGTTCAGTGCCGCGGCCAGTGTCTGCGCGTCCTGGGCGACATCCATCAGCCGGGTCTGCAGGGCCGGCCCGACGGCCGAACCCGCCGTGCCGATTCCGAACAGCACCAGCAGCGCCGTCCACGGGTTGTGTGCGGCCGCCACGAACACCAGCAGTACGACGCTCAGCGCGCCCATCGACAGGTACAGCGCGCGCACCACCGACGTGTCGGCCAGCTTGCCGCCGAGCAGGTTGCCGACCACCATGCCGAGACCGAACACCATGAGTGCCAACGGAACCAGCGTCCGGGGCAGACCGGCGACGTCGGTCATGGTGGTGCTGATGTAGGTGTACACGGCGAACATGCCGCCGAAGCCGATCATGCCGACCAGCACGGCCAGCCACACCTGCGGCCGGCGCAGTGCACCCAACTCGGTCAGCGGGCTGGTCACATGCATCGTGCGCAGTTGCCCGGGCAGCCAGAACCACAGCGCGGCCAGCGTGATCATCCCGATCACCACGACCAGACCGAAAGCGCTGCGCCAGCCCAGTGCCTGGCCCAGCCAGGACGCGGCGGGGACGCCGAGCACGGTGGCCACCGTCAACCCGGACAGCACATAGGCCACGGCCTTGGCCCGGTTGCGCGGTCCCATCAGATGAGCGGCGGCCAGGGCGGCGATCCCGAAGAAGGCGCCGTGCGGCAATCCGGCGATGAACCGGGCGGCCACCAGCGTCGGGTAGGTCGGTGCGAACATGCTGGCCAGGTTGCCCAGGGTGAAGACGGCCATCAGCCCCAGCAGCAGGGCCCGACGCGGAACTCGGGCGGTCAGCGCGGCGATGGTCGGCGCACCGACCACCACACCGAGCGCGTAGGCGGAGATGACGTGGCCCGCGGTGGGCTCGGTGATACCGAAGCTCGCGGCGATATCGGGCAGCAGACCCATCGCGACGAACTCGGTGGTGCCGATGCCGAAACCGCCCAGGGCCAGCGCAAACACTGCCAGCGCGCGGACCGTGGGGTCGGCGGCGACGACAGACTGCGGGCGGCTGGGGCGATCGATGCTGGGTGTCACCGGTCAAGCGTAAGACCGCTTACGTCTGCAACTCAACTTAGTTTTGTATTTTCCAGGTCAAAGTGGCGAAGCTTACGCATTCTGTGGTGAAATCGGAAGCGTGACCACCGTCGGTGAGATGTTCGCCCTGATCAGACGGCATGGCGAGATCACCCGCACGGAAATCGCGACGCTGACCGGTCTGTCCCGCACCGCCGTCGGCGCCCGGCTTGCCCTGCTGCTCGACTCCGAACTCGTCGTGGAATGCCAGCCGGCCGCTTCGACCGGAGGCCGGCCGGCGACCCAGCTCAGCTTCAACGCCGACGCCGGGGTGGTGCTGTCGGCGGCCATCGGGATCAGTCGCACCCGGCTCGCGATCTGCAATCTGGCCGGCGACGTGCTGGCGCTCTCCGATATCGACCAGGAGGTCGCGCTCGGCCCCGACGATCTGATGCCCGATGTGGTCAAGGGCCTCGATGTGCTGCTGGCGGATTTCCCCGATGCCGCGGTGTACGGCGTCGGCCTGAGCCTGCCGGGCACCGTGGACCGGGTCCGCGGCTGCAGTTGCGGATCACCGATCCTGCGCGGCTGGGACGGTGTGGAGTTGCGGCCGTATTTCAGCAGCCTCGGGACCGTCCCGGTGGTACTCGACAACGACGCCAACGCCATCGCGCTCGCCGAACGCGGTGACCGTGACGATGTGCTGGTGCTGAAGGCCTCCAGCGGCCTCGGGGCCGGGATCGTCGCGGGTGGCGTGCTGCTGCGCGGTGCCGGGCAGGCGGCGGGGGAGTTCGGGCACAACAAAATCGCTGCCGCACTGGGGCATCCGTGTCGATGCGGGGATACCGGCTGCCTGGAGGCGATCGCCGGCGGCTGGGCGATCGTGCGGGAACTGCAACGGCAGGGCCGCCCGGTGCGCCACCTGCGCGATGTCGCCGAACTGGCCAACGACGGTGACCCGGAGGCCCGCCGGATGATCCGGGACAGCGGCCGTCATGTCGGCGAGGGCCTCGCGCCGGCGGTCAACCTGATCAATCCGGCCGTGCTGGTGGTCGCGGGCGATATGGCGGGTGCCTACGACATCTATGTCGCCGGGCTGCGAGAAGCCTTGTACGGCAACGCGACCGCGGTGGCCACCAAGGATCTCGAGGTCGTTGCGGCCGCCCACGGTGACCGATCGGCCACCGTCGGCAGTGCCACGATCGTGCTCGAAGAGGTCCTCAGCGCCGCCGCGGTGGACGGTGTGCTGGGCTAGCCGTTTGCTGCGCCCGACAACGATGCGGCTGAGGGACGAGGCCGCTGAGGCGAAGGGCAATCAGGCCTTGGCGATCACGTTCTCGGCGAACCATTCCAGGTTGCGGATCTTGTCCTCGAGCGGCTCGGTGTCCTGGCCCATGATGTAGGGAATCCGGAAGCCGACGATGACATCGGTGACGCCCTTGTCCTCCAGGCGCTTGACACCGTCGAGGGTGAACCCGTCGATCGAGATGACGTGGATCTGGAACTCCTCGGCCTTGCCGATGCGTTCCTCCTCCTCGCGGAACTTGGCGAGCTTGGCCAGCAGCGGGTCGAGTTCGGCCGGGTTGCCGCCGCCGTGCATCCAGCCGTCGTTGCGGGCGGCGCGGCGCAGGGCGGCATCCGCATGCCCGCCGATCAGGATGGGGATGGGCTTGGTCGGGGCCGGCGTCATCTTGAAGCGCGGGAAGTCGTAGAACTCGCCGTGGTACTCGAAGTAATCCCCGGAGGTCAGGCCCCGGACGATGTCGATGCACTCGTCCATCCGCTTACCGCGCCTCGCGAACGGGACGCCCATGATCTCGTAGTCCTCGGGCCACGGGCTGGTGCCGACGCCGAGGTTGAGGCGGTTGTCGAACATCGCGGCCAGCGAACCGGCCTGCTTGGCCACCAGGGCGGGCGGGCGGATCGGCAGTTTCAGGACGAAGACGTTGAACTGCAGGCGGCTCGTGACGGCCGACAGTGCACCGATGAGGCCGAACGTCTCGATGAACGACTTACCGTCGAGAAACTCCCGGTTGCCGTCCTCGGTGTAGGGGTATTTCGAGTCCGACACCTCGGGGTAGGCGACGCTGTCCGCGATCGTCATCCCGTGGTATCCGGCCTCGTCAGCGGCTTTCGCCAGCGGGATGTAGTACTTGGGATCGGTCATGGCTTCCGCATAAGTGAACCGCATGGAACCGATACTAGAACACGTTCTAATTTGCCGTTGCGGAATGAACTACCGGGGGAACGGCGGCACCCCGACACCGGCGATCGCATAGCCACCTTGCTGGCTGCGTTCGGTGAACTTGGCCTCAGCCGTGCGCTCACCGATCGTCACCGTCAGGGTCCGTGATGGCGTGCGGTCGTCCAACACCGTGCCCTGCCAGTGGTACTGCCCGTCGATCGGGTGGAGGTGCCCGGCCAGTCGCACCCGCACCTCCCGTCCGTCGACGGTCGCAGCGCCGACGTATATATCCTCCTCGCCGGCGATCTCCACCCGGCCCGTCGGCACCAGCGCCCCGGTCGGCAGGAACCCACTGCGTCGCCACATCCGGCGCGCGATCGGGCCCATCAACCCGATCTCTTCGAGGAACGATGCCAGCGGGGCGAACCCGGCGATCTGCACCCGGTGGCGGTGCGGGGAACGTCGCGCCATCCGACGCGCGGTCGGGGCGTCCAGGCCGGCCCGACGGTACTGCACCTTGTTGGTGAAGAGGAACCGGAAGAACGGTCCGCCGACCCCGTTGAGGTTGCCCACCCAGAACCGCTTCCACCGCGACATCGACGGTGTCCGTTTGCGTAGCCCGTCGCGGGCGAATTGGATGTGGCGGGCCTCCTCGGTGACGTGGATGCGCATCAACCGCTGCACCATCGGCTGCAGTTCGTCATCGTCCATCATCTGGCGTTGTAGCGAATCGAAGATCTCCTCACCGATCAGGGCGGCCACCCACAACACCGACCCGCGAAAGGCGAATGGCAGCGCGTTGATGACAATGCGCTGATACAGCCGCGGCCGCACGGGCTCGGTGCCGACCTTCGCGATCGCCTTGCCGAACATCACCATGTGTCGGGTCTCGTCCCCGAGTTCGGTCAGCTCGTAGTGGGTGGTCGCGGCGGTCGGATCCTGGTGCATCATCTTGCGCAGCAAGGCCTGGTTGAGGATGTTCTCGAACCAGATGCCCGCCGACAGGGTGTTGACCAACTCATGTCGGGACAGCTCGATCTGCTCGGCGCGGCTCATCGCCTCCCATATCGGAGTGCCATACAGCGACACGACTTTCGGCGGCAGGAAGAACTTGTCCGGGTCCAGCGGGGCATCCCAGTCGATGTCCACGATCGGCGCGTAGGACTTGCGCACCGACCCCTTGAGGAGGCGCTCGGCGAACTCCGCACGCGTGGTCTGAGGCCGCACCGAGGCTGTCATCTTCCGACGGTAAGCCCGATACCAGCGGTAGTCAATACCCGCGGTACTAGGTAAATCGGATCGACTAATCTTTCTCGGTGCGCACAATCCACGTGATCGGCATCGGTGCAGGAGACCCCGACTATGTGACGGCGCAGGCGGTTTCCGCGCTCAACGACACCGACGTCTTCTTCGCCATGGACAAGGGCGACATCAAGGACGATCTGGTCGCATTGCGCCGCCACATCTGTGACCGGTTCATCGAGACACACGACTACCGGTTCGTCGCACTGCCCGACCCGAAACGCGCCACCGACGTCCCCTACGAACAGGCCGTCGACGACTGGCATGCCGCCCGCGCGCGACTGTGGGCCCGTGCCATCGAGGCCGAACTCGGACCCGACGGTGTCGGAGCCTTTCTCGCCTGGGGCGATCCATCGCTCTACGACAGCACGCTGCGCATCCTGGACCGGGTCGCCGAACATGTCGCCTTCGACTTCGACGTCATCCCCGGGATCACCGCGATCCAGGCGCTGACCGCGCGGCATCGCATCCCGCTCAACGATATTGGCGATCCGGTGCTCATCACCACCGGTCGGCGGTTGCGGGCCGACGGGCTGGCCGGGGCTGCCGTCGTGATGCTCGACGGGGAGTGTTCATTTCGCGGACTCGCACCCGACACCCGGATCTGGTGGGGTGCCTATCTCGGCACACCGGACGAGCTGCTGATCACCGGAGCCCTCGGCGAGGTGAGCGAACAGATCTTCGAAACACGCGCCGCGGCAAGGGAACGACACGGTTGGATCATGGACATCTACCTGCTGCGGGCGGCAGACTGAGCGTCATGAACTTTCTGCTGCGCGCCGCATTGACCGGAGTCGCACTGTGGGTGGTGACGCTGCTGGTGCCCGGTATCACCATCGTCGGTGGCGATTCCACCTTGCAGCGGGTCGGCATCATCTTCGTCGTCGCGGTGGTGTTCGGACTCGTCAACGCGGTGATCAAGCCCATCGTGCAGTTCATTTCGATACCGCTCTACATTCTCACCCTCGGCCTCATCCACATCGTGATCAACGCGTGGATGCTGTGGATCACCTCGTGGATCACCGAGACCGCCACACACTGGGGCCTGCAGATCGACGACTTCTGGTGGACCGCCATCTGGGCGGCCATCGTCCTGTCGATCGTCAGCTGGCTGCTGTCGCTGGTAACCGGAGACGTGAAAAAGAGCACATCCTAACGGTTTAGCGGTGTTCGACCTCCCAGCAAGCGGCCAACGTCTGATAGGCCAGGTGTTCGGTGTCGGCGATCGTCGGCCATAACCGTTCGGCCTCGGCCCGGTGCTCGGCCGAACCGCCGATGGCGCCCTGATACGCCTCCAGCAGCGTCATCGCACTGAGTTGTAGATCCCGGCGTGCCGCGCGGGCGGGCGCACTGGACACCGCGCCCGCGCGCAGGTGCACATCGGTGATGTCGATGGCCGCCCGCGTCGCGCGCACCGCCTCGGGCAAGGGTGCCGGTCCGCGCCGCCGCATTGCCGCCCAGTAGACCAAAAGTGCTACTGTGCAACCGATCACGGTGTCGAGTCCGCGGGTCAGCAGGAAATGTCGCAGATCGGCCACTTGGTGCCCACCGGAGGCGATCGTCAGCGCCAACGGGGTGATGAAGACCACGGCGATCGTGTAATTCCGCACCACGAACATCTCGATGGCGAACTGCAATGCGGCGATGACGATCACCAGCCACCAACCCTGCGGTTGCCAGCTCAGGATCGCGGTGGCCAGACCCAACCCGAGCAACGTCCCCACCAGCCGCTCGGCGCCCCGCTGCACCGTGCGCGACCAGTCGAAGCCCTGATACAACACCAGCACCGCAACGGCCATCGCCCAGTACGAATGGTCATCGGACACCGCGAGCGCGGCCAGCCCGGACAGACACACCGCGACGCCCACCCGCCCCGCCAAACGCATCGACTCCGAACCCGGTGTCAGCGCCCGCCGCAACAACGTCGCGTTGTTCGGCCGGCCCAGCGGCAGCCGGAAGCCGGGCCCCAACTCGGTGCGGCGCACGATATCGACATCCGACCCGCCGGCGACCGCCGCACCGAATACCCGGTGCAGGTGCAGGTTCTCGGCCCGCAACCCGTCGAGCTCGGGATCCGGGTCGACCCGCGCCGGCTGGAAGTTGACCAACGTGTTCCAGGCCTGATGCAGTGCGCGGGCGGCCAGGTGGCGGTCGGCGGTGTCCCGGGAATCCAGATACCGGGCCACTGCGACCCGGGCAGCTGCCACCGCTCGTGTTTCCGGTCCGCGAGGTTCCCACAGCGCGCCGACCATGTGTACCAACCAGGAGAACGCCCCGCCGGCCAGCACCAGCAGCCCGATATGCCAGGGCGGTAGCTGCGTGGCGCCGACGGCGGTGCCCGCAGCGCAGCCGAGCACGAACATGAACGCACCGGGTGGGCCGACATGGAGCGCATGGCACACCAGCACGGCCACCATCGCGATGACGGTGATGGTCACCAGTCCCAGCCACGGTAGCGCGGCCGCCCAATCGCCAAGGGCCACAGCGGCGCCGAACGACAGCGCGATCACCGCCAGATAACCGGCCCGATTCCGGTACGGGCGACCGCTGCCGTACAGCGAGGTGAAGCCACCGATGATCGCGATCAGTCCGGCGGCGGTGTCGCCGAGTGACCAGCCCACCAGCACGGGCACCGCCATGCAGATACCCGCACGGAGCGCGAACTTCCACCGGCCCGGGGCCGGGTTGATCACGAAGGATCGACGGATCGCGGTCAGCACACTCCGAGACGATATCCGTGTCCTCGAGTAACACTGGGGGCATGCCCGAACTGCCCGAAGTCGAGGCGCTCGCCGATCATCTGCGCCGGCATGCCGTCGGACGGGTCGTCACCCGCGTCGATATCTCTGCGCTGTCGGTGCTCAAGACGTTCGACCCGCCGGTGACCGCACTGCACGGCATCGAGGTCACCGGGGCCGCCCGGTGGGGGAAGTACCTGGGGCTCGGCATCGGCGACCTGTGGCTGATCACCCACCTGTCGCGGGCCGGTTGGCTGCGCTGGTCGGACAAACTGGCTCCGACCCCGCTGAAACCGGGCAAGGGCCCGATCGCGCTGCGTGTGCACCTCGACGGGGGAGTCGGCTTCGACCTCACCGAGGCGGGCACCCAGAAACGGTTGGCGGTCTGGGTGGTTCGTGACCCGATGGACGTCCCGCAGATCGCCGCCCTCGGTCCCGACGCACTGGCTCTGGGGCCCGCCGATCTCAAACAGGTGCTGGCCGGCCAGGGCGGCCGCATCAAGACCGTCATCACCGACCAGAAGGTGATCTCGGGCATCGGCAACGCCTACAGCGACGAGATCCTGCATGTGGCCAAGCTGTCGCCGTTCGCGACGGCGGCCAAGCTCACCGAATCACAGTTGGCAGACTTGCACGACGCCATGACCTCGGTTCTCACCGATGCGGTGACCCGGTCGGTGGGCCAACAGGCCGCGACGCTCAAAGGCGAGAAACGATCCGGGCTGCGCGTACACGCGCGCACGGGCCTGCCCTGCCCGGTGTGCGGGGACACCGTGGCCGAGGTGTCCTTCGCCGACAAATCCTTCCAGTACTGCCCGACCTGTCAGACGGGCGGAAAAGTCCTCGCCGACCGACGGATGTCCCGCCTTCTCAAGTAGTAGTTTGCTGGCGTGACCCCACCGCAGTCGGTGTCCGGCACCGCCGCGACCATGACGATCGTCGCCACCGGTCTGGGCGCCAGCATCACCGCATCGGACCCGGTCATCCTGTCGGCGAACATCTCCGCCGTCCGCGCCGGCCTGCAGATGTCCTCGGGCACCGCGAGCTTCGTCGCCGGGATGGCGACCCTGGCGCTGGCCGCCGGAGTGCTCGGTGCGGGCGCGCTCGGGGACAAGTACGGGATGAAACGCACGTACACCGTCGGCCTGCTGGGCACTATCTGCTTCGGGCTGCTGGCCGCGCTGGCGCCCAACGCGGGCGTGCTGTTGGTGGCGCGCGCCGGGGTGGGGCTGGCCTTTGCGCTGCAACTGGGCTTGTCGCTGGCCATCGTCAACGTGGTCTTCCCGCCGGAGCGCCGCGCCGCCGCGATCTCGCTGCATCTGGGCGCCAGCTTCGCCGTCGCGGTCCCGATGCCCGCGCTCGGCACCCTGCTCGTCGAACACATCGGTTGGCGCACCTGCTTTCTGGTCGCACCGGTCCTGGCCGCGGTCTGTCTGGTTCTGGTGCGCCGCTACGTACCGGAGACACCGCGCGGCGACCGTCGGCTCGACACGATCGGTCTGCTGTTGGTGGCGGTCGCGTTGCTGGGCACCGTATTCGGGCTGTCCCGGCTGCAGAGCGGTATGAGTGCCGTCGTGATCGGTTCGCTGGTGCTCGGCGTGATCGCCGCGGTGGCCTTCGTGATGTTCGAACTGCGCACCCCGAGCCCCGCCCTGGATCTACGGATCTTCCGGTCCGGTGCCTTCGACGCGGCCGTCTTCGCCGGCATCACGTTCAACTTCCTCAGCGGCGGGGTAACCGTGCTGTTGGCCTTCTACCTGGTCACCATCCGCGGGGAATCACCTACGGCGCTGGGTCTTCTGATGGCGCCGGCGGCCCTGCTGTCTGCGCTGGCGGCTGGGATCGCGGGCCGGGCCGCGATACGGCTGGGACAGCGGGCCGTGCTGATCGGCGGCCTGCTGCTGTTGATCGCCGGCCTACTGGTCCTCACCAAGCTCGGCGAGCACAGCTCACTGTGGGTGCTGTTCGCGGCGGTCGCGTTCAACGCCGTCGGGTCCGCCGTCGTCGAGACCATCGAGGCCACCGTGATGCTGCAGACCGCGCCCGTGCAGCTCAGCGGTGCCGTCGCTGCGGTGAAAAGTGCTGTCGGACAGGCGGCCTACTCGATGGGGCCGGCGGTGTTCGCACTCGTGGGTACCACGGTGTTCCTGCATTCGGCCGGAATCGACGAGGGACAGGCGCGCGAGGCGCTGCGGGTGGCCCACGGTGGTGCCGGGTCCGCCGCGGGCAGCAATGTGCTCGATCCCCAGCAGGCTCGGGCCGTCGTCGACGGGGTGCACACGAGCATGCTGGAGGCGATCCATACGCTTGGCGCGATGCTGACCGTGGTGCCGGTGGCCGCGATCGTGCTGACACTGATCCTGATCCGCCCGACCGCAAAGGCCACCCATGCGTGATGAGTCCACCGCCGTCGAGTTCATCGCCCGACTCGGGTCGGCGATGCTGGGCGCGGATTACGCGGTGCCGGTGGTGCGGCACGCGTTGGAGAAGGTCGCCGACCGACAGGGCATCGAATGCCCGGTACTGGTGCTGCCCAACTTCATCCAGGCCGGCGACCGACACCACACCACCGTTGTCCGTGGCGACCCGCTGCGCTACGACCAGACCTTCCCGTTGGGTGAGCTGATCGGCCGTGCCGAAAGCCAGTGGATGGATCCTGCCGAGGGGCTGGCCGAGCTGGACCGGATCCACCAGTTGCCGCGGCGCTATCCGGGTTGGGTCGCCGTCATCGGCTACGGGTTGCAGAGCGCCGCGTACGCGCTGATCCTGCAGCCGACCGTGGTGTCGCTGATCGCCGCGACCGGTTTCGGCCTGCTCGTCGGCCTGTTGGAGTTGGTGGCCCGCAACAATGCCGCGCTGCGCCAGTTGCTGCCGGTGCTCAGCGCATTCCTGGTCACCTATCTGGCGTTCAGTCTGGGGCGACTGTTGCACATGGGACATGACAGCCTGCGCATCCTGATCGCGCCGCTGACGCTGTTCCTGCCCGGGGTGGCGATCACCCTGGCGGTCATCGAATCCTCCACCGGGGAGATGGTGTCCGGATCGGCGCGGTTGATGGCCGGCCTGATGCGGCTGGCCCAGCTGGCGCTGGGCATCGTGATAGCCGTCCAATTGCTGGGGCTGACGTGGTCGGAGCTGGCCGACGCACCCGCCAACACGCTGGGCAGCTGGGCGCCCTGGGTGGGCGTGGCCGTCTACGCCGCCGGGATCACCTTCCACATGGGGACCCCGCACGATTTCGTGCCGTGGCTGACGCTGGTGCTGTTCATCGCCTATGGCGCCCAGGTGGCGACCGGTGCGGTGTTCGGCGGTTACACCAGCGGCTTCGGCGGTGGCCTGATCCTGATGCTGTGCGCGCTGGGGCTGAGCCGGCTGTCGCGGACCCCGCGGGCCCAGGTGGTGCTGGCGCCGGGGTTCTGGTTGCTGGTGCCCAGCTCGGTCGGGATGATCGGAGTGGCGCAGCTGGCCGAGGGACAGGGCAGCGCGGCCATCACGGTGATGCTGGTGTCGATGATGTCCATCGCGTTGGGCTTCGCCACCGGTTTTGCGTTGTGGAACGCGTTTCCGCATCGCGGTAACCGGGACGAGTTCGTCGACTGAGCCACCATTTCTTGCCAGATATATAACTCGGTTATCCTGCTGCCATGACCCGCCAGAAGATCCTCGTCACCGGTGCCAGCTCGGGCCTGGGCGCCGGTATGGCCCGCGCCTTCGCCGCCAAGGGCCGGGACCTGGCCCTGTGTGCCCGCCGCATCGAGCGGCTCGAAGAGTTGCGCGCCGAGATCCTGGAGCGCCACCCGTACGCCAAGATCGCGATCGCGGCGCTCGACGTCGACGATCACGAGGCCATTCCGCGGGTGTTCGGTGAGTTGTCCGATGAGCTCGGCGGTATCGACCGGGTGATCGTCAACGCCGGTATCGGCAAGGGTTGGCCGATCGGCGAGGGGAAACCGTGGCACAACTCGGCGACGCTGACCACCAACCTGGTTTCCGGTCTGGTCCAGATCGAGTACGCCTTGCAGATCTTCAAGAAGGCGGGCAGCGGGCACCTGGTCCTGATCTCCTCGGTGCTGGGCAACACCGGCGTGCCGGGCACCAAGGCCGCCTACGCCGCGTCCAAGGCGGGCATGACCTCTTTGGGTGAATCGCTGCGTGCCGAGTACGACAAGGGACCCATCCGGGTCACCGTCATCGAACCCGGTTACATCGAATCGGAGATGACGGCCCAGGCCTCCAACACGCTGCTGATCGTCGACAACGAGACCGGGGTGCGGGCCATGGTCGAGGCCATCGAGAAGGAGAAGGGTCGCGCCGTCGTCCCGAGCTGGCCGTGGGCGCCGCTGACCCAGATCATGCGCCTTCTGCCGCCGAAGTACACCAAACGCTTCGCCTAGGGCGAGCAGACGCAAATCTGCGCTTTTCGGCCATTATCAGCAACTTTGCGTCTGCTTGCGGGACGAAAATCAGTGCGATGTTTAGCTCGTCTGCGTTCGTGGAACTCATCTTCCATGATGGTGAAACTGACGAAACTGACGCCTTTTCTGTTCGCAGGTGCCGCGGGAGCGGCCATCGCGTTCTCGCCGCTCGCCGGGGCAGAGCCCGCTCCGCCGCCGTGCTGGAACGCTGACGGCACACCGTGCGCCGACCTCGGCACGGCCGGTCCCGGTGGGGCCAGTGGCGCCATCCCCGGCGGCCCCGGTGGTGAAGCCGGTCCCGGCGGTGCCAGCGGCGTGATCCCGGGTGGCCCGGGCGGCGCGGCCGGCCCCGAGGGCGCCACGGGTGCGATCCCGGGTGGCCCGGCCGGTACAGCCGGTCCCGGTGGGGCCAGCGGGTCCGTGTCTCCCGGTGGCATCACCGGTAGCGCAGGGCCCGGCGGTGCCAGCGGCTGTATCCCGAACGTCGGGTGCGCCACCATCCCCGCCCCGTAACTGACGCTTGAAACACGCGTACCCGTTGCCCCACACCTCTCGGGGGCCGCGGGTACGCGTGTTTCTGGTGGGCGCGGCTCAGGCCGATCGACCGCGCTCACTGCGGTAGCGCCGCACCAACGCATCGGTCGAGGTGTCACTCTGCGGTGCGGGCGATTCGGGTTCGGTGATCACCGGCAGCAGCGCCTTGGCCTGGGTCTTGCCCAGCTCCACACCCCACTGATCGAACGAGTCGATACCCCAGATCACACCCTCGGTGAAGACCTGGTGCTCGTACAGTGCGATCAGTTGCCCGACCACCGACGGGGTCAGCTCGGTCGCCAGGATCGAGGTGGTGGGACGGTTCCCCGGCATCACCTTGTGCGGCACCACCTCGGCGGGGGTGCCCTGGTCCGCGATCTCCTCGGCCGTCTTGCCGAACGCCAGCACCTGGGTCTGCGCGAAGAAATTACTCATCAACAGGTCGTGCATGCTGCCGGTGCCGTCGGCGGTGGGCAGGTCGTCGGTGGGCCGGCTGAACCCGATGAAGTCCGCGGGGATCAGCCGGGTGCCCTGGTGCAGCAGCTGGTAGAACGCGTGCTGACCGTTGGTTCCCGGTTCGCCCCAATAGATTTCGCCGGTGTCGGTGGTCACCGGGGATCCATCGGCCTGCACCGATTTGCCGTTGGACTCCATGGTCAGCTGCTGCAGATACGCCGCGAACCGGGACAGGTCGTTGGAGTAGGGCAGCACCGCGCGGGACTGCGCATCGAAGAAGTTGTTGTACCAGAGCCCGATCAGGCCCAGTAGGGCCGGCGCATTCTCGGCCAGCGGTGCGGTGCGGAAATGTTCGTCGACCAGATGGAACCCGGCCAGGAATTCGGCGAACCGCTCGCGGCCGATCACCGCCATCACCGACAAGCCGATGGCGCTGTCCACCGAGTACCGTCCGCCTACCCAGTCCCAGAACCCGAACATGTTCGCCGTGTCGATGCCGAACTCCTCGACCAGCTTGGCGTTCGTCGACACCGCCACGAAATGCTTGGACACCGCCTCATCTCCGAGCTCGGCGGTCAGCCAGCGCCGCGCCGCGGTTGCGTTCGTCAGCGTCTCCAGGGTGGAGAACGTCTTGGAGGCGACGATGAAAAGTGTTGTGGCCGGGTCCAGTCCGTCGAGTTTGGCGACCAGGTCGGCCGGATCGACATTGGACACGAACCGGGCCGCGATACCGGCGTCGGCGTAGTGGCGCAGCGCGTCGTACACCATCACCGGACCCAGATCCGACCCGCCGATCCCGATGTTGACCACGGTCGTGATCCGCTCACCGGTGGCGCCCGTCCATTGGCCGGACCGCAACCGATCGGTGAAGTCGCCCATCGCGTCGAGGACGGAATGCACGTCGGCGACGACGTCCTGGCCGTCGACCGTCAGGCTCGCGTCGCGCGGCAACCGCAGCGCGGTGTGCAGCACCGCCCGGTCCTCGGAGGTGTTGATGTGCGCTCCGGCGAACATCGCATCCCGGCGGCCCACCAGGTCCGCGGCGTTCGCCAGATCGACCAGCAGCGCCAGGGTTTCACGGGTGACCCGGTGCTTGCTGTAGTCGATGTAGAGGTCGCCGACGGTGAGGGTGAGCTCGGTGCCGCGGGCGGGATCGTCGGCGAACAGCTCCCGAAGATTCTTCGACGCGATGGCCTCATGGTGGGTGTGCAGCGAATGCCATGCGGAGGAAGAGGTGATGTCAGCACTCATTCTTCTGACCTTAGTGCGGCGCTCGTTTCAAGGGTGTACATGATGGATGTATGCGCATTGAAGACTTGATTTCATCCGTGCCCACCGGACTGTGGATCGGCGGCGAAGAGCGGGCCGGCTCGTCCACCTTCGATGTGCTCAATCCGGCGACCGACGAGGTGATCACCTCGGTCGCCGATGCGACACCCGAGGACGGGATCGCCGCACTGGACGCCGCGACCGCGGTGCAGGCCGACTGGGCCGCCACCCCGGCCCGCGAACGCGGCGAGATCCTGCGTTCGGTGTTCGAAACCCTCACCGCCCGAGGCGAAGAGCTCGCGACACTGATGACCCTGGAGATGGGCAAGGTGCTCGCCGAAAGCCGTGGCGAGGTCAAGTACGGCGCTGAATTCTTCCGCTGGTTTGCCGAGGAGGCGGTCCGCATCGACGGCCGCTACACCCACAGCCCGGCCGGCACCGGCCGCATCCTGGTCACCAAGATGCCTGTCGGCCCGTGTTACGCCATCACCCCGTGGAACTTCCCGCTGGCGATGGGCACCCGCAAGATCGGCCCGGCACTGGCCGCCGGCTGCACCATGCTGGTCAAGCCCGCCCAGGAGACCCCGCTGACCATGCTGCTGCTGGCCAAGCTCATCGATGACGCCGGCCTGCCCAAGGGCGTGTTGTCGGTGCTGCCCACCTCTAAGCCCGGCGACCTGACCACCGCACTGATCGACGACGGCCGACTGCGCAAGCTGACCTTCACCGGATCCACCGGGGTGGGCAAGGCGCTGGTGAAGCAGTCCAGCGACAAGCTGCTGCGCACCTCGATGGAGCTCGGCGGCAACGCCCCGTTCGTGGTGTTCGACGATGCCGATGTCGACGCCGCGGTGGAGGGCGCGCTGCTGGCCAAGATGCGCAACGGCGGCGAGGCCTGCACCGCGGCCAACCGCTTCCACGTCGCCAACGCGGTGCGCGCCGAGTTCACCGACAAGCTGGTCAAGCGGATGAGTGAGTACCAGCTGGGCAACGGCCTCGACGATTCCTCGACGCTGGGCCCGCTCATCTCGGCCAAGCAGCTGGGCATCGTCGCCGACCTGGTCTCTGACGCCGTCGCCCGCGGCGCCGAGGTGGCCGTCGGCGGAGTCGCGCCCGACGGTGCCGGCCACTTCTACCCGGCCACCGTGCTGGCCGATGTCCCGGCCGACGCCCGCATCCTCAAGGAGGAGGTGTTCGGACCGGTCGCACCGATCACCGGTTTCGACACCGAGGAACAGGGCATCGTCGCCGCCAACGACACCGACTACGGTCTGGCGTCCTACATCTACACCCAGTCCCTGGACCGGGCGCTGCGGGTGGCTGAGTCCGTCGAGGCAGGCATGGTCGGGGTGAACCGGGGTGTCATCTCCGATGCCGCGGCCCCGTTCGGTGGGATCAAGGAATCCGGGTTCGGCCGCGAGGGCGGCTCCGAGGGCATCGACGAGTACCTGGAGACCAAGTACATCGCCTTCACCCCCTAGTGATTTCGGCGCGGAAACGTACGGTCAGCGTACGTTTCCGCGCCGAAATCGCAGGGGCAGGGGGTCAGTGGCCGAGCCGGCCGCGGCCCAGACGCAGCAGCAGCATCGCCAGGTCCTTGCCCTCGGGGCCGAGTTCGCTGTAGCGCTCGATGACCTTCATCTCTCGGCTGTGCACCAGCCGGGTGCCACCCGAGGCCATCCGGGCCTTGCCGATGATCTGCGACACCTCGGCGCGGCGCTTCACCGCGGCCAGGATCTCGGCGTCCAGCCGGTCGATCTCCAGGCGCAGTTCGTCGATATCGGCAGCCGTCTGAGTTTCGGCGCTCACGAGGTTCTCCTCACTGTTGGTGGGTTCTTGGTTCATCCGGTTCGGGCCTCACACAACAGAGCCCCGGATCCGGATGCGGACCGCGGGGCTGAAAGGGAAGCAGCTAGACCACGGGCACCGCGGACCGGTACCCGTAAAAAAATCGTCGCTGCTGATGGAGCACGAATCGAGTGTGCCACCGAGGGCCGATTCGATGCAAAGGTACGGTCGGCGTCAATGCGGGCCGTGTCACCGTCCAGAGGTAGATTCGAGACCGAAATGACATCTCTTTTCTCTACCGACTCGGTCGCCGCCTCCACTGACGAACTGCTGGACGGTCTCAACCCGCAGCAGCGCCAGGCTGTCCTGCACACGGGCTCTCCGCTGCTCATCGTGGCCGGCGCGGGCTCGGGCAAGACGGCGGTGCTCACCCGGCGTATCGCCTACCTGCTGGCCGCCCGCGATGTCGGTGTCGGGCAGGTGCTGGCCATCACCTTCACCAACAAGGCCGCCGCCGAGATGCGCGAGCGCGTGGTCGGGCTGATCGGCCCGCGTGCCCGCAACATGTGGGTGTCCACTTTCCACTCCACCTGCGTGCGGATCCTGCGCAACCAGGCCTCGCTGCTGCCCGGGCTGAACTCCAACTTCTCCATCTACGACGCCGACGACTCGCGACGGCTGCTGATGATGATCGCCAAGGACATGGGCCTGGACACCAAGCGGTACACACCGCGGCTGTTGGCCAACGGTATCTCCAACCTCAAGAACGAGCTCGTCGATCCTGATCAGGCCGTCTCGGATCTGACCGAGGTCTCCGATGACATGTCCAAGACCGTCGCCTCGGTGTTCGGTGAGTACCAGCGCCGGTTGCGGGCGGCCAACGCGCTGGACTTCGACGACCTGATCGGTGAGACGGTCGCTGTGCTGCAAGCCTTTCCGCAGATCGCGCAGTACTACCGGCGCCGGTTCCGGCACATCCTGGTCGACGAGTACCAGGACACCAACCATGCCCAGTACATGCTGGTGCGCGAGCTCGTCGGGCATGACACCGAGGACGATCCGGCTGCGGTACCGCCGTCGGAACTGTGCGTGGTGGGCGACGCCGATCAGTCGATCTACGCGTTCCGCGGGGCCACCATCCGCAACATCGAAGATTTCGAGCGCGACTACCCGAACGCGACAACCATTCTGCTGGAACAGAATTACCGCTCCACCCAGACCATCCTGAACGCCGCCAACGCCGTCATCTCACGTAATGCCGGCCGCCGCGAGAAGCGGCTGTGGACGGACTCGGGCGAGGGCGAGCTGATCGTCGGGTACGTCGCCGACAACGAGCACGACGAGGCACGGTTCGTCGCCGGCGAGATCGACTCACTGACGAGCGAGGGTGGAATCTCCTGCCACAACTTCAGCGACGTCGCGGTCTTCTACCGAACCAACAACTCCTCCCGGGCACTGGAAGAGGTCTTCATCCGGTCCGGTATCCCGTACAAGGTCGTCGGCGGTGTGCGCTTCTACGAACGCAAGGAGATCCGCGATATCGTCGCCTACCTGCGGGTGCTGGACAACCCGGGCGATGCGGTAAGCATGCGGCGCATCCTGAACACCCCGCGGCGCGGGATCGGAGACCGGGCCGAGGCCTGTGTGGCGGTGTATTCGGAGAATACCGGCGCCACCTTCGCCGACGCCCTGCAGGCCGCCGCAGAGGGGCGGGTACCGATGCTCAACACCCGCTCCGAGAAGGCCATCGCCTCGTTCGTGCAGATGATCGACGGGCTGCGCGGCCGGCTCGACGGTGAGCTCGGCGATCTGGTCGAGGCCGTGCTGGACCGCACCGGATACCGTCGGGAACTCGAATCATCCAGCGACCCACAGGATCTGGCCCGGCTGGACAACCTCAACGAACTCGTCAGCGTGGCACATGAATTCAGCACCGACCTGGCCAACCGGCAGGCGCTGGCCGAAGACGAACCCGCCGACGAGGATGTCCCCGACACCGGGGTGCTGGCCCAGTTCCTGGAGCGGGTGTCGCTGGTGGCCGATGCCGACGAGATCCCCGAGCACGGTGCCGGGATGGTCACCATGATGACCCTGCACACCGCCAAAGGACTCGAATTCCCAGTCGTTTTCGTCACGGGCTGGGAGGACGGGATGTTCCCGCACATGCGCGCGCTCGGTGACCCGACCGAACTGTCCGAGGAACGTCGGCTGGCCTATGTCGGTATCACCCGCGCCCGGCAGCGGCTGTACCTGAGCCGGGCCAAGGTGCGGTCCTCCTGGGGGCAGCCGATGCTCAATCCGGAGTCACGGTTCCTGCGGGAGATCCCCGAGGACCTGATCAACTGGCGCCGGGTCGACACGCCGTCGTCGGCGCCCAGTGCCCCGGTGAGCACCGGACGGTTCGCCGCCAACGCGCGTCCGGCCCCCGGCAAGCCCCGCAACCGCACGGTGATCACGCTCGAACCCGGCGACCGGGTGACCCACGACAAGTACGGCCTGGGCCGCGTCGAGGAGGTCTCCGGTGTCGGTGAGTCGGCGATGTCGTTGATCGACTTCGGCAGCGCGGGCCGGGTCAAGCTGATGCACAACCACGCACCGGTGCAGAAGCTCTAGGAGCGCGCCCAGCGACGCGTCGCCGGCAGCAGCGTGAGCACGGTGGCGGCGATCGGCAGCACCGGCATCGCGTAGACCACCGGATGCAGTTTGGCCCCGGCCAGGAACAGGCTGCCGAAGATCAGCACCCCGATCGCGGCGCCGACGATGATCAACAGCCGACCCATCCGGCGCTGCAGCAGCAGTGCGATCAGCCCGCCGATGCCGGCGGCCGCCGAGGTGGCGGGGAGGAATCCCATGGCGGCGCAGAACAGTCGGTCGGTGCTCCACCATCCGGCGATCAGATCGGTGGCGATGACGGCGGTCGCCCACCCGCTCAGGATGCTCGCAACGGCGGCTGCAATCGCTGTGGCCGCTCCGTCGGACGGGCGGCGGGGGACGGTGACCGGCACGGGCCGCGGGATGTAGGTGGTCTGCCCCGACTCGACCGGTGAGCGGACGAACTCGGTGCGGTCGTCGGACAGCGATGGGGTCAGCGCCGGGAAGGAGCCGGTGGGATGCCGACGGATGATCCGAGGTGTTTCGGGTGATGACGGTGGAGGCTCTGCGGTCACTTCACCACGTTAGTCACCCGAGGGGTGGATCAGCCGACGTAGCTGCCGGGGGAGAGCCCGCGCTGTGCCAGCCACGGCACCGGATCGATCCGGTTGGAACCGTTCTGCAGCACCTCGAAGTGCAGGTGCGGGCCGGTGGAGTTGCCGCGGTTGCCCATGGTGGCGATCTGATCGCCGGCCATCACACGTTGCCCCTTGCTGACCAGCCAGGTGTTGATGTGGCCGTACAGGGTCACGGTGCCGTCGGAGTGCCGCAGCTTGACCAAGGCGCCATAACCGGCGGTGGGGCCGACCTCGACGACGACGCCGTCGCTGGCGGCCAGAATCGGGGTGCCGATCGGGCCGGCGATGTCGATGCCGCCGTGCAGCACGCCCCAGCGGTAGCCGAAGCCGGAGGTCCACACACCTTTGGTGGGCATCGCGAACATCGGCCGGGTCAGGCGGGCTTCGCGGTCGGCGCGCTCCTGGGCGAAGGCGGCGGCCTTGGTGATCTCCTCGGCGTGCACCGCGGAACTGGCCACCGGCTGCACCGCGACGATCTGGACCCCGTCCGAGGATCCGGTGATCGAGGCGCCCTCGATGACCGCGCCGTCGGCGGCCAGCACGGTATCCGGGGCGGGGGTGGTCTCTGCGGGGTTGGACAGCGAGTAGGCGCCCGAGGCGGTGGCGCCGGCGGCCATCGCCGCGATCATCAGGCGGCTCTTGACCGCGCCGACGGTCTGCTTGCGGTGAGCTCCGCCGCTGCGTTGTCCATCGGCGCGATGGATGCGCATGTCGATGACGTCGGTGAGTGCGGTGCCGTCACTGATATCGGTGTGGCTGTCGCGGTAGGCATGGGCGGAGCTCGCGCTCTCGGCGGCGAACTCGGCCGGTACGGCCAGTCGCAACGGAGTCAGGTCATCGGTGTCGTGCATGTCGTCGAGCTCCGGGGCGGCGATCACGCGCTGCTCCTTGTCGAATGCGGAGCTGTCCCGAAAGTCCAGCTCATGCAGGTCGCCGAACTCGTTGAACGGGATGATGTCGGTGACTTCGGCAGGACTCGGGGCGGCCTTTCGGATCGTCGCTGCTCCCCGGGGGGATCGGGACGAACTGTGCTCAGCCAACCTGAAAATTCCTTAGTGCCGTGACCTGACCGTTACCAAGACCAGTAGGCACGTTAACCAAATCCCAATGTTGGTGGCAACTCAAGAGATGATTCCCGGCGCGAATGTGACCTGTATCACCAGGGGCTCCCGGTGAGATGTACCACATGAGCGGTAGGCGGTGCGGGCGCTCGCGACGCGTGTGGATACAGTGCCAGCGAGCCAGTCACGGCCAGCGGGTCGGTCCGGCACACACCCTGACAGACACCCCTTTAGGAAGCTCATGGATCTGTTCGAGTACCAGGCGAAGGAACTCTTCGCCAAGCACAACGTGCCGACCACGCCGGGCCGGGTCACCGAGTCCGCGGACGACGCCAAGGCGATCGCCGAGGAGATCGGCAAGCCGGTCATGGTCAAGGCTCAGGTCAAGGTCGGCGGTCGCGGTAAGGCCGGCGGCGTCAAGTACGCGGCGACCCCCGCCGATGCGCTGGAGCACGCCGGCAACATCTTGGGCCTGGACATCAAGGGCCACATCGTGAAGAAGCTGCTGGTTGCCGAGGCGAGTGACATCGCCGAGGAGTACTACATCTCCTTCCTGCTCGACCGCTCCAACCGCACCTACCTGGCCATGTGCTCGGTCGAGGGTGGCATGGAGATCGAAGAGGTCGCCGCGACCAAGCCGGAGCGCCTGGCCAAGGTGCCCGTCGACGCCGTCAAGGGTGTCGATCTGGCGTTCGCCCGCGAGATCGCCGAGAAGGGCCACCTGCCCGCCGAGGTGCTCGACGCCGCCGCGGTCACCATCCAGAAGCTGTGGGAGGTGTTCATCGGCGAGGACGCCACCCTGGTGGAGGTCAACCCGCTGGTGCGCACGCCCGACGACCAGATCCTGGCCCTGGACGGCAAGGTCACCCTGGACGCCAACGCCGACTTCCGCCAGCCCGGCCACGCCGAGTTCGAGGACAAGGACGCGACCGATCCCCTGGAGCTCAAGGCCAAGGAGAACGACCTCAACTACGTGAAGCTCGACGGTGAGGTCGGCATCATCGGCAACGGCGCGGGTCTGGTCATGTCGACCCTGGACGTCGTCGCCTACGCCGGCGAGAACCACGGTGGTGTGAAGCCCGCCAACTTCCTCGACATCGGTGGTGGCGCCTCGGCCGAGGTGATGGCCAACGGTCTGGACGTCATCCTGGGCGACAGCCAGGTCAAGAGCGTCTTCGTCAACGTCTTCGGTGGCATCACCTCGTGTGACGCCGTGGCCAACGGCATCGTCAAGGCTCTGGAGATCCTGGGCGACGCCGCCACCAAGCCGCTGGTCGTCCGCCTGGACGGCAACAACGTCGAAGAGGGCCGCCGCATCCTCGCCGAGGCCAACCATCCGCTGGTCGTACAGGCCGAAACCATGGACTCCGGGGCCGACAAGGCCGCCGAGCTGGCCAATAAGTAAGGGAGCCAACAGAAAATGTCTATCTTCCTGAACAAGGACAGCAAGGTCATCGTCCAGGGCATCACCGGTGGTGAGGGCACCAAGCACACCAAGCTGATGCTCAAGGCCGGCACCCAGATCGTCGGTGGCGTCAACGCCCGCAAGGCCGGCACGACCGTGTCCCATGAGGACAAGGACGGCAACGCCATCGAGCTGCCCGTCTTCGGTTCGGTCGCCGAGGCCATCAAGGAGACCGGCGCCGACGTGTCGATCGCCTTCGTGCCGCCGGCGTTCTCCAAGGACGCCATCATCGAGGCCATCGACGCCGAGATCCCGCTGCTGGTCGTGATCACCGAGGGAATCCCGGTGCAGGACAGCGCCTATGCGTGGGCTTACAACGTCGAGAAGGGCAACAAGACCCGGATCATCGGCCCGAACTGCCCCGGCATCATCACCCCGGGTGAGTCGCTGGTCGGCATCACGCCGAACAACATCACCGGCAAGGGCCCGATCGGCCTGGTGTCGAAGTCGGGCACGCTGACCTACCAGATGATGTACGAGCTGCGCGATCTCGGCTTCTCGACCGCCATCGGTATCGGCGGCGATCCGGTCATCGGCACCACCCACATCGACGCCCTGGAGGCGTTCGAGAAGGACCCCGAGACCAAGCTGATCGTGATGATCGGTGAGATCGGTGGCGACGCCGAGGAGAAGGCCGCCGCCTTCATCCAGGCCAACGTCACCAAGCCGGTCGTCGGTTACGTCGCGGGCTTCACTGCTCCCGAGGGCAAGACCATGGGCCACGCCGGCGCCATCGTCTCCGACGGTGCGGGCACCGCCGCGGGCAAGCAGGAGGCCCTGGAGGCCGCCGGTGTCGCGGTCGGCAAGACGCCGTCCGAGACCGCCGCCAAGGCGCGCGAGCTGTTCAACGCGCTGTAAGTTTCACTGCGCCAACGGAAAGGCCCCCGCGGGATGCGGGGGCCTTTTTCGTATCGCGCGGTCAGGGGCGACCGCCCAGATGCTCGGCCAGGAACTTCTCGACGGCGTGGTACATGTCGATGCTGTTGTTCGGGTTGACGAACCCGTGCCCCTCGTCCTCCTTGACCATGTACTCGACCTCCACGCCGCGGGCCCGCAGCGCGGCGACCATGTTGTCGGACTCGGCCTGCACGACGCGGGAGTCGTTCGCGCCCTGCACCACCAGCAGCGGGGTGCGGATCTGATCGACCTTGGTGATCGGCGAACGCGCCAGCATATCGGCCTCGGCCGCCGGGTCGGTCGGATCACCCACATACAGATGCCAGTTGGTGGCCAGGAACCGGCGCCCGACATTGGGCAGTGTCCGCATGAAATTCGCCAGGTCCGAGATGCCGACATAGTCGATGGCGGCGGCGAACACGTCCGGGGTGAAGGTGACCCCGACCAGGGTGGCGTACCCACCGTAGGAGCCACCGAAGATCGCCACCCGGTCGCGATCGGCGTAGCCCTGTTTGACGGCCCAGTCCACCGCGTCGATCAGGTCGTCGTGCATCTTGCCGGCGAACTCACCGATCGCGGCCTGGGTGAACGACTTTCCGTATCCGGTCGACCCGCGGAAGTTGACCTGTAGCACCGCATACCCGCGGTTGGCCAGCAGTTGCACGTCGGGCTGGTAGTTCCAGGCATCGCGGGCCCACGGCCCGCCGTGCACGAGCAGCACCGTCGGCAGATCGCGGGGCTCGACGCCGACCGGCAGGGTCAGGTACCCGTGCAGATCCAGTCCGTCTCGGGACTCGATGGTCACCGGTGTCATCGGTGCGAGTGCCGCGGGATCCAGATTGGGGTAGGGCCGCAACAACAGTCGGCTCTCGCCGGTGGCGCGATCGTAGAAATACGTGACACCCGGCTCCCGGTCGTGGCTGAAGCTGACCACCCAGCGTTGCCCGCTGTCATCGCTGGAGATGGCGGACGGGTCGCCGTCGGACAGCCCGGTGAGATGGTCGAGTACCGCGGCGAAATCGGGGTCGAGTGCGTGGATCACCTGTCGCTCACCGTAATAGCGCACGCCGATCAGGTCTCCGGTCCGCTCACTGATGATGAACGGTGACGGGAGCATGATCTGCGCGCCCAGGT
Organism: Mycobacterium sp. C31M; assembly: GCF_053345865.1. Classification (NCBI taxonomy): domain Bacteria; kingdom Bacillati; phylum Actinomycetota; class Actinomycetes; order Mycobacteriales; family Mycobacteriaceae; genus Mycobacterium; species Mycobacterium sp. C31M. The sequence continues at coordinate 44,174 of NZ_JBKFAX010000011.1, read as the reverse complement.
CGAAGCCGGGATGGCTGTCCACGACGGTCTCGGTGCCGGTGGCGACATCGAGGCGCACCGGTCGCAACTGGTCGCTGCCGTCATAGGAGCCCAGCCATATACCTTTCCCGTCCGGGGTCGGTGCGATGGGGTGGATGCCCAACGGGTAGTCGCGCCCGTCGTAGACCTTGATGGGTCGCAGCGTGCCGGTGGCCGGATCCCAGTGGGAGATCTCGACATCCCCGTCGGCGGTCAGGGTGTTGGTGAACAGATCACCACCCGGTCCGCTGACCCAGTGGATGACATTGCCGGGATTCTCGGCCAGCAGCGTGAGTTCGCCGCCGGCGATGTCGAGTTCGTATGCGTCGACGAGTTCCTCGTTGCGGGCATTGTGCAGCACCATGGCCTTGCCGGGCTTGGCCCGCAGCAGCTCGAAGGAGGCCCGGGTGTTCGGGAACGGGGTGAGGTCCACGGCGACGGCGTTCGGATCGTCGAGGTCGACGCGGTAGAGATGCCAGTGCTCGTCGCCGCCGCTGTCCTGCATGTAGAGCAGCCATCGTGAGTCGTGGGTCCAACTGTAGATGTAGACGCTGCGGGTCTCGTCGGCGGTGACACAACGTGGCGGCGGCACGCCCTCCCCGGTGTCTATGTCCTGCACCCAGATGTTGAGACGATCACGCCATGGGGCCAGGTAGGCGATCCGGGTTCCGTCCGGGGAGATGGTGGCACCGGCGCGCTCGGGCGGGCTGAAGAACTCTTCGACGGAGATGCGCTGTGGAAGTGCGGCTTTGGCCACAATGGTCCTTTCTATCGAGTGATCGGCGCGCCGATACGGCCATTGGTGGCGTCCAGCACGGCGCGGTCGATCAGTGTCAGTACGTCTTGTTGGTCGATGGACTGGCCGTGCACGACGACGGCGATGCTGACGTCCTCGTCGACGACGCGCAGTGCCGCGGTGGTGGCCGCGGCGCACAGGCGCACGGTGAGATCCTCGGGCGGTAGGCCGAGGCGTTTTCCGATGACCGGGATGAACCCGCGCTCCATCTCGTCGTGCACCATGAGATAGGCGGTACGCAAAGCGGGTTCGGTCACGGACATGGCCGCGATGCGCATGGCCGCGGTCTCGTCGGCCAGGTCCTGTTCGGAGAACGGATGCGCGGCGGTATCGGCGCGCATGTGCTGGGCGAGCGACAACTCGGCAGGCCACCGGTCGAGCACCTTGATGAATCGGTGTGCGGACTTGGCCAGCACCGGTTCGACACAGGCTTCCTTGGACCGGAAGTACCGCCAGATGGTTCGGGTGGAAAGGCCTGCGGCGGTGGCGATGTCATCTCCACTGGTCGCCGAGACCCCGTGTTCCCAGAACAACGCCGCGGCGTGCCGGGAGACGGCCAGGCGGGCGGCGAAGGCCTTGTCGTCGATGCTCGATCACCTCATTCCTGTCACTTAGTGACATCTCCACTGTGTCACTAAGTGACAAGGCCGTCAAGCTTCTTTGCTGGAACGGGCGCCGAGTGGGCTCCGCCGGCCTCGATCCGTTAGCCTGACGAATTAACACGTGTCAGGAGGTCTGTAATGGTGGATCCACGCACCCCGGTGATCGTCGGCGTAGGGCAGTTCACCGAGCGCATCGACCTGCCCGGATACCGCGGCATGTCCTCGGTGGAGTTGGCCACCGAGGCCGCCCGCGCCGCCCTGGTCGACACCGGTGTCGACCCGACGGCACTCGCCGCGGCCATCGAGGTGTTCGTCGGCCTGCGGCAGTTCGAGATCTGCACACCGTTCTCCGAGGCGCCGCTGGGTTGCTCGGACAACTACCCGCGCTCGGTGGCCGCCCGCATCGGGGCCGATCCGGCCCGGGCCGTGCTGGAACCGCTGGGTGGACACGGCTCGCAGAAGGTGGTGACCGAATTCTCAGGTGCCATTGCCGCCGGCGACGCCGAGGTGGTGCTGGTGCTCGGATCCGAGAACGGTTCGACGCTGCGCTACTTTGCGGGCCGTGACGAGAAGCCCGATCACTCTGAGCAGATCGGTGGTCAGCTCGAGGACCGCGGCTACGGATTCGACCAGTACATGAACGAATACACCGCCACGCACGGTCTGACCGGGGCGCCGGTGCAGTACGGACTGCTCGACAACGCCCGACGGGCCCGACTCGGCACCGGGGTGGCCGACTACCGCCGGGAGATGGCCGAACTGTTCGCGCCGTTCTCCAAGGTTGCCGCGAAGAACCCGCTGGCGTCGTCGCCGGTGGAACGCACCGTCGACGAGCTGGCGACCGTCACCGCCGAGAACCGGATGATCTGCGACCCTTACCCGCGGTACATGGTGGCCCGCGACCAGGTGAACCAGGGGGCCGCCGTGCTGATCATGTCGGTGGCCGCGGCTCGCCGGTTGTCGGTGCCCGAGGAGAAGTGGGTCTACCTGCACGGCCACGCCGACCTCGTCGAACAGTCGCTGCTCGACCGGGAGGATCTGAGCGCCAGCCTGTCGGCGGAACTGGCTGTGGCGGAGGCCCTTCGGGTGGCGGGGATCGGCTTGGCCGAGGTGGCCACCTTCGACCTGTACAGCTGCTTCCCGTTCCCGGTGTTCTCGGTCTGCGACTCGGCGGGCCTGGAGACCGACGATCCGCGCGGGCTGACGCTGACCGGCGGGCTGCCGTTCTTCGGCGGTCCTGGCAACAGTTATTCGCTGCACGGGATCGCCGAGACGGTGCTGGCGCTGCGCGAACAGCCCGGCCAGTTCGGTCTCGTCGGGGCCAATGGCGGTGTGATGAGCAAGTACTCGGTGGGCGTGTATGCGACCACGCCGGTCGAGTGGGCCGCCGACCGCAGCCGCGAATTGCAGGCGAAGATCGACGAATTACCGAAGGTCGCCGTCACCCGGCACGCCGAGGGGCCCGCCACCGTCGAGACGTACTCGGTGCGTTACGACTGGCCGGTGACCACCGCGGTCATCATCGGCCGCCTCGACGCCGACGGCAGCCGGTTCATGGCGTTGAGCACTGACCCGGAACTGCTGGGGTTGATCGCCGACGGCGACCCGCTGGGCGCCGCGATCACCGTCACCGCGGGGGAGAAGGAGAACCACGCGACGCTGGCCTGAGCGTCAGCTCGGCGGCGGGCCGCCGAGACCCCCTGCGGCGGGTTGGTGTCGATGTTCTGCGACTTGTCAGCCACCCCGATGGTGATGGAGATTTCGATGCCGGCATCGGGAGTGCCACTGGTGGAAGCGATTTGGGCGCTCCAGCCGTCGCCGAAGACCATGTCGGAGTCGAGCGTCAGGTCCGCAAGGTTGGGGATGCTCGCCGCGTAGCCGTCGTCGAAGGCGTACACCGCCGACGAGATCTCCTGCGCCAGCGCGATCTGCGAGGTCAGCCTGGCCTCGGACCCGGCCACCGCCGTCTCCAGCGAGTCGAACACCTCGAAGTGGATGTGCGGCCACCGGCCGGGATAGGTGGCCGGGAAGATGGTGCGGAAGGTGACCGTGCCCGCGTCGTCGGCGACCTGGACACCACGCAGATAGTTCTGCTCGGTCACGCCGTCGCTGTAGAGCGAGTACCTGCCCTCCCGGTCGCAATGCCAGATGTACAGCGCCATCCCGGTTCCCGGGGTGCCGCCGGCCGCCAGATCCTGCAGGTTGATCGTCAATGTTGTCGGCACCCCTTGGGCCACACCGGAATACGTGCCGAAGCTGGTGGTGATATCGCTGCGCACCACACCGGATTCGATGAGCACGTTCGGGCCGTTGGATCCGTCGCCGGGGTAGGGGCCCATGGTTTCCTGTGGTGCGGCCGCCGCAATGGCGGATACCTGATCGGCTTGGCCAAGCGTTCCGCATGCAGTAACGGCCGTCAACCCCGCCACTGCGCCCAGTCCGAGCAGGATCCGCCGCCGCGACATCACGGAGATGTCGTAGCCGAATCCACGGTCGTGTTCTTCGATCTCGGAGCGCGCCATGACCCCATCGTCAACGTCTGCGATGGGGTCGTGCTGAGCACACGATGAGAGCGAGCTATGACGCTCACACCAGCTGGGCGAGCTTTCCGGCCAGGCGCTCCACATAGGCGCCGACCTCAGCCTCGGACTTGTCCGGCAGCCCGAACAACACCTCGGTGACCCCCAGTTCGCGCCAGTGCGCCAGCTTCTCCGGGTCCGGCTTGAAATCCAGCGCCACGATCTGCGGTGCGCCGTCGCGGCCGGCCGCGGCCCAGGTGTCCTGCAGCAGCTTGACCGGCTCGTCGATGTTGAAATCGCGCGGGGTGGTGATCCAGCCGTCGGCGGATTTCGCGATCCATTTGAAGTTCTTCTCGGTACCGGCCGCGCCGACGAGCACCGGGATGTGCGACTGCACCGGCTTGGGCCAGGCCCAGCTCGGACCGAAGTTCACGAACTCGCCGTCGTATTCGGCCTCTTCCTGGGTCCACAGCGCCCGCATGGCCTCCAGGTACTCGCGCAGCATGGTGCGCCGACGGCCTGGCGGCACCTTGTGATCCGCCAGTTCGTCGGTGTTCCAACCGAATCCGACACCGAGCGAGACCCGCCCGCCGGACAGGTGGTCCAGGGTGGCGATCGATTTGGCCAGCGTGATCGGGTCGTGCTCGACCGGCAGTGCGACGGCCGTGGACAGCCGCACCCGCGAGGTCACCGCCGCCGCGGTGCCCAGCGACACCCACGGGTCCAGGGTGCGCATGTAGCGGTCGTCGGGCAGCGTCTCGTCACCGGTGGTGGGATGCGCGGCCTGCCGCTTGATCGGGATGTGGGTGTGCTCGGGCACGTAGAAGGTGGTGAAGCCGTGGTCATCGGCCAGCTTGGCCGCCGAAGCCGGGGCGATGCCGCGGTCGCTGGTGAAAAGTACGAGCCCGTGATCCATGACCAGAATTAGAACGTGTTCTAGTCAATAGGGCAAGGGCGGGGTCGACTCTGTGGTCGGTATGACCGCAGGAAGGGCCGGTGTCCGACGTCGCTGCGCCGATTGCGGGCGGCCAGAACTGGACACGGCGGCCTCTCGCGCGGACGGGGCAGCGGCGCATTCTTAGGTTCAGCCAGATCGTTAACCGTGACCGCAGTGTCCACAGCTGCTGCCATGGCACACATGACGACCGAACGCATCGCCGATGAGATCAAGTTCGCGTACTGGGTGCCCAACGTCAGCGGCGGCCTGGTGACCAGCGATATCGAGCAGCGCACCGACTGGAACTACGAGTACAACAAGAAGCTGGCGCAGACCGCGGAGAACAACGGTTTCGAGTACGCGCTGTCCCAGGTCCGGTACGAGGCCAGTTACGGCGCCGAATATCAGCACGAGTCGACCAGCTTCAGCCTGGCGCTGCTGCTGGCGACCGAACGGCTCAAGGTGATCGCCGCCGTCCACCCCGGGTTGTGGCAGCCGGCCGTGCTGGCCAAGCTCGGCGCCACCGCTGACCACCTGTCGGGTGGCCGGTTCGCCGTCAACGTCGTCTCGGGCTGGTTCAAGGACGAGTTCACCCACCTGGGTGAGCCCTGGCTGGAACATGACGAGCGCTACCGGCGCAGCGCGGAGTTCCTCCAGGTGCTGCGCAAGATCTGGACCGAGGACGACGTGGACTTCCGCGGTGACTTCTACCGCATCCACGATTTCACCCTGAAGCCGAAACCGCTCAACACCGCCGCGCGGCCCAACCCTGAGCTGTTCCAGGGCGGTAACTCCACCGCGGCCCGGCGCAACGGCGGCTATTACGCAGACTGGTATTTCTCCAATGGCAAGGATTTCGACGGCATCACCGAGCAGGTGGTGGAGGTGCGCGACCATGCGCGCGACGCCGGACGTGAGGTCCGGGTCGGGCTGAACGGGTTCATCATCGCTCGCGATACCGAGAAGGAAGCCCGCGAGACCCTGCGTGAAATCATTGCTAAGGCAAATAAACCCGCCGTCGAGGGCTTCCGTGGGGCTGTCCAGCAGGCCGGGAGTTCCACCGGCGACAAGAAGGGTATGTGGGCCGACTCCTCCTTCGAGGATCTCGTTCAGTACAACGACGGATTCCGCACCCAGTTGATCGGAACCCCCGAACAGATCGCCGAACGGATTGCGGTCTACCGCAAACGGGGCGTCGATCTGATCCTCGGCGGCTTTCTCCACTTCCAGGAGGAAATCGAGTACTTCGGCGAAAAGGTGTTGCCACTCGTCCGCGAAATCGAAGCTGCCGAAACTGCCGTGACGGACGCCCCGGTGGCCGTATCGGCCTGAGTGCCACGTCCGGAAGGTGCGCTAGCGTGGGTTGAAATCGCCCACACAGGAGAGTCATGACCTACCCACCCGGTGGCCCCGGATATCCGCCTGCACAGCAGGGCAACCAGTACGTCGCACCGACGCAGCAGTTCGGCAAGGTCGGCGAGCCGGAACCGGCCGGACCGAGCAAGCTGCCCGCCTACCTGAGCGCGGTGGTGGCGGTGTTCGGGCTGGGCACCTATGCCTTCAACTTCGGCCCGCTGCTGACAATCAGCAACTCGGACTTCCCGCAGTTCGGCAGCGCCAGCGGCAGCACCCCGGGCCTCGGCCTGGCGGTCGCGGCCTCCGTGCTGGCCGCGCTGCTGGCCGGTATCGGTCTGCTGCCCAAGCAGAAGAGCCGGGCCGGCCTGGTGGCCGTCGTCTCGACGCTGTCGTTCCTGCTGGTGCTCGCCGAGGTGATCAACGCCCCGGCCGGGCTGTCCATCGGCTGGGGCCTGTACCTCATCATCGCGACGACGCTGTTCCAGGCCGGTGCCGCGATCACGGCGCTGCTGTTCGACGCCGGCGTGCTGACGCCGCCGGTGCCGAAGCCGCGTTACGAGCAGCAGCCCTTTGGGCAGTACGGCCAGCCGCCGTACGGTTACGGCCAACCCCAGGCACAGCCCCAGCAGTATGGCCAGCAGCCGCAGCGTCCGGGTTATCCGACGCCGTACGGCAGCTACCCGGGTGGACCGAGCACCGGCGGTTTCGGTGTCACCGGCGGCTCGTACTCCGATGCCAACACCGACTCACATGCCACCGGCGGGCATTCCGGTCCGCCGACCCCGCCGACCGGGTTCCCGGCTTTCGGGCAGCCCGCCAAGGCGAGCGAGGGATCGTCGGCCCCGACCACAGTGGTGCCGACACAGTCGGCGACACCCTCGACGCAGTCCGAGTCCTCACCGCAGTCCGGGCCGCCCTCGTCGTAGTCTGGGCGTCGCGCACCCGGCGAACAGGACACCGGGTTGGGTGAACCAGTGCGAGGAGCGACCCAGCTAGTGGACAACCGGTCAGTCGGTACCCGGCAGGCACGTGACCTGCTGCGGGTCGCGTTCGGGCCGTCGGTCGTTGCGCTGGGCATCATCGCCGCGGTCACGCTGCTGCAGCTGGTCATCGCCAACAGCGATATGACCGGCGCCTTCGGTGCCATCGCCAGCATGTGGCTGGGGGTGCACCAGGTGCCGGTCTCCATCGGCGGCCGCGAGCTCGGGGTGATGCCGCTGCTGCCGATGCTGCTGATGGTGTGGGGCACCGCCCGGACCACCGCCGCGGCCTCGGGCCGCTCATCCTGGTTCGTGGTCCGCTGGGTGGTGGCCTCGGCGCTGGGCGGGCCGCTGCTGATCGCCGCGATCGCGCTGGCGGTCATCCATGACGCGTCCTCGGTGATCACCGAGCTACAGACCCCGGATGCCACGCGCGCCTTCGCCGGAGTGCTGGCCGTACACGCGATCGGCGCCTTGATCGGTGTCGGGATGGCCGGCCGGCTGGCCACCTTGCCGTGGCTGCCGCGCTGGGTGCCCGAGGCGTTGCGGGCGGCCCTGACCGGTGTGCTGGCACTACTCGGGCTGTCCGGGGTGGTGGCCGCCGGGTCGATCGTCGTGCACTGGGCCACCATGCACGACCTGTTCGGCATCACCGATTCCATGTTCGGCCAGTTGAGCCTGGCCCTGCTGTCGATCCTGTACATCCCGAATGTGCTGGTGGGCACGGCCGCGGTGGCGGTCGGCTCGAACGCGTACATCGGGTTTGCCAGCTTCAGCTCGTTCACCGTGCTCGGCGGCGACATCCCGGCGGTGCCCGTGTTGGCGGCCGTGCCGACGCCGCCGCTGGGGCCGATCTGGGTGGCGCTGCTGATCGTCGCGGCGGTCTCGGCCGTCGCGCTGGGACAACAGAGCGCCCGCCGGGCGGCTCCGTGGCCGATCGCGCTGGCCAAGCTCGCGGTGGCCGCCGCGGTCGCGGCGCTGACCATGGCACTGCTCGGTTATGCCGGTGGCGGCAGGCTGGGCAATTTCGGTGAGGTCGGTGTCGACCAGGCCACTTTCGGGCCCGCGGTGTTCCTATGGTTTTTCGCCATCGGCGGTTTGACCGTGGTGATGGCCGGCGGTCTGGCGCGTCGACCCGAACGGGTCAAGCCGGTGCCCGCGGCCGACCCGGAACCGGATGACGCTGAGCCGGTCACCGAGGTGATCTTCGAGGGCACCGCTCCGGACGCCGAGATACCGGATACCGGGACCATCGATGCCGAGGTGCTCGACGGCGAGGTGCTGGACGCCGAGATCGTCGAGGCCGATGTGGTGGACGTCGATGTGGTCGATGTCGAGATCGTGAATGTCGCGGACGAGCACCCGCTGTTGGACCCCGAGGACCACTTCCTGGTCGACGGCGACAGTGCCGACGTGGTCGCCGAAAGGCGGAGCGAGCAGGACGACTAGGCTGCTGCGAGTGCAGCAGCCACCCCCCGTCGGTCCGATCACGGTGCCGCCCAGCGCGCCGGCCCGGTTGGTGGTGCTGGCGTCGGGAACCGGTTCGCTGCTGGAGGCACTGCTGGAAGCGACGGTGGGGGACTACCCGGCGCGCGTGGTCGCCGTCGGAGCCGACCGGTCCTGCCGGGCGCTGGAGGTCGCCGAGCAGGCCGGCATCCCCACCTTCACGGTCCGGTTGGCCGACGTCGCCGACCGGGCGGCCTGGGACACCGCGCTGACGGCCGCGGTCGCCGAGCACACACCTGATCTGGTGGTCAGCGCCGGGTTCATGAAGATCCTCGGGCCGCAGTTCCTCTCCCGCTTCACCGGTCGGGTGCTCAACACCCACCCGGCACTGCTGCCGGCTTTCCCCGGCGCCCATGCGGTAGCCGACGCACTGGCGCACGGGGTGCGGATCACCGGATGCACGGTGCATCTGGTGGACGCCGGGGTGGACACCGGCCCGATTCTGGCGCAGCAGGCGGTGCCGGTGGGCGACGATGACACCGAAGAGACCTTGCACGAACGCATCAAGGCCGTCGAACGGACGTTGTTGGTGGACGTGCTGGCCGCGCTGGCGACGCGCGGCCTGACCTGGAGTGGACGAAAGGCAACCCTGGGATGAGTGAACGTAAACCGATCCGGCGCGCGTTGATCAGCGTGTACGACAAGACCGGTCTGGTGGATCTGGCCCGCGGGCTGCACGATGCGGGTGTCAGCATCGTGTCGACCGGCTCGACCGCCAAAACCATTGCCGACGCCGGTGTTCCGGTGACACCGGTCGAGGATGTCACCGGCTTCCCCGAGGTGCTCGACGGCCGAGTGAAGACCCTGCATCCCAAGGTGCACGCCGGTCTGCTCGCCGACCTGCGCAAGCCCGAGCACGAGGCAGCACTGGCCGATCTGGGCATCGCAGCGTTCGAACTCGCCGTGGTGAACCTGTACCCGTTCACCGAGACGGTGGCCTCCGGTGCCGCGCCGGACGAGTGTGTCGAGCAGATCGACATCGGCGGGCCGTCGATGGTGCGCGCCGCCGCCAAGAACCATCCCAGCGTGGCCGTGGTGGTCGACCCGTTGGGTTATGACGGTGTGCTGGCCGCGGTGCACGACGGTGGGTTCACCCTGGCCGAGCGGAAGAAGTTGGCGGCGTTGGCCTTCCAGCACACCGCCGAGTACGACGTGGCGGTGGCCGGTTGGATGGTCTCGGTGCTCTCGCCCGAGGAGGGTGCCGCCGACGGGGCCCTGCCGCGGTGGGTGGGCTCGGCCTCGCGACGCACCGCGGTGCTGCGCTACGGCGAGAACCCGCATCAGCAGGCCGCGCTGTACCGTGACGACGCCGGCTGGCCGGGGCTGGCCCAGGCCGAGCAGCTGCACGGCAAGGAGATGTCCTACAACAATTTCACCGATGCCGATGCCGCCTGGCGGGCCGCCTTCGATCACGAGCAGACCTGTGTCGCGATCATCAAGCACGCCAACCCATGTGGCATCGCGGTGTCGTCGGTGTCGGTGGCCGATGCGCACGCCAAGGCACACGCCTGCGATCCGCTGTCGGCCTTCGGTGGGGTCATCGCGACCAACACCACCGTCAGCGTGGAGATGGCCGAGACGGTCGCCGATATCTTCACCGAGGTGATCGTCGCGCCGGCCTATGAGCCCGGTGCGGTCGAGGCGCTGTCGAAGAAGAAGAACATCCGCATCCTGGTGGCCGGGGAACCCGAAGCCGCGGCGCTGGAGTTCCGCCCGATCAGCGGCGGTCTGTTGGTGCAGCAGCGCGACGGTATCGACGCCGACGGTGACGACCCGAACAACTGGACGCTGGCCACCGGCGAGGCCGCCGACCCGGCGACGCTGGCCGACCTGGTGTTCGCGTGGCGGGCCGGTCGCGCGGTGAAGTCCAACGCCATCGTCATCGCCAAGGATGGTGCCACGGTGGGTGTCGGTATGGGCCAGGTCAACCGGGTGGACGCCGCCAGATTGGCGGTCGAGCGGGCAGGGGAGCGGACAAAGGGTGCGGTGGCGTCCTCGGACGCGTTCTTCCCGTTCCCCGATGGCCTGCAGACACTCATCGATGCCGGAGTGAAAGCCGTTGTGCACCCCGGTGGTTCGGTGCGTGACGACGAGGTGACCGCCGCCGCGACGGCGGCGGGGATCACGCTGTACCTGACCGGGGCCCGGCACTTCGCGCACTAGACTTCCCGTCGAATGGCCACTTGTTACACGTTTCTGTCGAGGATCCGTGTAACAAGTGGCCATTCGGCACCGGCCTCGCGGAGCGCCACGCAGGTCCGCTCGACGATGACGTGCGGTCGGTAGCGCAGGATCTGTGCGCTGACCCGGATGATCCGCCATCCCGCTGTCGCCAGGTACGCCATCCGGTCGATGTCGCGGGCATGCTGGGCGGGGTCTTTCCAGTGCTGCTCGCCGTCGTACTCGATGCCGACCTTGAACTCCTCGTATCCCATGTCGAGTCGGTAGGGGTGCACGGGAATCTGAGTGAGGGGGCGGGGTAGTCCGGCGTTGATCAGTACCAGTCGCGTCCTGGTCTCCTGCGGGGATTCGGCGCCACCGTCCATCAGGTGTAGCACCTCGCGGAGTTGCACCAGTCCGCGGGCCCCGGGGTGTCGGTCGATCAAGGAAACGACACCAGCAGCGGTCAGACCGGTCCGGTTGGCCAATGCGTCAACCCGCTCGACCGCGAGTTCCAGCCCCTTCCGCCTACCCAGGTCGAATGCGGTCCGTGCTGGTGTGGTCGCGGAAATCCCACGGACTGAGCGAGTTTCGTCATCGCGCAGCGCATCGCGGTGGATGACGATGCCCTCGACCGGCTTGCCGTTCACCCGAAAGAGTTCCGCGGGTGCCTTTTCGTCGACCCATCTGGTGCCGAGCAACGCGGATGCGGACAGGCCGCCACAGATACCCTTGCGATCCGACCAGAGCCAGGCGGACTGTGCGCGCACGAGGGGCGTGAACGGTGTGTCCGGCGGGATGTAGACGTTGCGATGGGGGGACGGGTGCCGTCGTAGTGCGCGCCGGCTCAGTGTGCCTGCACTCAGTGCCTCGGTGCCGAGGAAAGGAATCATGGGTGCACGGTGACGCGAGTGTGCGACGAGCCAGGCGATGTACGTGCTGGGATCTCCGACCGCTGTGGATGAATCTGTCGTTGTGGACAATCCCGATGTCGAGTGGCCACTTGTTGCACGCGAAATGCCCGGAAGCGTGCAACAAGTGGCCACTGGGCAAAAACTAGGCCGCCTTGGTGGCCTCGGTGGTGACGTGTGCGACGAAGGACGCGATCTCATCGATGGCGCGGCGGGCGTCCGGGTTGACGTCGAAGGACAGCTGGAACATGTGCATCGCCTTGTCCCACACCTGAACCCACACCGGCACGCCCGCCGCTTCGAGCTGGCGGGCCAGCACGAAGGTGTCGTTGCGCAGCATCTCCTCGGTGCCGATCTGCAGCAGGAACGGTCCCAGGCCGGCGGCGTTGGCCTCGGCGGGCATGACCGGGACGGGCCGGGTGCCGTTCACGGTGGCGAAGACGTCGTAGATGAACTTCACCGTCATGAACGGGAACAACACATCACGGGTGTCCTTGAGCGCCTTGTATTTCAGGTCCATGTCGGCACTGGTCAGCGCCGAGAGCAACACCTGCCCGGCGGGGACCGGCAGCCCGGCGTCCCGCACCGCCAGGGCGGTGTCGGCGGCGATCAGCCCGCCGGCCGAATCGCCGGCGAACACAATGCGATCGGGGGTGAAGCCGAGTTCGAGCGCGCGCCGGTAGGCGTCCACCCCGTCCTCGACGGCCTCCTCGATATAGGCCTGCGGCGCCAGCCGGTAGCCGACGTTGAGGACCTGGGCGCCAGTGGCCGCGGACAGCTTGGAGACGAACCGGCGGTGCGAGTTCAGCCCCAGCGTCACCAGGGCCGAGCCGTGGAAGTAGACGATCAGATCTGTGGACTCGTGTGCCGACGGTGCGACGACCCACTCGGCCGGACAGTTCGGCAACGCCTCCCGGGTGACGGTGGTGCCGGGCAGCGCCCCGATCACCCGCAACGGCCGGTCGATGATATCGAGGTGCGCCCGCTGCAGGCCGTCCGGCCAGATCCGGTTGACGACCAGACCGAGCAGGGTCAGCAGGCCCAGCACCGGGCGCAGCGTCACCGCGGTGACTCCGGCGAGCAACTTCGACTGCCAGGACGCCGGGCCGAACTGCATGGTCGCCGGCCGATCGTGCCACTCGAGCAAATTCACAGTACCGAGGGTACCGGTAACTTCGCGAACAGCGAAAACCCCAGATCCTCAGGTGGGCATGCCTGGGGTCGACAGCAGTCGTAGCGTGGAGGTCGTGACATCACCTAACGACCTGCCCCGCACCCTCGGCGAACTGCGTGCCTCCGGCCACCAGGAGCGCGGGATCAAGGCGGAGATCCGGGAGAACCTGCTGGCCGCGCTGGCCGACGGCGGCGAAGGTACAGACATCTGGACCGGCCTGTTCGGCTTCGAGGACACCGTGCTGCCGCAGGTCGAACGTGCCCTGATCGCCGGGCACGATTTTGTCCTGCTCGGCGAGCGCGGACAGGGCAAGACCCGGTTGCTGCGCTCGCTGATCGGACTGCTCGACGAATGGACGCCGGTCATCGAGGGTTCCGAGCTGCACGAGCACCCCTACTCGCCGATCACCCCCGAACAGATCCGTCGCGTCGCGACATCCGGTGACGATCTGCCGATCGCCTGGCTCCACCGCAGCGAGCGGTACACCGAGAAACTCGCCACCCCGGACACCAGCGTCGCCGACCTGGTCGGTGACATCGACCCCATCAAGGTCGCCGAGGGACGCAGCCTCGGTGACCCGGAGACCATCGCCTACGGTCTGATCCCGCGTTCGCACCGCGGCATCGTGGCCGTCAACGAACTGCCCGACCTGGCCGAGCGCATCCAGGTGGCGATGCTCAACGTCATGGAGGAACGCGATATCCAGGTCCGCGGCTACACGCTGCGGCTACCGCTGGACGTGCTCGTGGTGGCCAGCGCCAACCCGGAGGACTACACCAACCGCGGCCGCATCATCACCCCGCTCAAGGATCGCTTCGGCGCCGAGATCCGCACGCACTATCCACTCGAACTCGACGCCGAGGTCGGCGTCATCGCTCAGGAGGCGCATCTGAGTGCCGAGGTGCCGGAGTATCTGCTCGCGGTAATCGCCCGGTTCGCCCGGGCGCTGCGCGAATCGACCGCGGTGGACCAACGTTCGGGTGTGTCGGCCCGGTTCGCGATCGCCGCCGCCGAAACCGTCGCCGCCTCGGCCCGGCACCGCGGCGCCATCCTCGGTGAACAGGATCCGGTGGCCCGCATCGTCGACCTGGGCACCGTGATCGACGTGCTGCGCGGCAAGCTGGAATTCGAATCCGGTGAGGAGGGTCGCGAGCAGGTGGTGATGGAGCATCTGCTGCGGCGCGCCACCGCCGAGACCGCATCGCGGGCGTTGGGCGGCTTGGACGTCGGCCCGCTGGTGGCCGCCGTCGAGGAAGGCTCGCCGGTGACGACGGGGGAGCGGGTCAGCGCCAAGGATGTGCTGGCCGCGTTACCCGACCTGCCGGTGATCGACGAGATCGCGGCCCGTCTGGACGCCGAGACCGAGGGGCAACGGGCCGGCGCAATCGAGCTGGCGCTGGAGGGTCTGTACCTGGCCAAGCGGATCGACAAGACCTCCGATGAGGGTGAAACCGTCTATGGCTAACCGCCGCCGCACGACGATCAAGCAGCGAGGTACGAGCTGCGTTGAGGAGTGGGGCAATTGAGCAAAAGCTCGCGTTATTCGCGATACACCGGCGGACCGGATCCGCTGGCGCCGCCGGTTGACCTGCGCGAGGCGCTTGATCAGATCGGCGAGGACGTCATGTCCGGTTCGTCGCCGCGTCGCGCCCTGCAGGAGCTGATGCGCCGCGGCACCGCGAACATGCCCGGCGCGGACAAGCTGGCCGCCGAAGCCAACCGGCGGCGTCGGGAACTGTTGCAGCGCAACAATCTCGACGGCACCCTGGCCGAGGTCAAGAAGCTGCTCGACGAGGCGGTGCTGGCCGAACGCAAGGAACTGGCCCGCGCACTCGACGATGACGCACGGTTCGGCGAGATGCAGATCGAGGCACTGTCACCGTCACCGGCCAAGGCTGTCTCCGAACTCGCCGACTACGACTGGCGCTCACCCGAGGCGCGCCAGAAGTACGACCAGATCAAGGATCTGCTCGGCCGCGAGATGCTCGACCAGCGGTTCGCCGGCATGAAGGATGCGCTGCAGAACGCCACCGACGAGGATCGTCAGGCCGTCAACAAGATGCTCGACGACCTCAACGATCTGCTGGAGAAACACGCCAGGGGCGAGGACAGCCAGGAGGACTTCGACAAGTTCATGGCTGAGCACGGCCGGCACTTCCCGGAGAACCCGCGCAATGTCGACGAGCTGATGGACTCGCTGGCCAAACGTTCCGCCGCCGCGCAACGGTTCCGTAACAGCCTGTCCGAATCGCAGCGCGCCGAACTGGATGCGTTGGCGCAGCAGGCCTTCGGATCGCCCTCCTTGATGAGCGCGCTGAACCGGCTGGACGCCAACCTGCAGGCTGCCCGGCCCGGCGAGGACTGGGGCGGCTCGCAGGATTTCAAGGGTGAGGATCCGCTCGGTATGGGTGCCGGCACGCAGGCGCTGTCCGATATCGCCGAGCTCGAGGAACTGGCCGAACAGCTGTCGCAGAGCTACGCCGGTGCCTCGATGGAGGATGTCGACCTCGACATGCTGGCCCGCCAGCTCGGCGACGAGGCCGCCGTCAACGCCCGCACGCTGGCCGATCTGGAACGTGCGCTGACCGAACAGGGCTTCCTGGACCGCGGCTCCGACGGACAGTTCCGCCTCTCGCCCAAGGCTATGCGTCAGCTCGGTCAGGCAGCACTGCGTGATGTCGCCCAACAGCTTTCCGGTCGGCACGGCGAGCGTGAGACCCGCCGTGCCGGAGCCGCCGGGGAACTCACCGGCGCGACCCGGCCGTGGGCCTTCGGAGACACCGAACCGTGGAATGTCACCCGCACCATCACGAATGCGGTGCTGCGCCAGGCAGGTACCGGCGTCGTCGACAAGCCGGTGCGCATCAGCGTCGACGATGTCGAGATCTCCGAGACCGAAACCCGCACCCAGGCCGCGGTGGCGTTGCTGGTGGACACCAGCTTCTCGATGGTGATGGAGAATCGCTGGCTGCCGATGAAACGCACCGCCCTGGCGCTCAATCACCTGGTGAGCACCCGGTTCCGTTCCGATGCCCTGCAGATCATCGCGTTCGGCAGGCACGCCCGCACCGTCAGCGCGGCCGAACTGACTGCGCTGGAAGGAGTCCGGGATCAGGGCACCAACCTGCATCACGCGTTGGCGCTGGCGGCCCGGCACCTGCGGCGGCACCCGAACGCGCAGCCCGTCGTGCTGGTCGTCACCGATGGCGAACCGACGGCACACCTGGAGGATTTCGGCGACGGGGCCGAACCGTACTTCTACTACCCGCCGCACCCGCGGACCATCGGACTGACGGTCAAGGGATTCGACGAACTCGCCGCACTCGGCGCGCAGCTGACGATCTTCCGGCTCGGCAGCGATCCGGGGCTGGCCCGCTTCATCGATCAGGTGGCCCGAAGGGTCGGCGGCCGGGTGGTGGTGCCGGATCTGGACGGGTTGGGGGCGGCGGTGGTCGGGGACTACCTGCGCGCGCGTAAACGCTGATCAGCTTGCGCGTGCGCTTTCAGCAAAGAAAACTCAGGTGTCCTTACGTTTCTTGCGTTTGATGCCGACGCTGCCCCACAGCGAGAAGCCGCGAATGGTCACCCGCGGCGCACCGGGTGTGCCCTGCTCGCCGACGTGATCGAAGGACCCCATCACGCCGTGGCCATGGATGTCGACGTTCACCTCGGGCGGGACGAGGATGGTCTGACCGCCGAAGATCGAGATGGTGTGGATCTCCACATCGGGTGAGGTGAAGTCGGCATAACGCAGATCGATCACACCGCCACCGAACAACGCGAACGACGTCAGGCGCTTCGGTACGTTCCACCGGCCGCGCCGCTCGAACCCGCTCAGAATCGCCAGGAGCAGCGTTGATGGCGCGGGTTTGCGGGGTCCGCAGTTGGACGTCGCCGCGAGATCGGGCAGGTCCGCCGACAGGCGCGCCAGCTCGCCGTGGGTGGTGGCGGCATAGGCCTTGGCCAACCGTTGCTCGTACTCGGACATGCTCAACCGGCCCTGGGCGGCGGCGTCGGTGAGAAGCTGGGCAGCCTGGGCCCGCTCGGCGTCGCCGGCTCGTGTCGAGCCGTTCTGCCAGGCTGAGGTGCTCATCGGTGATGAGCCTACGACTCATACTGCTGAATGCAAGCTCGTCGGCAAAACTCTCGCGGCAAAGTTGCCCGCTCGTGTGCTGGTCTGGCAAACCGCAGACCCGCTGTCACGCCCAGTCGGGTGGACGTTTCTGCAGGAAGGCCAGCATGCCCTCGCGCGCTTCGTCGGAGACGAACAGTCGCGCTGATTGCTCGGTCAGTGCCTCGGCCTGCCTGTCGAACTCGGCCAGGGTCGCCGCGGTGGTCAGTGCCTTGGACGCCGCCAGCCCTTGGGGTGAGCCCTTGGCGATGTCCGCGGTGAACCCGGCCACCGTGGCGGCGACGTCGTCGGACGCGACGCTCACCAGACCCACGGCGGCGGCCTCGGCGGGCCCGAACTTCTCACCCGTGACGAAGTAGCGACCGGCCGCGCGGGCGGACATTTTCGGTAGCAGGGTCAGCGAGATGATCGATGGTGCGACACCGATGCGGGCCTCGGTGAGCGCGAAGGTGCTCGCCGGCCCGGCGACCGCGATATCGCAGGCCCCGATCAGCCCTATGCCACCGGCGCGGACGTGCCCGTCGACGGCGGCGATCACCGGCACTGGCAATTCCAGGATGGTTCGCAGCAGTTGGGTCATCTCCCGGGCGCGGTCGACGGCGAGTTCCCCGGGATCACGGCCGACCGCCTCGCTCAGATCGGCACCCGCGCAGAACGTCTTGCCGGTGTGCCCGAGGACCACCGCGCGCACCCCCGCGGCCGCGGCATCGGCGAACCCGCGGTGCAGTCCCTCGACCAGCGCGGTGGACAACGCGTTGTGATTCTCCGGCGAGTCCAGGGTCAGTCGGGCGACCCGGCCGTCGAGCGTGTACCGGACCGACATCAGTAGGACCGGGGCAGACCCAGCGAGGTCTGCGCGACGAAGTTCAGGATCATCTCGCGGCTCACCGGGGCGATGCGGGCCAACCGGGATGCGGTGACCGCCGCGGCGATGCCGTACTCGGAGGTCAGGCCGTTACCGCCGAGCGATTGCACGGCCTGGTCGACGGCGCGCACGGACGCCTCGCCCGCGGCGTATTTGGCCATGTTGGCCGCCTCGGCCGCGCCGAAATCGTCACCCTTGTCGTAGAGCGTCGCGGCCTTCTGCATCATCAGCTTGGCCAGCTCGATCTCGATGTGATTCTGCGCCAACGGGTGTGACAGTCCCTGATGAGAGCCGATCGGGACCTTCCAGACCTGGCGGGTCTTGACGTAGTCGACGGCCTTGTCGATGGCGAACCGGCCCATGCCGACCGCACTGGCGGCCCCCATGATGCGTTCCGGGTTCAGGCCGGCGAACAACTGCGCGATCGCCGCGTCCTCGGAACCCACCAGGGCATCGGCGGGTAGGCGGACATCGTCGAGGAACACCTGGAACTGCCATTCCGGGCTGATGATCTCCATGTCGATCTTGGTCCAGCTCAGGCCCGGGGTGTCGGTGGGCAGCACGAACAGCGCCGGTTTCAGGTTGCCGGTCTTGTGGTCCTCGGTGCGCCCGACGACCAGCACGGCCTGGGCCTGATCGATACCGGAGATGAAGGTTTTCTGCCCCTTCAGAATCCAGTCGCTGCCATCGCGGCGGGCGGTGGTGGTGATGCGGTGGCTGTTGGAACCCGCGTCGGGTTCGGTGATCGCGAAGGCCATGGTGATCGACCCGTCGGCGATGCCGGGAACCCAGCGCTTCTTCTGTTCCTCGGTGCCGAATTGGGCGATGATGGTGCCGTTGATGGCTGGGGAGACCACCATCATCAGCAGCGGGCAACCGCCGGCCGACATCTCCTCCATCACCATGGACAGCTCGTACATGCCTGCGCCGCCACCGCCGTACTCCTCCGGCAGGTTCACCCCGATGAAGCCGAGTTTTCCTGCCTCGGACCATAACTCGGTGGTGTGCTCACCGGCCCGGGCCTTCTCCAGGTAGTAGTCCTGACCGTAGTTGGCCGACATGGCGGCCACTGCTTTGCGCAGTGCCTGCTGTTCCTCGGTCTCGATGAAGCTCATGACATCTCCTTGTCTGGGCCCGACTCCGGGCCTTGGATACGGGCCAACACGGTGCCGACATCGATCTGTTGACCGGCTTGAACATTGAGTTCGGCGAGCACACCGTCGCTCGGCGCGGCGATCGTGTGCTCCATCTTCATCGCCTCCAGCCAGATCAGCGGCTGCCCCTTGGACACCGCGTCGCCGGACGAGGCGCCCACCCGGACCACCGATCCGGGCATCGGGGCCAGCAGCGACCCGTGCGCCACCGCGGCATCCGGGTCCGGGAACCGTGGCACCACGGTCAGCCGCACCGATCCGGCCGGCGAGTCCACGAAGACGTCCTGACCGTAGGGGGCGATGTCGTAGCGCTGTTCGGCACCGGCAATGCTGAGCACCACTGCCGTCGGCGTGCTGGACACCAGGGTCACCCCGGCATGGTCGGGCAGATCCACGCCTGCCCGGGTGACGCGGTAGCGCACCTGGATCTCGGTACCCGATGCGTCGAGGTAGCTGCGGGTCTGATGGCCGGCGGTCAGATTGCGCCACCCGCTGGGTGCCGCGGCGAATGCCGTTGCCGTGCTGCGGTTGTGGACGGCATCGGCCAGCGCGGCGGCCACTGCGGACAGCGAGGCGTCGGCGATCGGGGCGGCGGACAGTTCGGGTAGGCCGTGGGTGTCGAAGAACGCCGTATCGGTGTTGCCGGCCAGGAACTCCGGATGCCGCAGCACGTTGACCAGCAGATCACGATTGGTACCCACCCCGTGGATCTGGGCGTGCGCCAACGCCTCGGCCAGCACCGCGGCTGCCCGTTCGCGGGTATCGGCGTAGGAGATCACCTTGGCCAGCATCGGGTCGTAGAACACCGACACCACCGAACCGTCCACGACACCGGAGTCCAGCCGTACGCCGGTGCGTCCCAGTGTCTCGAATGCGGTGCGCGCAGCGGGAACCGAGAACCGGTGCACGGTGCCGGCCTGAGGCTGCCAGCCCTTGGCCGGGTCCTCGGCGTACAGCCGGGCCTCGATGGAATGGCCGCGCGCCGGTGGCGGTGCGGCGTGCAGCGCCGCGCCGTCGGCCACGTCGATCTGCACCGCGACCAGGTCCAGGCCGGTGGTCTCCTCGGTGACCGGGTGCTCGACCTGCAGCCGGGTGTTCATCTCAAGGAAGAAAAAGTCTCCGCGACTGTCGGCCATGAACTCGACGGTGCCCGCCCCGGTGTAACCGATGGCGACGGCGGCCAGTCGGGCGGCCTCGAACAGCTTGTCACGCATGCCCGTAGTGCGCTCCACCAGCGGGGCGGGCGCCTCCTCGATGACCTTCTGATGCCGGCGCTGGATCGAACACTCGCGTTCGCCGACCGCCCACACCGTGCCGTGCGCATCGGCCATCACCTGCACCTCGATGTGGTGGCCGGCGGCCAGGTACCGCTCGCAGAACACCGTTGGATCGCCGAACGAGGACTGGGCCTCCCGCTGTGCCGCCGCGACCTCGCCTGTCAGCGCCGTCAACTCGTGGACCACCCGCATGCCGCGGCCGCCGCCACCGGCCGACGCCTTGATCAACACCGGCAGTTGCTCGGCGGTCACGGTCTCCGGATCGAGCTGCTCCAGCACCGGCACACCGGCGGCCGCCATCAGCTTCTTGGCCTCGATCTTGGAACCCATCGCACGGACCGCCGCCACCGGGGGGCCGATCCAGACCAGGCCGGCCGCCGCGACGGCCTCGGCGAAATCCGGGTTTTCGGACAGGAACCCGTACCCGGGATGGATGGCGTCGGCGCCGGCCGTGATGGCGGCGGCGATCAACTGTGTGGTGTCGAGGTAGCCGTTGCGGCCGTCGAGGCGGACCCGGATATCGGCTTCGGTGACGTGCGGGGAACCGGCGTCGGGGTCGGTGTAGACCGCGACCGTACCGATGCCGAGCCGGCGGCAGGTGGTGAACACCCGGCGGGCGATCTCACCTCGGTTGGCGACGAGAACTCGTGTGATCATCGCCTTCTCCTCTTCGCGCGAGCGCTCATCGGCGGGCCCCCTACATCCGGAAGACGCCGAAGTTCGACGTCCCCTCGATCGGTCCACTGGCGATGGCGGACAGACACATTCCCAACACCGTCCGGGTGTCGCGGGGGTCGATCACCCCGTCGTCGTAGAGCCGGCCGGACAGGAACATGGGCAGCGATTCGGCCTCGATCTGGGCTTCGACCGCGGCCTTCAGTGCGGCGTCGGCGGCCTCGTCGACCTGCTGCCCGCGGGCTTCGGCGGCGGCGCGGGACACGATCGAGAGCACCCCGGCCAGTTGGGTGCCACCCATCACCGCGGATTTCGAACTCGGCCAGGCGAACAGGAAACGTGGATCGTAGGCTCGTCCGCACATCCCGTAGTGCCCGGCGCCGTAGGAGGCGCCGATCAGCAGCGAGATGTGCGGCACCGTCGAGTTGGAGACGGCATTGATCATCATCGATCCGTGTTTGATCATCCCGCCCTCCTCGTAGGCCTTGCCGACCATGTAGCCGGTGGTGTTGTGCAGGAACAACAATGGCGTGTTCGCCCGGTTGGCCAACTGGATGAACTGGGTGGCCTTCTGCGACTCCTCGCTGAACAGCACACCGCGGGCGTTGGCCAGGATGCCGACCGGGTAGCCGTACAGGGCGGCCCAACCGGTGACCAACGATGAGCCGTAGAGCGGTTTGAACTCGTCGAAATCCGACCCGTCCACGATGCGGGCGATGACGTCACGCGGGTCGAACGGGATGCGCAGGTCGGCGCCGACGATACCGAGCAGTTCCTCGGCGTCGAACAGTGGTTCGGTGACCGCGACCGGTTGCGGACCCTGTTTGCGCCAGTTCAGCCGGG
Source organism: Mycobacterium sp. C31M (assembly GCF_053345865.1). Taxonomy (NCBI): domain Bacteria; kingdom Bacillati; phylum Actinomycetota; class Actinomycetes; order Mycobacteriales; family Mycobacteriaceae; genus Mycobacterium; species Mycobacterium sp. C31M. The sequence goes on along the minus strand of NZ_JBKFAX010000011.1, from coordinate 22,269 downwards.
CGACGATCCGACGCCCGATGCGGATGGCGTCCAACTCGTCGTTGGCCAGATAGTCGCCCAGACCGGAAGTGCGAGCGTGCATCTCGGCACCGCCGAGGGATTCGTCATCGGATTCCTCGCCGGTGGCCATCTTCACCAGCGGTGGACCGGCCAGGAACACCTTGGACCGTTCCTTGATCATCACGACGTGATCGGACATGCCGGGCACATACGCGCCGCCGGCGGTGGAGTTGCCGAAGACCAAGGCGACGGTCGGGATGCCGGCGGCCGACAGTCGGGTCAGGTCGCGGAACATCCGCCCGCCCGGTATGAAGATCTCCTTCTGGGTGGGCAGGTCGGCGCCACCGGACTCGACCAGCGAGATGACCGGTAGCCGGTTCTCCATCGCGATCTGGTTGGCGCGCAGGATCTTCTTGAGCGTCCACGGGTTGCTGGTGCCGCCCTTGACCGTCGGGTCGTTGGCGACGATCAGACATTCGACACCCTCGACCGCCCCGATGCCGGTCACCACGCTGGCGCCGACGGTGAAGTCGCTGCCCCAGGCGGCCAGTGGGCTCAGTTCCAGGAAGGGGGAGTCCGGGTCCACCAGCAGTTCGACCCGTTCGCGGGCGGTCAGCTTGCCGCGGGCGTGGTGGCGCTGCACGTATTTGGTGCCACCGCCGGCCAGGGCGCGGTCATGTTCGGCGGCCAGTTCGGTGAGCTTGACCGTCATGGCGTCGGCAGCCTCGGTGTAGGCCCCCGACCGCGGGTCGAGGGTGGACTTCAGGGTGGTCATGACTGGTACCCGAGCGTTTTGGCGGCCAACGCGGTGAGGATCTCGGTGGTGCCGCCTCCGATACCGAGGATGCGCATATCCCGGTACTGCCGTTCGACCTCGGTGCCGGTCATGTAGCCCATGCCGCCGAACAGTTGGACGGCCGCATCGGCCACCCATTCGCCCGCCTCGACGGCGGTGTTCTTGGCGAAGCAGACCTCGGTGATCAGATTCTGATCCCCGGCGAGCTGGCGTTCCACGATGCGCTGCGTGTAGACCCGGGCGACATCGATGCGGCGGGCCATGTCCGCCAACGTGTTCTGCACCGACTGCCTGCTGATCAGCGGTCGGCCGAAGGTCTCCCGGTCGCGGCACCACTGCGCGGTGAGGTCGAGACAGCGCTGCGCGCTCGAGTACGCCTGCACCGCCAGTCCGACGCGTTCGGCGACGAACGCGTCGGCGATCTGCAGGAAGCCGGAGTTCTCCGAGCCGATCAGGTTGCCCGCGGGCACCCGCACATCGGTGAACGCGAGTTCAGCGGTATCGCTTGAGCGCCAACCCATCTTGTCCAGCTTGCGCACCACCTCGAACCCTTCGCTGGGTTTGTCGATGACGATCAGGGAGACCCCGGCGGCCCCGGGTCCGCCGGTGCGTACCGCGGTCACCACGTAGTCGGCACGCACCCCGGAGGTGATGTAGGTCTTGGCGCCGTTGACCACGTACTCGTCACCCTCGCGGACCGCACGGGTGGTCAGGTGCCCGACATCGGACCCGCCGCCCGGTTCGGTGATCGCCAACGCGCCGATCAGTTCTCCGGCCAGGGTGGGCCGCACATAGGTGTCGATCAGGCGTTGATCGCCGGAAGCGATCATGTGCGGCACCGAGATCCCGCAGGTGAACAACGAGGCGAACACCCCGCCCGGGACACCGGCCTGGTGCAGTTCCTCGCAGATGATCACCGCGTCGGCGCCGTCGCCGCCGCCCCCGCCGACCGACTCCGGGTACGGGGCGCCCAGCAGTCCGGCATCCCCGGCGCTGCGATGCAATTCGCGGGGTAGCTCGCCGGTGCGTTCCCACTCGTCGGCGTGCGGCAGGATCTCGCGGTCGGCGAACGCGCGGACCGTCTTGCGCAGTTCCTCGCGCTCGGGTGCATGCCAAATAGGTGTCACAAGCTTGTCCTCATCGCTCGGCTCTCTTGCTCCGGTCCTCGCTCGTGCCTCGCATCACAACAGCCTTTCCGGAATGTCGACGTGACGGGATCGCAGCCATTCGCCGAGTCCCTTTGCCTGCGGGTCGAAGCGGGCCTGATACGCCACCCCGCGGCCGAGGATGTCCTCGATGACGAAGTTGACGGCTCGCAGCTGGGGTAGCAGGTGCCGGGTCACCGGCAGGTCGGCGGTCTCGGGAAGCAGGTCGCGCAGCGCGTCGACGGTCAGAGTGTGTGCCAGCCAGGACCATTCGTCATCGGTCCGGACCCAGACGCCGACGTTGGCGGACCCGCCCTTGTCGCCACTGCGGGCCCCGGCGATGCGCCCGAGCGGGGCCCGCACGGTCGGGCCGGCCGGAAGCGGTTCGGGCAGCACGGGTTCCGCGACGGGGGCCAGTTCCAGCGTGTCGGTGGCCGGCTCGATGGCGACGCGGGTGCCGTCGGCGTGCACCGCCACATGCGGTACCAGGGTGGCGTCGACGTGCCCGGGGGTGAACACCCCGTAGATCTGACCATCACCCGGTGGTGCCGTCGAGGTGAAGCCGGGATAGCTGGCCAGTGCGAGTTCGACTGCAGCGGAGGAGAACTGACGGCCCACGACGCTCGCGTCGAGATCGCGGACGACGCAGTGCAACAGCGCGCTGGCGGTCTCCTCGGTATCGGCGTCGGGATGATCGGTGCGGGCCAGTGTCCACACCAGCTCGGCGGGTCGCACTTTTAGCGAGCCCTCCAACTGCTCGCGCAGCAGATCGGCCTTGGCATCGATGTCCAGCCCGGTCAGCACAAAGGTGGTCGCATTACGGAAGCCGCCGATGCTGTTCAGTGACACCTTCAGCGTCGGCGGCGGGGCCTCCCCGCGGACACCGGACACCCGCACCCGGTCCGGCCCGTCCTGACTGAGCGTCACCGAGTCCATCCGCAGCGTGACGTCCGGATTGGTGTAGCGGGCACCGGTGATCTCATAGAGCAGCTGTGCGGTGACAGTGCCGGTGCTGACCAGTCCGCCGGTGCCGGCGTGCTTGGTGACGACCGAGGAACCGTCGGCCGAGATCTCGGCGATCGGGAAGCCCGGGTTGCGCAGGTCCGCGATCTCGGTGAAAAACGAGTAGTTGCCCCCGGTGGCCTGGGTACCGCATTCGATGATGTGTCCGGCGGCGACGGCCCCGGCCAAACAGTCATGGTCGGTGCGGGTCCAGCCGAAGTGGGCTGCGGCCGGGCCGACGACCACCGAGGCGTCGGTCACCCGGCCGGTGACCACCACGTCGGCCCCGGAGTTCAGGCAGTCGACGATGCCCCAGGCGCCCAGGTAAGCATTGGCCGCCAGCATCGAGCCGAAGCCGAGCTCGTCGGCCCGGGTGACCAGGTCGTCGCCCTCGACGTGCGCGACGTTGACCGCCAGTCCCAACCGGTCGGCCAGTGCCCGGACCGCGGTGGCCAGCCCGGCGGGGTTGAGTCCGCCGGCGTTGGTCACGATCTTCACGCCCCGGTCGAGCGCGAGGCCCAGGGTGTCGTCGAGCTGGCGCAGGAAGGTCTTGGCGTATCCCAGCTCGGCGTTGCGGGCGCGGTCGCGGGCCAGGATCAGCATGGTCAGCTCGGCCAGATAGTCACCGGTCAGATAGTCCAGGTCACCGCCGGCGAGCATCTCGCGCATGGCGGACAGGCGGTCTCCGTAGAACCCCGAGCAGTTGCCGATCCGCACTGCAGCCAACGCCACTCGCACTCCCATCGCCCTCCGACCAACCGGTAGGTAGGTTAGTCGGTACCGACGGTACCGCGTCAAGGGGGTCAGGCTCGATTGGTCGGTATCCCAGTCTTGCGTAGCGGCCGTCGAGGTTCGGCGGTTTGGAGGCATCCGGCGGTGCGGGCTATCCTTTAGTGCAAATTGCCGTCGCTGTTGTATGCGCGGCGGAAACCCCGCAAGAGGAGATCCCGATCATGGCTGTGCCCAAGCGCCGGATGTCGCGCTCGAACACCCGTAGCCGCCGCGCGCAGTGGAAGACCGAGGCCACCGGCCTGGTCAACGTCACCGTCGCCGGTGCCCAGCACAAGGTGCCGCGTCGCCTGCTCAAGGCCGCTCGCCTGGGCCTGGTCGACCTCGACCGCAAGTAGGACGGCGCGCCTCTCAGGTCGCTCTCAGATGGAGGGGCGACACTGTGGCTGTGCGCATTCTTGTCGTTGACGACGATCGCGCGGTGCGCGAATCCCTGCGCCGGTCGCTCTCCTTCAACGGATACTCCGTCGATCTCGCTCAGGACGGGGTCGAGGCCCTCGAGGCGATTTCCAGCGATCGGCCGGACGCCCTGGTTCTCGACGTCATGATGCCGAGGCTCGACGGCCTCGAGGTCTGCCGGCATCTCCGCAGCACCGGCGACGATCTGCCCATTCTGGTTCTCACCGCGCGCGACTCGGTGTCCGAGCGTGTCGCCGGTCTGGACGCCGGTGCCGATGATTATCTGCCCAAGCCGTTCGCACTCGAGGAACTGCTCGCCCGGATGCGGGCGCTGCTGCGCCGACGGGCCGCGCCCGAGGAAGCAGCCGAGAACCGGGCGCTCACCTTCTCGGATCTGAGCCTGGACCCGGTCACCCGGGAGGTCACCCGAGGGGAGCGGCCGATCAGCCTGACCCGCACCGAGTTCTCGCTGCTGGAGATGCTGATCGCCAATCCGCGCCGGGTGCTGACCCGTAGTCGCATCCTCGAAGAGGTGTGGGGCTTCGACTTCCCCACCTCGGGCAATGCGCTCGAGGTCTACGTCGGCTACCTGCGCCGCAAGACCGAGGCCGAGGGTGAACCCCGGCTGATCCACACCGTGCGCGGCGTCGGTTACGTGCTGCGTGAAACTCCGCCGTGAGGCTGCGGCTGCGCCGACGCGAGACCGAGGGCACCCAGCGCCGCTACACCCGCGAAGTCAGTGCCGTGTCGCTGCGCTGGCGGGTGATGCTGCTGGCCATGTCGATGGTCGCAATGGTCGTCGTGTTGATGGCCGTCGCGGTCTACGCCGTCGTGTCACGCTCGGTGTACGACGATATCGACACCCAGCTGCACAGCCGGGCCCAGCTGCTGATCGAGAGCGGGTCGCTGGCGGCCGATCCGGGCAAGGCCATCGAGGGCACGGCCTATTCGGATGTCAACGCCATGCTGGTCAGCCCGGGCCGCTATATCTACACCGCCAACCAGCAGGGCCAGACGCTGCCGCTCGGAGCGCCCGAGAAGGCGGTCGTGCAGGGTGATCTGCTGATGTCGCTGCGCACCGCCAACAACCAGCGGGTGTTGGCGGTGCATCTGGCCGACGGCAACTCGCTGCTGATCTCCAAGAGCCTGGCGCCCACCCTGGCGCTGCTCAACCGGCTGGGCACGGTGCTCGCGATCGTCGGCGCCTCGGGCATGGCGGTGGCCGCGATCTCCGGTGGCATGGTCGCCCGGGCCGGCCTGCGACCGGTGGCCAGGCTGACCCGGGCCGCCGAGCGGGTGGCCCGCACCGACGATCTGCGTCCGATCCCGGTGGTCGGCACCGACGAACTGGCCCGCCTCACCGACTCGTTCAACATGATGCTGCGCGCGCTGGCCGAATCCCGGGAGCGGCAGGCCCGGCTGGTCACCGACGCGGGCCACGAGTTGCGTACACCGCTGACCTCGCTGCGCACCAACGTCGAGTTGTTGATGGCCGCGATGGCTCCCGGCGCGCCGCGGCTACCCGACGGCGAGATGGCCGAACTGCAGGCCGATGTGATCGCCCAGATCGAGGAATTGTCCACCCTGGTGGGCGATTTGGTGGATCTGACCCGTGACGATGCCGGTGTCATGATCCGGGAGAAGGTCGACCTGCCCGATGTGGTGGACCGGGCGCTGGAACGAGTTCGGCGTCGCCGCAACGACCTTGAGTTCGACGTGCAGATGATCGACTGGCAGGTCGACGGTGATGCTGCCGGTCTGTCGCGGGCCGTCATGAACATCTTGGACAACGCCGCCAAGTGGAGCCCGCCCGATGCCCGGGTGCTGGTGCGGCTGTGGCAGCGCGATGCCCTGCATGCCGAGCTGGCGATCACCGATTCCGGGCCGGGCATCCCGGCCCCGGAACGCGAGCTGGTCTTCGAACGGTTCTACCGGTCGACCTCGGCGCGCGCCATGCCCGGATCGGGGCTGGGGCTGGCCATCGTCAAACAGGTCGTCCTCAAACACGGTGGGACGCTTCAGGTGGAGGACGCGGTGCCGGGTGGGGATCCGCCAGGTACCTCGATCCGGGTGGTGTTGCCGGGTCGCCGGGTGCTGCCCGAGAGCGGTACGGCCACCGCGCCGATCCCGACACGCGGGGAGTAATCGTTGGACGGCGTGCCGCTCAGCGCCGACAATTGACGACGTCGACAGACAAAACTGTGGGGAATTCTTGGGGAATTCATGGGGAGCCACCGGCTATTTCTCTAAGTGGATTCTCAGCCCGATTCGGCACTGTGGGTCCGTCCGATGCGTTGTACGTAGTGACTGAACCGCCAATAGAAGCCAATAGAAAGAGCGCCGACACCTATGACGAACCACCCGAGGTACACCCCGCCTCCGTCCCAACCGGGTAACGGCCCGGGCGGGTACGAGCACGGCTACGAGGGGCGGTCGACGGGTTACACCGGTGGTTACTCGCAGCAGCAGCCCTACGACTGGCGCTACGCCCGGCAGCCGCAGCCCAATCCGACCCAGCAGCAGCCCCGGCCGCAGTACGACCCGTACCGGCCGTCGCAGACCCCGCAGCAGTCGCAGAAGCGTTCGCGGGCAGGTGTTTTGGTGGCGGGCGCGGTCGCCATCGCGGTGGTGTCGGCCGGTATCGGCGGCGGTGTCGCGGTGCTGGCGACCCCCGATCAGCCGTCCACCAGCTTCTCCAGCGGCGGTGCCACGCCGGGGATGCCGGCGGCCAGTGTGCCCGCAGGCACCGTCGAGCAGGTGGCGGCCAAGGTGGTGCCCAGCGTCGTGAAGCTGGAGACCAACATGGGCCGGGCGTCGGAGGAGGGGTCGGGCATCATCCTGTCCAGCGACGGGCTGATCCTCACCAACAACCACGTGGTGGCCGCCGGTGACGCACCGGGTGGCCGGCCGCAGACCAAGGTGACCTTCGCCGACGGTCGCACCGCGCCGTTCACGGTGGTCGGGACCGATCCCAGCAGTGATATTGCCGTCGTCCGCGCCGAAGGCGTCTCCGATCTGACCCCGATCGCGCTCGGATCCTCCGCGGACCTGCGGGTCGGCCAGGATGTCGTCGCGATCGGCTCGCCGCTGGGCCTGGAGGGCACCGTCACCGTGGGCATCGTCAGCGCGCTGAACCGGCCGGTGGCCGCCGGCGGCGACAGCCGCAACCAGAACACCGTGCTGGACGCCATCCAGACCGACGCCGCGATCAACCCCGGTAACTCCGGTGGTGCATTGGTCAACATGAACGGTGAGCTGGTGGGCGTGAACTCGGCCATCGCGACCCTGGGCGGGTCGTCGGCCGAATCGCAGAGCGGTTCGATCGGGCTGGGCTTCGCCATCCCGGTCGACCAGGCCAAGCGGATCGCCGACGAACTGGTGCAGAGCGGCACCGCCTCGCATGCCTCGCTGGGTGTGCAGGTGGGCAATGACGCCTCGGTCGACGGCGCCAAGATCGTCGAGGTCACCGAGGGCGGTGCGGCCGCCGCGGCCGGCCTGCCCAGCGGTGTGGTGGTCACCAAGGTCGACGGCCGGGTGATCAACAGTGCCGATGCCCTGGTGGCCGCGGTGCGCTCGAAGGCGCCCGGCACCAAGGTCACCTTGACCTTCGACGGTCCCGGCGGCTCGCAGACCATGGATGTGACGTTGGGCAAGGCCGCGCAGTGAACGGCGAACTGGAACTCGACCCCGCGACCGTGACCGAACTGGCGGCCACCTTGACTGCCTCGTTGTCATCAGGCGGATATACGGTGGGCGGCATGGAACAACCAGGGGAGTTGGTCGGCCGCGCGCTCGTCGTCGTCGTCGACGATCGGACAGCGCACGGCGACGAAGAAGACCACAGCGGACCGTTGGTCACCGAGCTACTGGGGGAGAGCGGCTTCCTGGTCGACGGGGTGGTGGTGGTTTCGGCCGACGAGGTGGAAATCCGCAACGCGCTCAACACCGCGGTGATCGGCGGAGTGGATCTGGTGATCTCGGTCGGCGGCACCGGGGTGAGCCCCCGCGATGTCACACCCGAGGCGACCGTCGAACTGCTCGACCGCGAGCTGCTGGGTATCTCCGAGGCGTTGCGTGCCTCCGGTCTGTCGGCCGGCATCGTCGATGCCGGGGTGTCCCGCGGGCTCGCCGGTATCTCGGGCAGCACGCTGGTGGTCAACATCGCGGGCTCGCGGGCGGCGGTGCGTGACGGCATGGCCACCCTCGGTCCGCTCGCGGTCCAGGTGATCGGCCAGCTGTCCCGGCTGGACATCTGACCCCTTCGTGGATGGTCTCGGAATGACAATCATGCAGGTCCGCGCACCCTTTTCGGGGTCCGCAGGTTACGTCCAGGTGAACGGACTTCTCCCGCTTGTTGTGATGTTCGTCACATGCGAGTGCCGACTGTGACCGAGCCCCGGCGGCCTTCGCGAGATGTAGTTAACGCGGTCTTCGGAGAGGAACTTCCGAGTACCACCCGTGACGAGCGCGACAGCGATCATCGTGAGGAAAATTCGGATCGGGACCACTGGCTGCGCGACAACGTGCCGCCACACCACGGCTGAGCTGTGATTTCCCTTCGAACGGCTGGAATCGTCCTGATTCCAGCCGTTCTTCGTATCTGCCCATGCGTGCGGGGCAAATAGCGACGCGCTATCTTGATCCGCTGCTCAGGCGGCCCCGGTTCCTACCGTCGGGTTCGTGCAGCAAACAACTGTGGGGGGTCCGGCCGCGTCAGTCGATCGGGCGGCTCGCGTTGCCGGGTGGATGCCGCACCGTTATGTTGCTCCTGTCAACGATGAGCAAACCGTAAGAACTAAATGTGGAGTTTCTAATTCCGGTCACATGAAGATCTTGCGGGGTGTGAAACTTCGGTCAGGGCCGGGGTGGCACATCAAAAACACGGTGGACAACAACCGTCGGCACAGCTTAGGGAGAACATGAAGACAATCAGTCGGGTGTTTCTCGCGATGATCGCGGCAATCGCGGCGATGTTCGTGAGCACGGGCACCTCGAACGCAGGTCTGGACAACGAGCTCAGCCTCGTGGATGGCAAGGACCGGACCCTCACCATCCAGCAGTGGGACACCTTCCTGAACGGTGTTTTCCCGCTGGATCGCAACCGTCTGACCCGCGAGTGGTTCCACTCCGGCAAGGCGAAGTACATCGTCTCCGGCCCGGACGCTGAGGACTTCGAGGGCACCCTGGAGCTGGGCTACCAGGTCGGCTTCCCGTGGTCGCTGGGCGTCGGCATCAACTTCAGCTACACCACCCCGAACATCGCGTTCGACGGTCAGGACTACGGCTACGCCGGCCCGCTCGGTGTCGACTTCGACCTGATCCCGGCCATCGTGACCCCGCCGCTGTTCCCCGGTGTCTCGATCAGCGCCGACCTGGGCAACGGCCCGGGTATCCAGGAAGTCGCGACCTTCTCCGCTGAGGTCGGTGGCTCCGAGGGTGCCGTCGCCGTGTCCAACGCTCACGGCACCGTCACCGGTGCTGCCGGCGGTGTGCTGCTGCGTCCCTACGCCCGCCTGATCGCGGCCGAGGGTGACAGCGTCACCACCTACGGTGCGCCCTGGAACATGAACTGACCGTTCGCTCCTAGCTCGACGTTGCTATGTGGTCCGTGCTTCGACAGGCGGGCCACATAGTGACACCGGGCACCCAACCAGAACGGAAGGTTCGATTCATGGCTGCATTCAAGAAGGTCGCGGTTGTCGGCATCGGTACGTTCGCCGGCGCCACGCTGCTGGCGGGCTTCGCTGCCGCCACCGCAAGTGCTGAGGTTCAGGAGTCGGCGCCCGCGCCGTACGTCACCAGCCGTCAGGCCATCCTGATCGACGACAACGCACTGCGCGTCGCCGATTACGGCCAGGCTCGTGGCTTCCTGGACACCCGCTCCGGCGACGCCGGCATCGTCCACGCGCAGGGCGAGGGTGTGCATGTCGACACCGTCAAGGCTGTCCCGGGCACGACCGCGGCTCCGTTCAACCTGGAGTCCAACGGCTCGTTCCAGTTCAGCCCGCCCATCGGCGACTGGTGATCGACGCCTAGCCTCCCCTTTTTTCGACAGCGCACCCGGCCGGGTTTCCCGGCCGGGTGTTCTGCTGTCCGGGCCTGTTCCGAGCGGCGCGACGTTGCACTGCAGACTCGCTCCCGGCGTGTAAGGATCGTTTTCGTGCTGGGCCCGGAAACTGTTGATCGCCAACGGGCTCAATCCGACAGCCGTGACATCAGAAGGGAAGTGCCGAATGTCCAAGCATGCTTTTGGACGTACTCGGAGCTTGAAGAAGCCCACCGCTCTCGCGCTCGGTGCGGGTGCGATGGCCGCCGCTTTCGCGGGCCTGAACGCGGGGACCGCCAACGCCGAAGTCCAAGAGTCCGCACCGGCGCCGTACGTCACCAGCCGGCAGGCCGTCGTCATCGACGAGAACGCGCTGCGCGTCGCCGACTACGGTCAGGCCCGTGGCTTCCTGGACACCCGGTCGGCCGATGCCGGCATCGTGCACGCCCAGGGTGAGGGTGTGCATGTCGACACCGTCAAGGCGGTGCCGGGCACGACCTCGGCGCCGTTCAACCTGGAGTCCAACGGTTCGTTCGTGTTCAGCCCGCCGATCGGCGACTGGTGATCATCACGTAACGCCTCAGTCGTAGCGTAGCGCCCGGCCGGAATCCCCGACCGGGCGTTCTGCTTTGCCAGACGCTCCGGAGAAGCGGCAACTCTGCGACGGTGCGCACGCTACTATTGGGACACCAGGTGTTAACACTGGGAAACAGCTCGGAAAGTGGTGGTCATGGCATTGTCGAAGAAGTTCGCAGCGCTCGGCATCGGTTCGTTCGCCGGAGCGGCCGTCCTTGCAGGTCTGGGTGCGGGGACCGCCGGTGCCGAGGTCCAGGAGTCCGCGCCCGCACCGTATGTGACCAGCCGGCAGGCCCTCGTGGTCGATGACAACGCGCTGCGCGTCGCCGATTACGGCGAGGCCCGCGGCTTCCTTGACACCCGCTCCGCTGATGCGGGCATCGTGCATGCGCAGGGCGAGGGTGTGCACGTCGACACCGTCAAGGCTGTGCCCGGCACCCGGTCTGCACCGTTCAACCTCGACTCGAACGGTGCCTTCGTGTTCAGCCCGCCGATCGGCGACTGGTGATCCGCACCTGAACCTCATACAGAAAACGCCCGGCGGTCACCAGCCGGGCGTTTCTGTGTTCTGCGGTCAGGACTTGGGCACATCCGGGTCGAGGCGCTGCTCGGCCGTCGGCCCGGGGCGCTGAGCCAGCAGATCGCGGATCTCGGTCAGCAGAACCACCTCGGCCTCGACCGTCTCTTCCTTTTCCTTACGGAACTTGCTGAACGGCAGCACGATGATGAAGTAGACGACGGCCGCGATCAGGACGAAGTTGATGGTCGCCGACAGCAGCACGTTCAGGTCGATGGTCTGGTCGCCGCCGATCGGAATGCGCAGGATGCCGTAATCGGAATCTCCGCCGGCGCCGATCCGGTCGATCAGCGGCTGGATGATGCTATCGGTGAACGCCGTGACCAGTGCGGTGAATGCGGTACCGATGACGACCGCGGTGGCCAGATCGATGATGTTCCCGCGCAGCAGGAACTCTTTGAAACCCTTCAACATGCGGGACCCTTCCAGCAGATCGGTGTGTGGGGAAACAGTAACCGAACAGGCCGTCGGGGTGGGGTCAGTGAAATGTGACCGTGATGTGCCCGGTGAGCGCGGCGCCGGCGACGGCGTTCGCGGCCTGGCGGGGCAACACCACCAGGACGACCCGCTGCGTCGCACCGGCCGGTCCGGACGGCTCGGCCGAGACCATGGCCACCACGGCGCGGGTCGCGATCACCTCCGGTGTGGTGTCCAGTCCCTCCCCGGCGGCCAGCACGTCCACCACATCGCCCGGACGGATCAGCTCGACGAGGGCCTCGTCGGCCAACGGGACGGGCACGATCCGGGCGTCCGGTCCGGCCGTCGCCTCGGTCAGCCGGGACCCGAGCAGTCGGACGTCGGTAAGCACTTCCCCGCGGCGGGCCGGCCCGGTCAGGTGGGCGCCCACCACTTGTTCGATATCGGATAACGCGCCATCGGGAACGGTTGCCGCCAAACGGGATTCGAGCGCGACATCGTCCGGTGTGAGCGGCTCGCCGGGGGCCAGGTCCGCGATGGCGACCACGATGTCGGCGCGTTCGGCGGCGGGATCGGGGCGCAGCGCGGCCACTGCAGCCAGGATCACGAGCAGCCCGGCGGCGATGCGCCGGGCCGTAACCGTACGGGTCCAGTCGGGACGAAGTGACGCGCGCAGCCGGCTCAGGGCCGATGGATTCAGTGATTCCCCCACCAGCCAACGCTAGGACGACATCACGCTGCCGGACAGCCCGTTGCGGCGGGCCTGTGGATAACTCAGCTGGAGGCGGCGGCCGGCGTCGAGCTGCTGGTGGTCGAGGAAGACGATGACGAGGAAGACGATGACGAGGCCGCCGTGCTCGACGAACTGGAGGACGAGGAGGACCCCGAGTCCGAGGAGCTGCTGGAGGACGACGAGCTCTCGCCGCTCTTGGAGGTGGAGCTCGAGTCGGTCGACGTCGAGGCACCGCGGCTGTCATTGCGGTAGAAGCCGCTGCCCTTGAACACGACGCCCACCTTGCCGAACAGCTTGCGCAGCCGTCCGTTGCACTTCGGGCAGGCGGTCAGCGAATCGTCACTGAACGCCTGGACCACGTCGAACCGATTGTCACACTCGGTACACGCGTAGGAATAGGTAGGCACGACAACCTCCGAGACAGTCAAACTAATTGGCACTCTACCGGCCCAAGTGCCAGAACCGCTATGTGGGCCCCGTCATTCCCAATCGCACCAGCCCCCGGCCCGGCGTCAGCGCATGCGTCATCGGCACATCGTGGGGTTCGGCGGGCACCTCGTCGAGCAATTCGTCATCGCGGACCACGGCGATCAGGTCGGCGGCCGGGTCGGCCAGTGTCAGTGCCCTGTCGTAGAAGCCGGCACCGCGGCCCAGTCGGGTGCCGTCGCGGGCGACGGCCAGCGCGGGCACCAGCAGCACGCTCGCCTCGGCGATCGCCTCGGATGGTAGCCACGGCGGCGCGGGCTCGCGCAGCCCGAACGGGGCCCCGACCAGCTCGCCGGGCCGGTAGAGCGCCCACTGCATGGGTTGGCCGGTGCGGGCGATCGGCAGCAGGATCCGCACGCCGGTGAGGTTGTCCAGCAGCGGTACCGATTCGCTGTCGGCGCCGGGTTCGGAACCGACGGGTATGTAGGCCCCCACGGTGTGCACATCGACGGTAAGTTCGGATACTTGCGTTTGCAGGGAACGGGTTTCGGTTGCCCGATCCGATGCCGAGAGTGCCCGGCGAGCCGCGAGAATCTTAGTTCTGAGCGCCGGTTTTGTCAGAGTTGCCACGTTTGCGCCGACACCCTTCGCCTGAACCCCCAATGGGCATTACTGTGTCAACGATGACACAGGCACAGGTACCGATCCCGCGGACGGCAGTGGTCCCCGCGGCGGGTCTGGGGACGCGTTTTCTGCCGGCGACCAAGACGGTTCCCAAGGAACTGCTGCCGGTGGTGGACACCCCCGGTATCGAGCTGGTGGCCGCCGAGGCTGCCGAAGCAGGTGGCGAGCGGCTGATCATCATCACCTCCGAGGGCAAGGACGGTGTCGTCGCGCACTTCGTCGAGGACCTCATCCTCGAGGGCACCCTGGAGGCCCGCGGCAAGCACGTCATGTTGGAGAAGGTGCGTCGTGCTCCCGCTCTGATCAAGGTCGAGTCGGTGGTCCAGGCCGAGCCGTTGGGCCTCGGCCACGCCGTCGGCTGCGTCGAGGAGAAGCTGCTGCCCGACGAGGACGCCATCGCGGTCCTGTTGCCCGACGATCTGGTGCTGCCCACCGGGGTGCTGGAGACCATGTCGAAGGTGCGCGCCAAGCGCGGCGGTTCGGTGCTGTGCGCCATCGAGGTGCCCGGCGATGAGATCAGTGCGTACGGCGTCTTCGACGTCGAGGTGGTGCCCGATGCGGCCAACCCGAACGTCCTGAAGGTCAAGGGCATGGTCGAAAAGCCCAAGGCCGAGGATGCGCCGTCGCCGTACGCCGCGGCCGGCCGATACGTGCTCGACCGCGCGATCTTCGACGCGTTGCGCCGCGTCGACCGCGGTGTCGGCGGCGAGATCCAGCTCACCGATGCCATCGCCCTGCTGATCGACGAGGGGCATCCGGTCCACGTCGTGGTGCACCGCGGCTCCCGACACGACTTGGGAAATCCCGGCGGCTACCTCAAGGCTGCGGTTGACTTTGCGCTAGAGCGCGACGACTACGGACCGGAACTCCGGCGCTGGTTGGTCGAGCGATTGGGCCTGGCCGACAACTGACGACGCACGGCGGGTCTTCGAAGAGGAGAAAGGCGTGCGGTGCGTTCGGTTGAGGAGCAGCAGGCTCGAGTAGCGGCCGCTGCGGTGGCGCCGCGGCCGGTCCGGGTGGCGATCGCCGAATCCCAGGGTTTGATGTGCGCGGAGGAAGTCGTCACCGAACGACCGCTGCCCGGGTTCGATCAGGCCGCCATCGACGGCTACGCGGTGCGCAGTGTCGACGTGCTGTCGGTCGGCGGCACCGACGACGAGGGACTGAATCGCGAGGTCAGCCTGCCGGTGGTGGGTGAGATCGAGGCGGGCGCCCGCACTCCGAGCCGGTTGCAGCCGCGACAGGCGGCTCGTGTGCAGACCGGCGCGCCGATGCCGACGTTGGCCGATGCCGTGCTACCGCTGCGCTGGACCGACGGTGGTCAGTCCCGGGTGCGGGTGCTGCGCGGTGTGCGCTCCGGCGCCTATGTGCGGCGCACCGGTGACGATGTGCAGCCCGGTGACGTGGCCGTGCGGGCCGGCACCATCATCGGCGCCGCGCAGGTGGGCCTGCTCGCGGCGGTCGGACGCGACAAGGTGATGGTGCATCCGCGCCCGCGGATGTCGGTGCTGTCGGTGGGTGGCGAGCTGGTCGACGTGTCCCGCACACCGGGCAATGGCCAGGTCTACGACGTGAACTCCTACGCCCTGGCCGCGGCGGGTCGCGATGCCGGCGCCGAGGTCAACCGCGTCGGGATCGTCGACACGGATCCCGCCAAGCTGCGCGAGGTGGTCGAGGGGCAGATCGGCCGCTCGGAGGTCGTCGTGATCGCCGGCGCGGTCGGTGGGGCGGCGGCCGAGTCCGTGCGCACCGTGCTCGCCGAACTCGGCGAGATGGAAGTGGCGCGCATCGCGATGCATCCGGGCTCGGTGCAGGGTTTCGGGCAGCTGGGCCGCGACGGGGTGCCGGTCTTCCTGCTGCCGGCCAACCCGGTCAGCGCGCTGGTGGTGTTCGA
The DNA here is from genome assembly GCF_053345865.1 of Mycobacterium sp. C31M. Classification (NCBI taxonomy): domain Bacteria; kingdom Bacillati; phylum Actinomycetota; class Actinomycetes; order Mycobacteriales; family Mycobacteriaceae; genus Mycobacterium; species Mycobacterium sp. C31M. The sequence goes on along the minus strand of NZ_JBKFAX010000011.1, from coordinate 6,785 downwards.
GGTGATGGTGCGGCCGCTGATCCGGATGTCGCTGGGCAAGCGGCAACCGCTGCGCCGGGTCATCCAGGCGCGGACGTTGGCCCCGATCACCTCGGTCGCCGGCCGCAAGGGCTACCTGCGCGGTCAGCTGATGCGCGATCAGGACACCGGTGAGTACCTGGTGCAGGCCCTCGGCGGCGCGCCCGGGGCGTCCTCGCATCTGCTGGCCACCCTGGCCGAGGCCAACTGCCTTGTCGTGGTGCCCAGTGAGGCCGAGCAGATCCGTACCGGCGAGGTCGTCGACGTCGCCTTCCTGGCACAACGCGGCTGACCGGCCGTGAGCGACGCTTGCGGAGCGAACCGAGGGCAGGCACGCGGGAGCCGAGCCTGCGAGGCAACCGCGTGAATCGCTGGCGTACCAGTCCGGCGCACCCGGGCTGGCCAGTGCCGGTCGGACCGTTGCGGGTGCCCGCCGGGGTGGTGACGTTGCGCCCGGTGCGGCTGCGTGACGGCTCGCAGTGGAGCCGGCTGCGGTTGGCAGAGCGGGCGCATCTGGAGCCGTGGGAGCCCAGCTCCGAGGTGAGTTGGGAGGCGCGCCATGCACTTTCGTCGTGGCCTGCGGTGTGCTCGGGGCTGCGGGGTGAGGCCCGGCGCGGCCGGATGTTGCCGTGGGTCATCGAACTCGACGGCCAGTTCGCCGGCCAGATCACGATCGGCAATGTCACCCACGGAGCGCTGCGGTCGGCCTGGATCGGCTACTGGGTCACCAAGCAGTCCACCGGCGGCGGGGTGGCGACGGCGGCGCTGGCGTTGGGCTTGGACCATGCGTTCGGACCGGTGATGCTGCACCGGGTGGAGGCCACCGTGCGGCCGGAGAACGTGGCCAGCCGGGCGGTGCTGGCCAAGGTGGGTTTTCGGGAGGAAGGCCTGCTCAAGCGGTATCTCGATGTCGACGGGGGGTGGCGTGATCACCTGCTGGTGGCGATCACCATCGAGGAGGTCGTCGGGTCGGTGGCGGCGGCGCTGGTGCGGACCGGCCGGGCCAGCTGGACCTGACGGTTTTCGGCGAAACTCGCGTACCCGGGGTTCTCGCGGCCGCAAATGCCCCAGAAACGCGTGTTTCGGCCATTCCCAGCGACACGAATTGTTACTTGTGTGACTTATGTGGCTAATGGTGCTTGTATCCGGCGAATTACAGGTGTGTAATTGACCTCGGCGCGCCGCGGACGGATGCGCAGGTCACGGACCTAGCCTGAAGGGGAAAGGAGCAGGCATCATGCCAAGCATCCCCCAATCTCTGTTGTGGATCTCCCTCGTCGTTCTCTGGCTTTTTGTGCTGGTGCCGATGCTGGTGAGCAAGCGCGACAACGTGCGGCGCACCAGCGACGTCGCGTTGGCTACCCGCGTGCTCAATTCGGGACGCAACGCCCGGTTGCGGCGGCCGCGCGCGAGCGCCGGCCATCGCGGTGATCCGGACTGGAAGCCCACCGCCGAGGATGACGCCGAATTCGACGCCGATCTGCAGGCCGAATTCGACGACGAACCGTCCCGCAAGCGTGCCGTGGTGCTCGCCGCCGCGGCCGAGGAGCCCGCCGAGTCGCCGTACCTCGATGTCGATGTCGTCGACGAGGACTCCGGTGCGCTGCCGGTCGGTTCGCTGCACACCGAGACGCCCGAGGCGCCCGAAGACGAAGAGCTGACACTGGATTTCGAGACGCCCGAGGCCGAGCAGCCCGCGGCGCCCGAGGCTGCGCAGGAGTCCACCGAAACCGATGATCTGAGCGACGACGACTACGAGTACGTCGAGGACACCTCGGGCCTGGAGGCCGAGGACGGCCTCGACGACATCGATGGCGAGGAGCCCGAACTCGCCGACTCGAGGGCGTCCGCGCGGCGCAACCGGTACGAATCCAAGACCGCGCAGGCCGTCAGCGCCCGCAAGTACACCTTCCGCAAGCGGATGCTGCTGGCCATGTCCGTGGTGCTGGTGCTCGCCGTGGTGCTGTCGCTGGTGCTGTCGCCGACGATGTGGTGGGCCGCCGGTGCGGCCGGCGCCATCACTGTGCTGTACCTGGCCTACCTGCGACGCCAGACCCGTATCGAGGAGCAGCTGAGGCGTCGTCGCGCGCAGCGCATGATGCGGTCCCGGCTCGGTGTCGAGAACACCGAGGACGGTGATTTCGACGTGGTGCCCTCCCGGCTGCGTCGCCCCGGAGCTGCCGTCCTGGAGATCGACGACGAGGACCCGATCTTCGAGCACCTGGAGTACGCGTCCTACTCGCGGCACTATGACCTGCCGCGCGCGTCGGGTCAGTGACCACCGGTTTCAGTCGGCGCAGGTCTTCCTGGTAGCCTTCTGATCGGTCAAGGGGCTATAGCGCAGTTGGTAGCGCGTCTCGTTCGCATCGAGAAGGTCAGGGGTTCGATTCCCCTTAGCTCCACAGAGTTTGAGCAGTTCAGGGCGTTAGCTGCCCATCAGGTTTTCGAGGCCGTCCGCAGTAGCTTGGATGGCTGCTTCGAGGCGGTCCGCCACTTCATCCAAATCCTCGTCAAGTAGATCTGCGTAGGTATCGAGAGTCATTGACCGCCTTCGCGTGGCCGAGCATCCGCTGGACGGCCTTCACATTGGCGCGCACGCTGACGGCGAGACTTGCTGCCGTGTGGCGTAGGTCGTGAGGCGTGATGGCTGGGAACGTAGTTTTGTTGGTGTGGTCAGGGCGAGGAGTGAACCAGCGACCGTGCCGTGCCGAGTAGTCGCAGGAACCAAGAAATCTTTCCCATTGCATCCGCCCCTGTTTAGTGCACTCAGTAAGTACCCAATAGCGGTAGAGCCGGGTTTCTGGTCGATCCCACAAATCGTCCGCGGGTCGAAGCGGCAAGTCCGCCACGTTGCGTGCCGGAAGCAGTGGCCGTCCGGTAGCGATGGTCATGGAGTCACGCGGACTTGAATGGTCTAGCCGCGCGTTCGTTTGCCCGGCGCACAGGTGTGGATTTTGCAGCTATACGGGGCGTTGAGCAGTGACCGCCAGGTCTGGATTGGTGACCTAGCATCGTCGTCGCTGGACAGGCAGAAGCCGCCCCGGGCAGATGGTTGCTCGCACGAGCTTTGGCGTGTCCATCGCGACGAACGCCGTGTATGTGCGCACCGGGGCGGCTTGCCTGTGACAAGAGTGATGCGATACCTCCTTTCGTCTATGTCGCGCGGCCCGGTTCCGGGGGACTGCGCTGCACCGGCCACACCTCGTGCTGTGGGCGGTGCTTTCTGTGAACCGAGCACTCGGTGGCCCGACCAGCCAACCGGGGCCTGAGGGGGCAGGCGCATCCGGTGGCTGGTGGTGCCGGTGGCTGACACGGGGGGATCAGCCCCTGGGCCGCAGCGCACAGGATGGCGTCGACTTCGGCAAACAACCCGACCACCTCAGGCGCGAGCAGATGATCCGCGGTCTGCTCGGCGGGATGGTCTTCGCGTGCCGGCGCCGCTACCGCGCACGCTGGGCTTGTCGTTGTCAGCATTGCACCGGCCAATCAGGCGTTGATGACCCGCGCAGAATTGAATGCCGAGTCGTGATCACCGCCCTGGTGATCGATGGCGATCTTGCGGGGCTTGGCCTTCTCGGCTACCGGGATGCGAAGCCGTAGCACCCCCGCCCGGTATGCGGCCTGGATGCGTTCGGTGTCGAGATTGTCGCCCAGCACCAGCTGTCGAGAAAACACCCCGCGTTGCCTTTCCGTAGCCAGCATTTCTCGGCCTGCATCGACATCGGGGCGTTGTGCCCGCACGGTCACGACGTTGCGTTCAATGTCGAGATCCAGCGATTGTTCATCGATGCCAGGCAAGTCGAACTCGACCACGAACTCCTCACCCTCGCGCCACGCATCCATCGGCATGACGGCCGGGCGAGCTGCTGTTCCGAGCACCTGCTGGGTGAAGCGGTCCAGATCCCGAAAAGGGTCGCTGCGAACCAACATGGTGGCCACCTCCAACACTCTTAACTCGTTGTTCTGACGGTCAGTAGATCTATGCCAAATGGCATAGTTTTTATATAGCCGGTGTAGAGTGTGTTTCGCAAGTATCCGACAGAAGTTTTTTTCTTCCGACTCCACGAGGGGCGATTGGGCCACCGATGACTGACTCCACCCAGCCGCCCGGTCCGGATTCCGACCGGGCGGTCTATGCGATCTCAGTGGTCGCCGAGCTGTCTGGGGCGCCCATTCAATCCCTGCGGCTATGGGAGCAGCGCGGACTACTCGCACCCCAGCGCACTTCCGGTGGCACCAGGCGCTACAGCGCCGATGATCTGAACCGAATCGCTCGGATCCTCGCGCTGGTGGCGGCAGGGGTGAACATCGCCGGCATCGCGCTCATCCTCGACCTTGAAGACGACAACACCGCATTGCGTGCTCATCAGTCCCACTGAAGTTGATCAAGGGCTTTGCTGTCCGCGTTTGGGTCTCCCATCCAGGTTCGCAATTAACGACGAGGTCGGGTACATCGGGGCTCATCGAGTTGTCGGATGCAGGTCTGGGCTCATTGCGCTCCGGGTACAGATGCGCGGTGGGTGTGTGAAGTGGCTCGGATCGCCCTCGCCATTCCACTGCACCGAAACTCAGATGACGATGTCACCTATTCATGCAACAGACCCGTCGGAAGGAATAAGTGGATTGATTCGATGAAGCCCGAAGTGCAGAAGTGCTCGTAGCAGGCTCCGGCGATGGCTGCATCGTCGTAACAGGAGTTCCAGGCTCGTTCGTCGCCTGTGGCACGATACTGGCCGTGATACTCCGTCAACAGTTGCGAACGGTTGCTGTGAGTCTGAGCGCGCTGCTGGCCTGCGCCGGATGTACAGCAGCGGACGAGCCAACTGATCGGCCTGCGGCGGCTGTCGAGGTTGCCTCCGAGAAGCCGCAGTACACACCGAAATTGCTGTGGCGCAGTGATTTCGACAACCTCGCCGAAACCGGGACGTTTTGGGGTGTCCAGAACCGGTGGGGCGAGGGTGACGGCGAGAAGCAGTACTACACCGACGGCACCGCCAACATGACCGTCAATGACACGGGCGCTCTGGTCATCGAAACCCGGCGGGAACCACCGCCGGACAATCGCGGTGCGCCATACGATTACACCTCGGCGCGTGTGGTGACCCGTGACAAGCAATCCGTACGTCCCCCGGTACGGGTGGTGGGCCGGATGCAGCTGCCCTACACAAAGGGCATCCTGCCGGCGTTTTGGCTACGCGGCCTGGAACCGGGGCACGAGTACGACTGGCCGCGGGCGGGCGAGATCGACATTGTCGAACTCCCCGGAATGGGTCCGGCCTCAGGCAGCGGTCATTGGACCGGAAACATCCATGGCCCCTCGGCAAGCGACAACACCCAGGACGTCAAGCTCGACAGTGTGGGTGCCGATCTCGGTGTGGACCTGTCGGCGGGCTTCCACGACTACGGCATCGACTGGACTCCGGACGCCATCACCTGGACGGTGGACGGCCGTGAGATGGCCACAGTCACTCGTTCCGAGTACGAGGCCAGAGGTGGTGATTGGACTCCGTTCTCCGGAGCGTGGCCCTACTACCTGGTGCTGGACACCGCGGTAGGCAACGCGTGGACCGGCGACCCGGACCGAACATCGGTCTTCCCGCAGCGATTGGTTGTGGACTGGATCAAGGTCTACTCGCTGGTTTGATCAAACGGAGTGCGCAGGGTGACCGGTCGCAGAGATCGACGGTCTGAGACCCACGCCGGCGGAAGTACCTGAACCGCTTCACACCTCAGTCTTGCACGGGCCCCGCGAGACAGACTCGACACGTCGTACACCGGCAGCGCAGGCCTCTACTGTGGCGCGAGGTCAACCGGGAAGCCGCCATCACGCTCAGCGGTGTCGACGACGCCTGAAAGATAACCCCGTGTCGACGTCTGAATTTTGACCCCCTGCGTTCGATGCTCGGTGAACGCACAGTGACCGGTAACCGGGGGACGCGTGCGCCCTGTTCGTGCTCGGTTGGGCCAATTCCCGCCTCCGGCGCGCAGATCGGGCGGTCGCACAATTGGCCTCCGCCCAACACGAATGCACGGCACTCGGCTTCAGTGAGCTATCCGAGCGGGCCCGTCAGGAACTGTGGCTGGCACACGACGGGGATGGCATCGAGCGGTTCACGATGGGCTATGTGCGCTTCTGGCGCGGTGAACTCAATTCAGCCCGTGAAGACATTCTGGCAGTGACGAATTCGGCTGGATCTGGCTATCCGGACATGGCGCGAATGATGCTCACATTCACCATCAGCACCCTGGGGGATATGCAAACTTGGCGGCGGTGACCGCGCGGCCGTCGACCGCATGGCACGCGAGGACAGCCACGGCGTCCCGTGGAGCAGTTATCGGCTGGCCAGCCAGGCCAGACTGGCAGGGGCGCGCAGTGATCGGAACAGCGCGGTGGACGACCTGGCCTCGCAGTTGCTCGGCATCGGATCCACCGGCCAGGTCCTGGCCCTACCACTGGCCGGAGCCGCATCCGATCGCCTGGGCAGAGGCCGCGTGTACATGTGGGGGGCAGCCGGGCTGGCCGCGTTCTGTATCCCATTCTGGATGCTGTTGGAAACCAGAAACTTCTGGCCCATCACCATCGCCATGCTCATCGGGCTCGGCCTGCTGCACAGCCTGATGTACGGCGTCCAACCGGCGTTCTTCGCCGAAACCTTCTCCACCGAAGTCCGCTGATATAGATCGAGTTGGTCCTTCTCAAATGCCTCCGGAGGTGTCAGGAAGGGATCTGTAACTGATTCCTTTTCGGGGTCCGCGTGTTGACGCAC
>NZ_JBKFAX010000010.1:0-245406 GCF_053345865.1 Mycobacterium sp. C31M | reverse complement strand
AGCAGCGCGGCCCGCTCCAATGCCGGGCAGACCGCGATGAGTTGTTGGCGAAGCCGGTTGATCGTGCGGGTGCGGTCGGCGACCAGATCCGCGCGATGAGCGGTGAGCATCCGCAGCTCGCTGATCAGGTCGTTGTCGGGGTGCAACATCGGCAGATCAGCACCGCGCATCCGAGACTGGTCGGCGATCACCCGCGCGTCTTTGGCGTCGGTCTTGGCTTCGCCACCGCGGTAGGTCGCCGAAGCTTGCCAGACCGCGCGGCCGGACAGATAGCGCACCGTCTTGCCGGCATCGGCCAATACGGTCAACAGCAAGCCGGCGTACACCGTGGTCAGATCCACCGTCCAGGACACCTCCGGGCTCAGCGCATCGACCTCGGCGACCAGTCCTCGGATCGATTGCTCGTCGTTGGCGAGCTTGCGCGAGAGCACCGCAGTGCCCTTGTCGTCGATCGCGCAGACCCAATGGTGTTCCTTACCGACATCCACACCAGCCCACAACTGGCCTGTTGCCATCGAAGCTCCTATTCGCTTGTCGTCCAATATGATCCCCACGGACAACCCCGCCGGCATTTCCTTAAACAAGCGATCCCATCGCAGATCTCAATCAGCGGCCAGAGAAGTCCAGGCGGGCCGGGCGGCCAGTCCTTTCAAGCCGCACCTACAGGCCGGCAACAAACATGCAGCCTCACCCGACCCACCCGGGTCACAGCCCAACGCAACAACACGAAGTAACTGCAACTACGAACTTAAGGACAACACATGTCGATCACCGCGGAAAAGCCGCAGCAGCAGCCGAATTTCACCGCGCCGGTGACCCCGGGGTCACCCGAACTGCGGGCGTTGCTCGACCATATCGACGCCGGCGTCGTCGAACGCGACCGCGCGGACCGCCACCCGTTCGAGGAGTTCGTGGCGATCCGGGCGGCCCGGCTAGGAGCACTGCGGCTGCCCACCGCCGAGGGTGGCGGCGGTGCGACCCTCACCGAACTGTTCGAGACGGTCATTGCCATCGGCGAGGTGGACCCGAACGTCGCGCACAGCGTGCGCAACCACTTCAACTTCACCGAAAGCCTGCTCCGTCAACCCGGCAGCACCGATGCCCGGTGGCTGGAGCAGGTGCGCGCGGGCAAACTGTTCGGGACATCCACCACCGAGCTGAGCCAGAAGAACGCCGGCGGACGGGCTCGCGATTTCGAGTCCCGGATCACCGAGACCCCGGATGGCCTGCGACTGAACGGAACCAAGTTCTACAGCACCGGCAATCTGTACGCCGACTTCCTCGTCGTCAGCGCCACCGGACCCGAAGGCGACCCGGTGCGGGTCGTCGTTCCGGCCCGAATCGACGGGGTCATCGTCGAAAGGGACTGGGACGGAATCGGTCAGCGTTTCACCGGCAGTGGAACCACGCGCTATGTCGATGCCGCTGTGGCGCGCGCCGACTTCCTCAGCCGCGGCACGCTGTACGGCGAACTGCCCTACTCGGCGACCTTCCCGCAGCTGTTCCTGACCGCGGTGATCGCGGGGATCCTGCGCCGCGTCACCCGCGACGCGGTGCAGCTTGTGCACACCAAAGCGCGCACCTTCTACCACGCGGCGTCCCAACAGCCCACCGACGATCCGATCCTGCAGCAGACCATCGGCGTGATCGCCAGCCAGGCATACGCCGCAGAGGCACTGGTCCTGCACGCCGCCGATGCGCTGTCAGAGGCCTACGCCGCGCACGGCACCAGCGCCGAGCCCGACCTGTCCATCCGGGCCGCACTGCGTGCGGCCAAGGCCAAGGTCGTCGTCGACGAACTGGCGCTGCGCGCCGCCGGTGACCTCTTCGACGTCGGCGGCGGCACCGCCGCGCGGCGCAGCTCGCATCTGGACCGGCACTGGCGCAACATCCGCACCCTGGCCGCACACAATCCGAAAACCTTCAAGGCCAGGGCAATCGGCGCTCACGAGCTCACCGGTGAACGCCTGCCCAACGGCGCGTTCTTCTAAAAGCATCACCACCACCGCACGAACACCGACAAGGAGCAGAAATGGATCTTCAACTGACCGGCAAGCGCGCGATCATCACCGGCGGCAGCAAGGGTATCGGCCTGGCGGTCGCGCATGCGCTGGCGGCCGAGGGCGTCGATGTGGTGCTGGCCGCCCGCACCCAGGACGAGCTGGAGAAGGCGGCCGCCGAGGTCGCCGAGCGCAGTGGCCGGCGCGCCATCGGAGTGGTCACCGACACCGGTGACGACGAATCTGTACGCAACCTGGTGGCCCGGGCGGTGGAGGAACTCGGCGGCGTGGACATCCTGGTGAACAACGCATCCAACCAGAGCATCGGGGCCGGCTTCCCCGACCTGGCCCATACCACCGACGAAGCCTTCTGGGGTGATGTGAACATCAAGGTTGTCGGCTACCTGCGGGCCGCCCGCGCGGTCGCCCCGCATCTGGTGACCCAGGGCTGGGGCCGGATCATCAACGTCAGCGGGCTCGGTTACCGGCAGACCCACTCGATCGTGCGCAGCATCCGCAATGTCAGTGTCGCCGCGCTGACCAAGAACCTGGCCGACGAGCTGGGGCCGCACGGGGTCAACGTGACCGTGGTGCACCCCGGCCAGACCCGCACCGAATCGAAGACCGTGCAGTACCAGGCCGCCGCCGACAAGGCGGGTGTGGAACTGGCGGCCTACGAGAAGGACCTGGCCAACAATGCGATCGGGCGGGTCGTCGATGCGACCGAGGTGGCCGATGTCATCGCGTTCCTGGCCTCCCCGCGCAGTGTGAGCATCACCGGTGACGCCATCGCTGCCGGCGGCGGACTGCTGGGCACCGTCAACTACTGATCCGGGTCAGGGGGTTGCGGCGAGGCCGAGGTGATACGGCTCGAGTCCGAGGTTCTGGCGCAGTGTCCGGCCTTCGTACTCACGCCGCAACAACCCCTTGTCCTGCAGGAGCGGGACCACCTGGCCGGTGAACCGGTCGAACGAGTTGCCGCCGTGCAGTGTGAACCCGTCGCAGGCCCGCACGGCGAACCACTCGGCGAACACGTCGGCGACCTGCTCGGCGGTGCCGACGACATCGAGATGCCCGCTGCCCCGGATGCGTTGCAGGAACTCACGCACGGTGACACCGTCGATCTCGGTGACGAGGTCGCGCAGCAGCAGACCGCGGCTGACCCGCCGATGGTTGGCGGCCATGAGTTCCCGGCTCGGGATCCGGTCGATGGGGATGACGTCGTCGAGCTCGAGATCGTCGAGAACCAGTGTGGGTGCTTCACGTCGGACGAATTTGCGGCGGGCCTCGTAGTAGTCGGGTTCGCCGAAGACCTCCCGGTACTCCGCCAGCGCCGCGGCCTCGGTGTCGGCGATATAAGTGCGGATACCGGGCAGCACCCGCAGCGAATCGGGGTGGCGCCCGTGGGCCTGCACCCTGGCCTTGATGCTGTCGTAGTAGGACCGGGCGTGCGCGAGGTCGGGGGTGGCGACGAAGACCGCTTCACCGAAGCGTGCGGCGAAGCGGATCCCATCCTCGGAGGCACCGGCCTGGAACACCACCGGCAGATCGTCGACCAGCCGCGAGACGTCGAGCGCCTGCTGCACGGCGTAGTACTTGCCGACGTGCTCGATATCGTGGATGCGGTCGGGATCCACCGAGGGCGCGGCCCCGTCGGTGAAGGTCAACGCGTCGGGCTGCCAGCTGTTCCACAGTGCGAGCACAACGTCGATGAATTCCGTTGCCCGGGCGTAACGTTCGGACGGTTCGAAGAGCACGTTGGGTCCGAAATTGACCTCACCGTTGAACGAGGTGACGGCATTCCAGCCCGCCCGGCCGCCGCTGACATTGTGCAGGGTGGCGATCTGGCGGGCCACGTTGTACGGCTCGAAGAACGAGGTGGACGCCGTGACGACCAGACCGATGTGCTCGGTCACCGAGGCCAGGGCCGCCGACACCGCCAACGGCTCCCCCAGCAGACTGGGGTCGTTGATGATGTTGTTCTTGTCGAATCCGAGGAAGTCGGCCTTGAAGAAGGCATCGAGTTTGGCATGTTCGGCCTGCTGGGCGAACTCGACGATGCGCCCGAACGCCGACGCCGGTGTCGACCCGCGCGCGGGCTGCTTGTCCGACCATCCACTGGGACGGTCGAACAGGACCAGGTTCAGGTACTCACGACGTGGCGCCACGGCGCGATCCGTTCGGGCGCATCAGTCGAACCGCTTGAACGGCACGGTGTCATCGGCGTCGAGCTCGGCGACCAGGCCCAGTTCCCAATCCAGATAACGGCGGAATCCGGCCTTGCGCCGTTCCGGGTCGGACTCGCGCCACCCCGAGGCGACGATATCCTGCGGCTCGGAGAGCCAACTCTCGGTATCGGTCTCCAGCGCCAGCCCGGCCGCCCGCCAGGCGACGGTACCCCCGTCGAGGACCCGGATGGGGCGCGCGGTCAGCCCGGCGAGGTCGGCCGCGGTGAATGCCGCAAGCACCCCGTCCTCGGAGGTCAGCACGATCGGGCCGGCGCCCGGGATGGCCGCCACCGTCGCCGCCAGTCGGGACCGGATGACGAAATGTGCATCGGGGATGTGTCCGGCCCGGTAGACGGGGCTGGGCGACACGTCGAGCACGGTGACCTCGCCGCGCGCACCGTCCAGCGCGGCGGCGTCGATCAGGTCGTAGCCCTCGGTGGGCGTCTCGAAAAGCGCGGGCGCCGGACCGGTTTCGAGATCGGCACCGTCGAGCGCATTCTCCAGCACGAACACCTCACCCCAGCCGATCTGGGCGATCCAGGACGCGGCCACCGTGGCGCGCACAGAATCGTTGTCCACCAGCACGATTCGCGCGTTGTGGACGCCGACGTGCCGGAACGTCCACGGCGCGACATCCCAGCTGGGCCCCGAACGCGAACCGGGCAGATGCCCGGCCTCGTACTCCTCGGGAGTGCGCACATCGAGCAGGTACAGCGAGCGGGTGTCGGCCTCGGCGCGGAACCGGTCCAGTGTCGCCGTGTCGATACCGGAGATGGCGAACCGTTGGGCGAAGCGTTGCGCGGCGGCATGGGCGGACTCCAGGGCCTGGCCGGCCGGGGCCGGCGCGGCGACCGACTCCCCGTGCACGAGGTCGTGGCCTTCCAGCACCCACGACTGGGTACCACCTTCCAGCGACACCACCGTGTTGGGCAGCCCGGCGTTGATCAGCACCTGGGCGCCCAGGATACTGCGCGTACGGCCTGCGCAGTTGACCACCACCAGCGAATCCGGGGACTTCACCACCTCGGCGGCGCGGTACACCAGCTCCGCGCCGGGGATCGAGGTGCCCCCGGGCAGGCTGTGATTCTCGAACTCGCCGATCGGCCTGCTGTCGAGCAGCACGATGTCCTCACCGGCGGCGACCCGGTCGCGGTACTCCGCAACGCTGATATGCGGTGTGGCGTAGACGTGTTCGATCCACTCACCGAACGCCTGGCCGATGACGTGATCGCCACCGGACTGGACCTTGTGTCCGGCGTCGGCCCAGGCCCGCACTCCCCCGGCCAGCACCCGCACATCGATGTAGCCCAGTGCAGCGAGCCGGGCGGACGCCCGGTCGGCCAGCGGCTCGCCGTCCCCGCCGTCGTAGACGATCACGGGTGTGGACAGCCGGGGAATACGAGCGCGCACAAGGACTTCCAGCTTGCTCAGCGGAAGGGACACCGCCAGTAGGATCGAGCCCTGTTCAGCGGTGACGCCGGCCTCCCGGACGTCGACGAGGGCGTACTCCGAGCCGGAGCCCACCAGGTCGTGGAGTTCATCGGCAGTGATCGAGGTGGTCGCAACGGTCGTCATACCCGAGGAGTCTGGAGTTCGGCCCGGCACCGAACAATCGCCTCCCGCTACGGGAAACGGTCGCGCTGACTTAACAGTCGCTTCGGCCCTCGGCGGTAGCGTCGACTCATTCCGACAACCCGTCCCATGATCGTGAGGTGGCTCCGCAGTGTCCTCCGTGTCGCCGGTACCGACACCGTCCGCCCTGACCGTCCGGGGACTGCGCAAGACGTACCCGTCCGGGTTCACCGCATTGCACGGACTGGATCTCGACATTCCCGACGGCGCCTTCTTCGGCCTGCTCGGCCCCAACGGCGCGGGAAAGTCGACGTTGATCTCGGCGACCTGCAATCTGCTGCGTCCCACGGCCGGTGAGATCGAGGTCTTCGGCCACCGGCACGATTCGCGCACCGCGCGGGCGCTGATCGGGCTGGCCGAGCAGGAGGTCAACCTCGACCGGTTCCTGACCAATGTGGAGGTGCTGATCTATCACGCCGGCTATTTCGGGCTGGGCCGTCGCGAGGCGACCCGGCGGGCCTATGACCTGATGGAACTGCTGGGGCTGGCCGACAAGGCCCGGCAACGTCCCCGCGAGCTGTCCGGCGGTATGCAGCGCCGGTTGCTGGTGGCACGCGCGTTGATCAACCGCCCCCGGCTGATCATCCTCGACGAGCCGACCGCAGGTGTGGACGTCGAATTGCGGTCCGACCTCTGGGGATACATGCGCGACCTACACCGCGGCGGACATACGATCCTGCTGACCACCCATTACCTCGAAGAGGCCGAGGCGCTGTGCGACGAGATCGCATTGATCCGGGCGGGCCGGGTGATCTCCCGGGACAGTGCGGCTGCGCTGCGGGCAACCTTCGGGGCCGCCGACCTCACCGAGGTCTACACCAGGGCCATGGCGGCACCGGGAACCGAGGCCCCCCGATGACCGAGAACTGGCTGCGCACAGCCCCGTTGACGCCCCATGACGTGCCGTATCAGCCGCAGCGGCCGGCCTTCACCTGGCTGCTGCAGCGCGAGATCGTGCGCTACATGAAGGTCTGGTACTACACCGTCGCCGGTCAGGTGCTGGCGGCGCTGCTGTTCGTGTTCGTCTTCGGGTTGGCCCTGGGCAGCCGGATCGAACCGGTGCGCGGGGTGGCCTACGACCAGTTCATCCTGCCCGGGCTGGTGGTTCTGGCGGTGGTGACGGCCGGTTACATCCAGGGTTCGGCCTCACTGTTCGAGGCCCGCAAGGACCGGTTCATCAACGCGGTGCTGGCCAGTCCGCTGCGCTGGTGGGAGATCAACCTCGCCCTGGTGCTGGGGTCCATCGTGCGCGGCATCCTGATCGCCTCGGCGATCCTGCTCATCGCGATGCCGTTGACCGGATCGCATATCGCCAGGCCCGGCTACGCCGTGGCGGCGTTCGCGGCCCTGCTGATCTTCGCCGCCCAGGCCGGGATGATCGCCGGGATGTACAACCAGACCCAGGAACACGTGGCCGCCATCCAGGTGCTGATCGTGCAACCGCTGTGCTTTCTGGGCGGTGTGTTCTACTCGGTGCACGACCTGGGACCGGTGTGGCGCACGGTGAGCCACCTCAATCCGGTGTTCTACGCCGTCCAGGCCATGCGGCACGGGATGATCGGCGACGCCGACATCTCCGCGCCGCTGGCGCTGCTCGTCGTGATCGGCGCCGCCCTGACCGCCGGGGCCTTCCTGGCGCACAAATTCCGGACGGGTGACCGGCTCAAGCCGTGATGCGCTAGACAGGAGAGGTGCACAGCGCCGTGGCCCGATACCTGCTCGGTCGCATCGCGACAGCGGTGCTGGTGCTGTTCGCCGCCTCCGTCGTGATCTTCAGCCTGTTGCAGTTCATCCCCGGCGATCCCGCCACCGCCATCCTGGGCGCCGACGCCACACCCGAACAGTTGGCCGCCCTGCGCGGTGAGCTCGGTCTGGATCTGCCCGTCGCTCAGCAGTACTGGCACTGGCTGTCCGGGGTGCTGACCGGGGACCTCGGGCAGTCCTTCGGCCGCGGCGGACCGATCGCCGACCTGCTGGCCGACGGTCTGCGCAACACCCTGGTCCTGGCCGCCACGGCGCTGATGCTGGCCGTCGCGACCAGTCTGGCGATCTCCACCGCGGCCGTCCGGTGGCCCAACCGCGCGCTCACCGCCGTGGTCAATGCAGCGAACACGTTGGCGGTCGCGCTGCCCACGTTTGTCACCGGGGTCCTGCTGGTACTGGTTTTCGCCCTGCTGTGGCCGGTGTTTCCGGCCATGGGGCTGCCACCGGACGGACTGCTGGCCGACCCGTGGATCACCGCGCAGTACCTGTTGCTGCCCGCGGTGTGCCTGGCGCTGCCGGTGGGCGCCGCACTGACCCGGTTTCTCACCGAGGCGCTGCGCACCGAACTGCGCGCCCCCTACACGGTCACGGCGCGGGCGCTCGGGATCTCCGAATGGCGGATCATCACCAGGGGCGCGCTGCGCAACGCCGCTCCCACCGCCGTCACGGTGCTCGGCCTGCAGACCGGATCGCTGCTGTCGGGCGCGGTGATCGTCGAGGCCATCTTCGCCTGGCCCGGTATCGGCGGGCTGTTGCAGGAGGGCATCAATCGTCGCGACTATCCCCTGGTGCAGATCGTACTGCTGGTCTCGGTCGCGATCTTCGTTGTGCTGCAGCTCATCACCGACCAGATCCATGCCCTGCTCGATCCGCGGATCCGGATCGGCACCGACACCCGGAGCCGGGCATGACCCGGGGCCAGGGACTGGCGGGTGCCGTCCTGCTCGCGGTCGTCATCGCCGCGGCACTGTTCGCGCCGCTGCTGGAGACGGCCGACCCGCTGGCCCAGCCGCCCGGTGCGAGCCTGCTGCCACCGTCTGCCGCCCATCCGCTGGGCACCGACGAGCTGAGCCGGGACATCTTCTCGCGCACGCTCTACGGCATCCGGACCACCTGTGTGATCATCGCCGTCGCGGTCCCGATGGCCGCCGTCATCGGCGCCGTCATCGGATTGCTGGCCAGCACTTCGGCATTCGCCGATCAACTCACCCAGCGGGTGTTCGACGTCATCCTGGCGTTCCCGGCGGTCATCCTGGGCCTGGCCCTGGCAGCGGTCCTGGGGCCGGGCAAGACGACGGTGATCGCGGTCATCGTCGCCTCGGAGGTTCCGCTGTTCGGCCGGCTGATCCGCACCCAGATCCTGCGGGTCCGGGAGCTGCCGTTCGTCGAAGCCGCCGAGGTGTTCGGCGCCCGCCCGGGCTGGATCCTGCGTCGGCACATCCTGCCCAACAGTGTGGAACCGCTGCTGGTGCAGCTGGCGTTGTCGTTGTCGCTGGCCGTCTTCCTGGAATCGGCGCTGAGCTTCCTCGGGATCGGTGTCCAGCCGCCGGAACCGTCGCTGGGCTCCATTCTCAGCGACTCGATGCGCAACTACTACCTGGTGGGCAACCCGGCCTTCGCCCTCGGTCCGCTGACCGTGGTGGTGGCACTGGTGCTCGGATTCCTGTTGATCTCCCAGGCCCTGGGTGGGGTGCGCCGTGGCTGACACCGAGGCGGCACTGCTGGAGATCCGGGACCTGTCCATCGATTTCATGATGCCCGCCGGGCAACGCCGGGTGGTGACCGGCATCGATCTGACCGTCGGGCGCGGTGAGATCGTGGCGCTGGTCGGCGAATCCGGTTCGGGTAAAACGCTGACCGCCCTGTCGGTGCTCGGGCTGCTGCCCGACCGCGCACAGCCGTCCGGATCGGTGGAACTGACCGGGACGCAGATCGTCGGCGCCACCCCGGCGACCCTGCGCGGTCTGCGGGGTATCGCGGCGGCCATGGTGTTCCAGGAGCCGCAGAATGCGCTGAACCCCGTGCAGACGGTCGGCACCCAGCTGCGCGAGGCCCTGCGCGCGCACGCCGCACGGCGCGGCGAGAGGTTCGACAAGGAGGCCGCGACGGCGCGGGCCGTGGAATTGCTGCGGCTGGTGGAACTGCCCGATCCGGTATCGCGGATCGGGTGGTACCCGCACCAGCTCTCGGGTGGGCAGAAGCAGCGGGTCGTGATCGCCCTGGCCCTCACCGGTGGCCCGGCGCTGCTGATCGCCGACGAACCGACCACCGCCCTTGATGTCACCGTGCAGGCCGAGATCTTGACGCTGCTGCGCCGGCTGCGCGATACCCGCGGCGCGGCCGTGCTGCTGATCACCCACAATCTCGGTGTGGTCGCCGCCATCGCCGACCGCGTGGTGGTGATGCGCCGGGGCGAATTCGTCGAAGAGGCTCCGGTCGAGGAGTTGTTCGCCCAACCCCGCCACGACTACACCCGCGCGCTGCTGGCCGCCGTCCCGCGCCTCCCCGACACCGCCGGCACCGGACCCGACGAGCCGGCCACCCCGCCGCTACTGCAGTTCGACGATGTCAGCGTGGTGTACCCGGCGCGCCGTGGCAACCCGGAATTCACCGCTCTGGACCATGTTTCGTTCCGTCTCGGCACCGGCGAGGTGCTCGGGCTGGTCGGCGAATCGGGTTCGGGCAAGACCACCATCGGGCGCGTCGCGCTCGGACTCGGCACACCCACCGGCGGGACGGTGAGAATCGACGGTGTGGACCCGGCACACGCGGACCGCCGCCAGACCCGGCAGCTGCGGCGCGGACTGGCGTTGATCCACCAGGACCCGGCGGCCTCGCTGAATCCCCGGATGTCTGTCGGCGATTCCGTGGCCGAGCCGCTGCGGGTACACGGCACCACCGCCCGCGCCGAATTGGCCCGCCGAGTACGCGAACTCCTCGACGCCGTGCACCTGCCCGCGGAGCTCGCCGGGCGCCGGCCGTCGGAACTGTCCGGCGGGCAGCGCCAACGCGTCGCGCTGGCCCGGGCCTTGGCGCTGGCACCCCGGTTGCTGGTCGCCGACGAACCGACCAGCGCGCTGGACGTCTCGGTGCAGGCCGCGGTGCTGGACCTGTTCACCGACCTGCGGGCACAGTACGGCTTCGCCTGCCTGTTCATCAGTCATGATCTGGCGGTGGTCAGCGCGGTGGCCGACCGGGTGGGTGTGCTCACCGCCGGCCGGATCGCCGAAACAGGGAGTCCGGCAGCGGTGTTCGTCGACCCGACCGACGAATACACCCGACGCCTGGTGGCCGCCGTCCCGGTGCCCGACCCGGTGGTGCAGCGCGAGCGACGCAGGGAGGTCCGATGATGACAGCACTGGACCGGCGCACACTGCTCAAGCTGGCCCTCGCCGGGTCGGTGGCCACGGTGAGCGCGGCCTGCACCTCGGCGGTACAACAGGCCCGCCAGGGCGACGGCGGCATCACCCTGGGCATGCTCAGCGATCTCGACCCCAAAGCGATCTTCTCCCAGTCGATCACCTCGATGGCGATCGGCCGGCTGGTCTTCGACACCCTGACCACCTATGACTTGCGGACCATGCAACCGCGGCCGCTGGTCGCCGCCGGCTGGGAGATCCGCGACGGTGGGCGGACTGTCGAGGTGCGGTTGCGACCGGATGTCGTATTCCACTCCGGCCGGCCGCTCACCTCGGCCGACGTCGCCTACTCGATCAGCAACCTGGCCAAGGATTCGGCCGGCTCACAGCTGCAGGCGACGGCGAAGGTCGTCACGGCGGTGAACACCTCCGACCCGCACACCGCGGTGCTGTCGTTGGCGCACCCGCTGACCAACCTGTTCGACCTGTTCGAATTCATGCTACTCACCGATTCCGAGAGCGAGTCAGAACTGTTGGCCGGTAATGCCTTTGTCGGGACCGGGCCGTTCCGTTTCGACTTCTGGGAGCGCGGCCAGGGGTCCCGATGGGTCCGCAACGACGACTACTGGGGCGGTGCGGCCACGATTCCGTCGGTGCGACTGGTCCGCCAGGGCGAGCCCCTGGCCTCGTTGTGGGCCAGCCAATCCAACGTCGTACGCGACGTGATCGGCAACGTGGTGCGAATGTTCGGGGACAACAGCCTGTTCGAGGTCACCCGCGAGGGTGTCTACGATGTCGCCTACTACGTCGGTGTCAATGTCGAGGATCCCTATCTGTCCGACAGAGCGGTGCGCCAGGCCATCGCCCACGCCGTCGACCGCGACCGGATCGCCGCCGATGTGTTCGCCGGTAATGCCATCGCCGGCAGCGCGCCGTGGTCACCGTCCTCGCCGGCCTTCTCCGAACAGGCACAGAATCGCTACCGGCACAACCCCGACCGGGCCCGAGACCTGCTGGCCGCCGCGGCCGGGCCGCCACCGGCCCCCCTGCTGCTCAGCTACGGGACCGGTCTGGCGCCGGCGCCGACGATCGCGGCAATCATCCAGAACAATCTGGCCGAGGTCGGGATCCCGGTCACCATCGACCCGCGGGAGCAGGCCGGGTTCTCGACCTTCCTGAAATCCCCCGAACGCCAGTTGTGGATCAACCCGCACGGATTCGGCCAGTCGGTGCCCACCACGCTGGCCACCGGTGCGGCCCCCTTCAAACCGAAGGGCAATCTGTCGGGTTTCAATTCCCCCGCGTACACCGAAGCCGTCGACCGGATGTCGCGGCTGGCCGACCCACGCTCGCCGGCCGCACTCGAGGTCTACCGGACCTACACCGAGCTGCTGGCCGACGAACAGTTCGTGATCAACCTGGTGGCAACGGATTTCGTGACGATCAGCTCACGACGGGTGCGCGGATTGTCGTGGAACCTGTACAAGTACCTGGTCGCCGACCGGACCCAGGTCAGCAGTGGCTGATCAGGCGAATGCCGCGCGGGCCCCGGTGGCCGTGTACTCCCGCTTGTAGATTCCCTTGTTCTGCAACAGCGGAATCACCTGGTCGACAAAATCGGTCAGCCCGTTCGGGGTGATCGCCGGGTTGATGTTGAACCCGTCGACCGCACCTTCGGTGAACCACGCCTCGATCTCGTCGGCGACCCGTTCGGCCGAACCGACGAAACGCAGGTGCGCGTTACCGGAATCGGTGACCCGCAGGACCTCCCGCAGGGAGGCCCCGGCATCGGCGTGGCTGCGCACGATCTCATGGAAGCTGCGTTCGCCGGCCAGGCTCTGCACGGCGGGCAGCCGGTCCACCGGGAACCGGTCATCGAGTGCCACCCCCGTGAGGTCGACCCGCAACCGCCCCTCGAGGATGCCGATCGACCGTTCGGGTGGATTGAGGGCGCTGATCTCGTCGTAGAGCGCGCGGGCCTGCGCATCGGTGCCCGCGACGATCGGGATGAGTCCGGGCAGCACCTTGACCGCCGGGCCACTGCGCCCCAGATCGCGCTGGGTCCGCCGCAATTCGTCGCGGAAGGACCGTGATTCGGCGATGGTGCGCTGGGCGGTGTACACGGCATCGGCATAGACGGCGGCCAGCCGGCGGCCCGGCGCCGACCCACCGGACTGGAAGATCAGCGGACGGCCCTGCGGCGGGTGCGGCACGTCCAGTGCACCGTGCACGGCGAAATGCTTGCCGCGGTGCTCGATGGGGCGGACCGAACCGGGTCGGGATTGCACACCGGCGTCCTTGTCGATGATCAGCGCATCGGCGTCCCAGCTGTCCCACAGCTGGTGGAGCACATCGAGGAACTCGTGGGCCCGATCATACCGCCAGTCGTGTTCGGGCAGTTCGTCGTAACCGAAATTGCGGGCGGCATCCAGGGATCCGGAGGTGACGAGGTTGACCCCGGCCCGGCCGCCGCTGAGATGGTCCAGGGTGGCGATCTGGCGGGCGACGTTGAACGGGTCGTTGAAGGTCGACGACAGGGTGGGGATCAACGCGATATGCGAGGTCGAACCGGCCAGGGCCGAGAGCAGCGCGACCGGTTCCAGCGGGGAGAACAGCGTCGTCCAGTCGTTGCTGGGGGCGGCAGGGGTGTTGGCGACGAACAGGCCGTCGAAGAGCCCACGCTCGGAGAGCTGCGCGTACTCCTGGTAGTACGCCAGGTCGAGCGCCCTTTCTGGCGTGGCTTCGGGATGTCGCCAACCGCCCTGGGTGAACCCGATGGCCCGGATCACCGAATTGAGAATCAGGTTGCGGTCGCTACTCATCGATCGAGCATCGATCAGTCGGTACCCGAGAGCAACGCAACGTCGCTACGCATTTCCTTAAGCGAACCTGTAGCGGGATTGTGTTGTTCGCCGGTGCGCAGGCGGCGAGACTCTCCGATGTGACGTGTCCATGTTGTCGTGCCCGGCTGCTGCCCTGTCGCTGCGCAATGACCCTGCACCGTCCACAGATGAGGAACCTCCTTCATGACCGTCCACCTCGATCGCCGCGGGTTTCTCGGCCTGTCCGCAGTCATGCTCGGCTCCGGGCTGTTGGTGGCCTGCGGCACGCCCGGTGGACAGGCACCAGGTAGCAGCCCTGCCGGTCCGACCGGTGATCCGGTCCGTGGTGGCACCCTGACGTTCTCCGACACCGAGGCCGTCACCTCCTGGCAGGCCCAGAAGCTCAGCACCTACAGCGCAGGCAATCTGACTTTCCACACCAATGTTTTCCTGCTCTACTTCGACCCGTACCAGAAGCAACTGCAGCCCTGGGTGGCGCAGTCCTGGACCAAGAACGACGAGAACACCCGGTTCAGCTTCACCATCCGCAAAGGCATCACCTTCAGCGACGGGACCCCGCTGACCCCGGAGATCGTCGCGCAGAACTACGACGTCTACGGCCGCGGCAACGAGGCGCTGCGCATCCCGGTGCACCAGCAGCTCTCCCGCGGTTTCGATCATGTCGAGGTCGACGGCGACACCGTGACGGTGGTGCTCAACAAGCCGAACCAGCAGTTCCTGGTCGACACCACCCGACTCAACTCGCCGATTCTGGGCGCCCGGACCCTCGCGTTGGACCTCGAGGAGGCCGGTCGCCCGGAAAACCACGTCGGGGCAGGGCCTTTCGTCTTCAAATCACAGGTACCCAACCAGTCCGCCGTGCTGGCGCGCCGGCCGGGCTATCAGTGGGCGCCGCCGAGTTCTGCGAACCAGGGCGAGGCCTATCTGGACGAGATCGTGTGGAAGGTGCTGCCCGAGAGCGGACTGCGCACCGGCGCCCTGCAGTCCAATCAGGTCGACGTCGCCCGCGGGATCCAGCCCTCCGACGAGGCTGCCATCCAGGCCGCGGGTTATCAGCTGCTGCTGTACCGGCCCCCGCTGGGCACCTCCAACTATGCGGGCCTGCGGGTGGACAACGAGTTCACCAAAGACCCGCTGGTGCGCCGGGCTCTGGTCCTGGGCATCGACCGCGAGGGCCTGTCCCGCGATGCGCTCTCGCCGAGCTACCCGCCGCCGATCTCGATCCTGAACTCCAACAACGCCAACGTGGTCGACCTCGCCGGTGAGTTCACCTATAACCCGGATCACGCCCGCGATCTGCTGTCCCAGGCGGGCTGGACGCAGGGATCCGACGGTATCCGCGCCAAGGGCGGCACCCAGCTGCATCTCACCGTCCCGCAGAGCGCCCAGCAGGTGGCCCTCGGGCCGGCCTGGGAGTACATCGCCCAGCAATGGCGCAAGGAACTCGGCGTCGTGCTCGACGTCCGCAACGACCCGTCGTTCGCCGCAGCCGCGAACAAGGATGTCACCGTGCCGCTGGTGGTCAGCAGGACCTCGATCATCTCGCTCGGCCAGAGCTTCGGCGGTCCCGGCAACACCGCGCTGCTCGGGTCACCGCCCGAGCTGGCCTCGCTATACACCCGTGAGCTGGAGGCCGCCGACGATGCCGAGTTCAAGGCCGTCCAGATCGAACAGCAGAAGGCCCTGATCAAGGGCTCCTATGTCATCGCCTACTTCGAGGAGGCGCAGACCTTCGGCGCCTCCCCTGATGTACACGTCTCCTTCCAGACCCAGACCTACCCGGACTTCTACAACGCGTGGAAGAAACCGTGACCGCTCTGGCGCCGAATCCCGTTCAAGGCCAAGCGCACACGGCGCTGCGCGGCCCCCGCAGCAGGCAACTGCTTCGCTATGTCGGCGGCCGGGTGGTACAGGCGGTGGTGGTGCTGTGGCTGGCCTACACGCTGACGTTCATCGCGATCACGCTGCTCCCGTCCAACCCGATCGACATGTTCGCCGCCGACGAGACCGGCGTGATCGACCCGACGACAGTCGAACAGATGAAGCTGTACTACGGCTACAACCACGGTGTCGTCGAGCGCTACCTGATCGAACTGGGCCACCTCGTGCAGGGGAATCTGGGTTACTCGATGAGTACCGGTCAGACCGTCACGCACGCGATCGGCGACGCAGTAGGCCCGACGCTGCGCCTGACCGGTGTCGCGTTCGTCATCGCGATCCTGATCGCGGTCGGGATCGTGGCGACGGCCAACCTGGGCCGCTGGCAGTGGCTGCGCGCCGCGGTGGTCACCCTGCCCCCGCTGTTCGCGGCCGCGCCGGTGTTCTGGGTCGGCATCGTCGCCCTCAACGTGCTGTCCTTCCGGCTGGGCCTGATCTCGGCGTTCCCCGACGGATCGCTGACCTCGATCCTGGTCCCGTCGATCGTGCTGGGCCTGCCGATGTCGGCGGCGATCGCCCAGGTGCTGCTCAAGAGCGTCGACACCGTGTTCGCCAGTGATTTCGTGGATGTCGTGCGCGCCAAGGGCGCCGGCCGACACTGGGTGTTCTGGCGCCACGTCGTGCGCAATGCGGCCGGTCCGGGGTTGACGGTGTCGGGCACGGTGCTGGGCACCCTGATCGGTGGGGCGGTGGTGACCGAAACCGTATTCGCCCGCGCCGGGATCGGCCGGGTGCTGCAGACCGCGGTCTCCCAACAGGATGTGTCACTGGTGCAGGGCTTCATCCTGATCATCGTCGGCGTGTACGTCACGGTGAACCTGGTGATCGACCTGCTCTACCCGGTGCTGGACCGGCGCATCCTGCTGACGACCGGCGGTGCCCGCGGATGACGATCACCGCCGGTCTGCCCGCAGCCGTCACACCTCGGGTTCGGTTGCGGCCCAGCGATATCACCACGATCCTGGCCGCGCTCGTGCTGCTCACCGTCATCGCCTGGACCTTCGTGCCCGGCTGGTTCACCTCCCACGATCCGCTGGTCGGCGA
Source organism: Mycobacterium sp. C31M (assembly GCF_053345865.1). Classification (NCBI taxonomy): domain Bacteria; kingdom Bacillati; phylum Actinomycetota; class Actinomycetes; order Mycobacteriales; family Mycobacteriaceae; genus Mycobacterium; species Mycobacterium sp. C31M. The sequence goes on along the minus strand of NZ_JBKFAX010000010.1, from coordinate 228,598 downwards.
CGGGGCGGTCAAGTTCCTGCCCCCGAGCGCCGAACACTGGTTCGGCACCGACCGCGCCGGTCGCGACACCTTCACCCGGGTGGTGCACGGCACCCGTAACACTGTGTACGGCGCCATCATCGGGACCGCGATCGGGCTCGTCGTCGGTACCCTCCTCGGGGTGGCCGCCGGGGTGCTGCGCGGCTCGGTCGACGCGGTGCTCATGCGGGTGGTCGACGTCCTGCTCGCCCTGCCCGGTTTCCTGCTGGCGCTGTGCGTCGTGGCGGCCTTCGGGCCGGGCACCACCCACGTGGCGATCGGTATCGGCATCGCCGCGATCGCGCCATTCGCGCGGGTGGCCCGGGGTGAGGCGCTGCGCGTCGTGCAACTCGACTATGTCGACGCGGCACGAATCTCCGGGGCAGGATCGGCCGCCATCCTGTTCCGCCACGTGTTGCCCAATTCCGCCGGACCGATCGTGGCGCTGATCCCGACCGAGCTCGGCGCGACGATCCTCAACATCGCCGGGCTCGGCTTCCTCGGTTACGGCGCACCACCGCCGACCCCCGAATGGGGCACCCTGCTCTCCGAGGGCCGCGATTACCTCGCCAACGCATGGTGGTTGACCACCCTGCCCGGTTTCGTCGTCCTCATCGCCGTGCTGGCCGTGGCCCGCGCCGGACGAATCCTGCAGCGCCACTACCGGATCTGATTCAAGGAGCGCATATGACCACGACTCTGCCCGCCGACCACGCCCGGGTGGTCACGCTGCCCGATTCCGACACCGTATTGGAGATCCGCAACCTCACCATCTCCTATCAGGGCTCCGCCCAGCCGGCAGTGCGCGATGCGAACGTCACGATCCGCGCCGGTGAGGTCGTGGCCGTCATCGGCGAATCCGGTTCGGGCAAGAGCACCCTGAGCAGATCGGCGATCGGTCTGCTCCCGCCGTCGGCGACGATCGAGGGCGGATCCATCCGCGTCGCCGGCCGTGAGCTGACCGACCTGTCCGAACGCGAGCTGGTCCGACTCCGCGGCCAGGTCGTCGCCCTGGTACCGCAGGATCCGGCGACCTCGCTGGACCCGGTCCAGCCGATCGGACGGCAGATCACCGAGGTCTTCCGCCTGCATGCCGACGGTAAGAAGTTGTCCCGCAACGAACTGCGCACCCGCGCAGTCGAACTGCTCGACCTCGTCGGGATCGATCACCCCGAGGACCGGCTGCGCCAGTACCCGCACGAGTTGTCCGGCGGGATGAAGCAGCGGGTGCTGATCGCCATGGCGTTCGGGTTGAAACCCGCGCTGTTGATCGCCGACGAACCGACCTCCGCGCTGGATGTGACCGTGCAGAAGCAGGTGCTGGAGGTGTTCGACCGGCTCACCGTGCAGACCAAGGTCGCGGTACTGTTCGTCACCCACAATCTGGCCGTCGCCTCCGATCACGCGACGCGGGCCATCGTGATGCGCCACGGGGAGGTGCTCGACAGCGGTCCCATCGACGACCTCGTCGTCCGGCCCACCCATGACTACACCCGTCAGCTCATCACCAGCGGCTTCGGTCTCGCCGACCGCGCCCGATCCCGCGACAAGGTTCCTGCTGCCGCAGCCGATCCCGCCATCGCGGCCCGCGGGCTGACCAAGGTCTTCACCCACGGACCCCGCGGCCAGTTCACAGCCGTCGACGATGTGTCCTTCGACGTGCCGGCGAACACGACGTTCGCCTTGGTCGGCGAGTCCGGTTCGGGCAAGTCCACCACGGCGCGGCTGATCCTGGGCCTCACCGGGGCGGACGCCGGTACGGTGCACATCGCCGGCCGGGACGGGACCGCGCTGTCACGGCGGGCACGCCGCGATGTCTGGCGCAATATCCAACTCGTGCAGCAGAACCCGCAGGTGGCCCTCGATCCGCGGCTGACGGTCGAGCAGATCGTCGACGAGCCGCTGCGCTCGTTCGGACTCGGGGACCGCACCGCACGCCGCAACCGGGTGGCCGAACTGCTCGATCAGGTCGGGCTCACGGGGGCGTTGGGCCGACGCAAGCCCCGTGAGCTGTCCGGCGGCCAGCAGCAGCGGGTGGCGATCGCGCGGGCACTGGCGCCGCGGTCCTCCATCGTCGTCCTCGACGAGGCACTGTCGGCACTCGATGTCGTCACCCAGGGCCGGATCCTCGACCTGCTCGACGAGGTGCAGCGTGAGCTCGCACTGACCTACCTGTTCATCTCCCACGATCTGGATCTGGTGCGCTCCATCTCCGACCACGTTGCCGTCATGCGCAGCGGCCAGGTGGTCGAAACCGGGCCGACCGCAGACATCTTCGCGAATCCGAGTCAGGACTACACCCGGGCCCTGCTGGACGCGACGCCCGGACGCCGGCTGCGCGCACAGCTGACCGAGGCCGCGAGCGCCTCATGAGCCGCCGACTGTTCCTCAGCGTGGCCGTCAACAGCACTGGCTCGGCAGGGCGCTCGTTCGCCGAGCCGGGCACCGAATGGGGGCGGTTCGCCGACTGGCAGCACTACCTGGCGTCCGCACAGCTGGCCAGGGCCGGGATCTTCGACATCGTGTTCGTGTCCGATCATCCCGCCCTGCAGCGCGACAACCGATCTCGGCCCATCCACAGCTTCGACCCGACTGTCCTGTTCGCCGCGACCGCGGCCGCCGTCCCCGATATCGGCTTCCTGCTGACCGCCTCGTCCTCGTACAACTCGCCCTACAATCTGGCGCGCCGCCTCGCCACGCTGGATCACATCTCCGGCGGCAGGGTCATCTGGAATGTGGTGTCCAGCTTCAACCCGGATATCGCGGCGAACTTCTCGGCGGCACCGCTGCCCGCCCGTGCCGACCGCTACCGGCGCGCCGACGAGTTCGTCGATGTCGTCAAGAAGCTGTGGCTCAGCTGGGACGCCCCCGCCGGCGCCACACCGACCGGCCCGCTGTGGGACGAACACACCGCGCGCACCATCGACCACCACGGCGAGTTCTTCGACGTCACCGGTCCGCTCAATGTCCCGATCGGGCCGCAGGGCCATCCGGTGATCTCACAGGCCGGGGCCTCGGATGCCGGTATCGACCTGGCCGCCAAACACGCCGATATCGTCTACGCCTCGCTGCTGCATCAGCAGGCCGCCTTCGGCTACCGCGCCCAACTGGCCGAGGCCGCGATCCGCCACGGCCGCGCCGGCGAGGACATCCGGCTGATGCCCGGGCTGACGGTGATCCTCGGGGAGACCAGGGAGGCGGCTTACCGCAAGCACGAGGCGCTGCACGGCCATCGCGGGGAGGACGGGTTGATCGCCGACTTCGTCAAGCGCACCGCGGTGCTCGATCCGGATATCGAGCCGGACCGGCCGTTGAACCCGGAGTCGTTCGCCTACACCGAGGATCAGGTCCGCCCGGTCGGGTTCGTGCGGTCCTTCGCCGAGCTCACCGGTCTGGAGGAGATCACGCCGCGCCGACTGGTCCGCCGGGTCGAGGGTGGGCACCGGCTGGCCATCGGCACCGCGCGCGAGGTCGCCGACGACATCCTGGCCTGGTGGGGTTCGGGCGCGGTGGACGGCTTCAACATCCACATCCCGGTGTTGCCGGACGGTATCGCGGAATTCAACCGGGAGGTCATCCCGCTGCTGCAGGCCGCGGGCGCCTTCCCCACCGCCTATGACGGCTCGACCATCCGTGAACGCCTCGGGCTGCGCGACCCGCGGCAGGTGCCGGCAACCTTGGCTGCCGGTTAGTTTTACGCAGCGCAAGAGAAACCGTTGAGCCGGCCCCGCCGGCCGCATAACGTCGCAGAACGGTACGCGGATCGTGCCGCCACCCGTTGTTGCATCGCGAATCGGGGCGCGTTCCAACCCAACTGACCCCTCGATGTACATAGGTGACTCTTTGATGGCCCGATTTTCGCCGGCCCGGTTCCGCATGTTCCTCACTGTCGCGCTTGCGGCGGTCCTGCTCGTCGCGTGTTCCGGACAGCAGCAGTCCGCGACGGCTCCGTCGGGGCCGACCGGGGACCCAACGCCCGGCGGCACCCTGACCTTCTCGGATGTGCAGTTCGTCACCGATGCACTGAGCACCAACTACACCACCGCCAATCTGCTGTTCCAGATCGTGGACCGACTGGTCTTCATCGACCCGCAGACCGGCGAGGTACACCCGTGGCTGGCCCAGGAGTTCTCCCGTAACTCCGACGCCACCCAGTACACCTTCACGATCCGCGACGGGGTGACCTTCAGCGACGGCACTCCGCTGACCGCCGAGGTGGTCAAGGCCAATTTCGACCAGCTCGGCAAGGGTGACCCGGCCAAGAAGATCCCGGCGTTCTCCGATTTCGTCGGCTATGACCGCACCGAGGTCACCGGTAACACCGCGACGGTCTTCCTGAGCCGCCCCAATGCCAACTTCTACAAGGTCGCCGCCAACGGCCGCTCGGGCATCCGCGGGCAGGCCACGCTGGCGCGCGACTACGACGGCCAGTCCCAGATCGAGAACGTGATCGGTTCGGGCGCATTCGTCTACGAATCGCAGATCCCCGATCAGGAGGTGACGCTGGTCAAGCGTCCCGACTACGCGTGGCCGCCGTCGACCTCGCCCAATCAGGGCGCCGCCTACCTGGACAAGCTCGTCGTTCGGGTCATCGGTGAGCCCGGTCTGCGCGCCGGCGCCGTGCAGTCCCGTCAGGTCGACCTCGCTCGCGGTATCCAGCCCACCGATGAAGCCGGACTGTCCGGCAACGGGTTTCAGGTCATCCCGGTCGCCGCGCCGTCGCTGACGGTCAACCTGGTCGGGTTCCGCATCGGCAACGAACTGGTCAGTGACCAGCGGGTGCGCCGCGCGCTGCAGCTCGGGGTGGACCGCCAGGCCGTCGTCGACACCGTGCTGTCCCCCAGCTACCGCGCCTCCAACTCCGTTCTGGGACAGGATGATCCGCTGTTCACCGATGTCAGCGCCGATATCGGTTATGACCCGGACAAGGCGGCCGCCCTGCTGGACGAGGCCGGCTGGAAGGTCGGCCCCGACGGTATCCGGGAGAAGGACGGCAAGAAGCTGGAGCTCACCCTGGCGGCGTCGAACCAGAGCGTGGTGTTCCGGCCCGCCTTCGAGTTCATCGAGTCCGGCTGGCGCGAACTCGGTGTGGCGCTGGTGAACCGGGCCGGTGACACCACCCTGTTCAACCAGGCCAACACCGATCCCGCGGTGCCGCTGCTGGGCACCAGGACCGGCTACAACATCGGTCTGGGCCTGCTCTTCGGCCGGGAGAACGGCAACCTCACCTTCACCAAGATCGACGAACTGGTTGCGCTGTCCGAGGAGGAACTGCGGGCCACCGATCCGGCGGTACTCAAGGATGTCGTGGCCCGCGAACAGCAGACCATCATCGATGAGCAACTGGCCCTGATCCTGTGGGACGAGGTGCAGGTGCACTCGGCGGCACCGAACGTGCACATCGAGTTCAGCAACTACACCGAGCCGCTGTTCCAGAGCGCCTGGAAATCCTGATGCTGCGGTATGCACTGGCCCGCGTCGGACAGTCGGCACTGGTGCTGGTGCTCGCCTTCACGGTGATCTTCTGGGGTGTGACGATCCTGCCCGCCGACCCGGTGACCATCTTCGTCGCGAAGGGCGAGGGTTACTTCAACCCCGATGTCGTGACGCAGGTCAAGGAGTACTACGGCTACGACCGGCCGGCCTGGGTGCAGTATTTCTCCCAGCTCACCCAGTTGCTGCAGGGCAACTTCGGGTTCTCGCTGTCCAGCGGGCAGGCCGTCACCGACCGGATCGGCAGCGTGATCGGTGAGACGCTCAAGTTGGCCTCGACGGCGACGGTGCTGGCGCTGGTGTTCTCGGTGAGCATCGTCGTGGCGGCCACCACCGGCCGGGCCGAATGGCTGCGGAACTTCATCCGCAGCATCCCGCCGCTGTTCAGCGCGGTCCCCACGTTCTGGCTCGGTCTTGTTGTGCTGCAGATTTTCTCGGTGCAGCTGGGATTGTTCTCGATGTTCCCGGACGGCTCCTTCGCCTCGCTGCTGATCCCGTCGCTGGTGCTGGCGGTGCCGATCTCGGCCCCGATCGCCCAGGTACTGCTCAAGAACGCCGAGGCCACCCTGGCGCTACCGCATGTCAACACCGCGCGGGCCAAGGGTGGATCACCGGGCTGGGTGATTCGCAGGCATGTGCTCAAGAATGCGGCGGGCCCGGCACTGACCGTGACCGCCACCACCGTCGGCGCGCTGCTGGGCGGGTCGGTGATCACCGAAACCGTGTTCTCCCGTTCTGGTCTGGGCACCGTCCTGCTCGATGCGGTGTCCACCCAGGACATCTCGCTGATCCAGGGACTGGTGCTGTTGACGACGGTGGTGATCGTGGGGGCGAACCTGCTGGTGGACCTGATCTATCCGATCCTGGATCCGCGGGTCACCAAGATGCAGCAGCGCGGATTCAACACCCGATTGGGGCGGTTCAGTTGAGCCTGGAAGCCAGTGAGACGTTCGTCGCCGCGGAGCTCGCCACCCGCCCCGATGCGGCCGGCACCGCGCGCCCGCGCCGGAACTGGCGCGCCGCGCTACGCGACACCCCGTGGTCGGTGCGCCTCTCGGCTGCGCTGCTGATCCTGGTCGCCGCGTGGGCGCTGGCCCCCGGGCTGTTCACCGGTCAGGACCCGCTCAAGGGCAACCACCTGGAGAAGTTTCAGCCGCCGACCCTGGCGCACTGGTTCGGCACCGATCACCTGGGCCGCGATGTGCTGGCCCGGGTCATCTACGGCACCTCGCACACCATCCTGACCGCCGGCCTGGCCGTTGCGGTCGGGCTGCTGGTCGGCAGCATCATCGGCATCCTCGCCGGTGTGTCCGGGCCGGTGGTCGACGCCGTCGGGATGCGGATCAGCGATGTGCTGCTGGCGCTGCCCGCCTTCCTGATCTCCATCTGGATCGTCACCGCCTACGGGCCGGGCCCACTTTCGGTGGGCATCGGCGTGGGGATCGGGTCCATCGCCATCTTCGCCCGGGTGTTCCGCGCCGAAGTGATGCGGGTACGCGCGCTGGATTATGTCGAGGCCGCGTTCCTGTCCGGCGAGACCCGCTGGTCGGTGGTGCGTCGCCATATCGTCCCCAATGCCGGCGGTGCCGTCGTCGCGCTGGCGGTCATCGACCTCAGCGCCGCGATCCTGGCCATCTCCGCACTCGGCTACCTCGGCTACAGCGCGCCCCCACCGACACCGGAGTGGGGTCTGCTGGTCGCCGAGGGCCGCAATTACCTGGCCAACGCGTGGTGGCTGACCTCGTTGCCCGGGATCGTCATCGTCACCGTGATCATCGCGCTCGGGGTCGTCAGCCGACGCATCCTGAAGTCCAACCACATCTGAGATGGGAGCACCGGCGATGGCCGAACCGCTTCTCGAACTGTCCGACCTGGTGGTCAGCTATCCGGGCCCGGGTGGTGACGCAGCGCCGAAGATCGCCCTCGACCATGTCGACCTGGTGGTGCACCGCGGTGAGTTCGTGGCGGTCGTGGGTGAATCCGGTTCGGGCAAAACCACGTTGGCCAACACCGTCGTCGGGTTGCTGCCGGCCTCGGCGGCCATCACCGCGGCCACCCTGAACCTGGACGGCACCAGCACCCTGAATCTGGGCGAGCGGGAATGGAGCCGGATCCGCGGGCGCACCGTCGGCCTGGTCCCCCAGGATCCGGGTGCATCCCTGAACCCGGTGCGCACCATAGGATCTCAGCTGGCCGAGGTGTTCGAGCTGCGCGGCGACCGGCTCAGCCGACGTGAGGTCAGGCAGCGGTGCATCGCGCTGCTGGAGGAGGTCGAGATCGACCAGCCCGAGCGGCGCCTCAAGCAGTACCCGGGCGAACTGTCCGGCGGGATGCGCCAACGGGTGCTGATCGCCACCGCGTTCGGCCTCAACCCCGATCTGATCGTCGCCGACGAACCGACCTCGGCGCTGGATGTCACGGTGCAGAGCAGCGTGCTGCGCATCTTCGACCGGCTGGTCTCCGAGCACGGGACCACAGTGCTGTTCGTGACCCACGATATCGGCGTGGCCACCGACCACGCGTCACGCGTCGTGGTGATGCGCCGCGGCGCCGTCGTCGAGGACGCCCCGGTCGATACCATCGTCACCGCACCACAATCGGAGTACGCGGCGCGGCTCATCCGCCGTATCGGGGCCATCGCGCGGCTCGAACAGGAGACAACCGTCCCAGACGGTGAGACGGTCATCGACGTGGCGGCCGCCACCAAGGAGTACCGGTTGGCCGGGCGGGCCAAATTCACCGCGGCCGCGGATATCGACCTGCAGGTGCGGCGCGGGGAAACCGTGGCGCTGGTCGGCGAATCGGGGTCCGGCAAGTCGACCACCGCGAAGATGATCATCGGGCTGACCAAGCCCACCAGCGGATCGGTCACCGTGCTGGGCCGCGATATCGCCACACTGTCCCAACGCGCCCGGCGCGAACACTGGCGCGATATCCAGTTCGTCTACCAGAACCCGGATTCCGCGCTGGACCCGCGCTGGACCGTGCGCCAGATCCTGGACACCCCGCTGACCTCCTACGGTCTGCGGAACCCGCAGGAACGCAACACCCGGATCACCGAGGCACTCGACGGGGTGAACCTGTCCACCGACAAGCTGGACCGGCGCGCGGTCGAGCTGTCCGGCGGTGAGCGCCAACGCGTCGCGATCGCCCGCGCCCTGGTGGTCCGGCCGCAGGTGATCGTGCTCGATGAGCCGCTCTCCGCGCTCGACGTCGTCACCCAGGACCAGATCATCGGCCTGCTGCTGCGGTTGCAGGCCGAGCGTGAGCTGACCTATCTGTTCATCTCGCACGATCTGTCGGTGGTGAAACGGCTGGCCCATCACGTGGTGGTGCTCAAAGCTGGGCAGGTGGTCGAAACCGGCACCACGGCCCAGGTTTTCGACACCCCGCAGGCCGAGTACACCCGCGCCCTACTGGAGGCGATCCCGGGCCGACGGCTGGCCGCGCCGGCATTGGCGGCATCGTGACCTCGACCTTCTTCGTCTCCTCGGAGTTCCATTTCACCGACCGGTTCCCCCGGTGGAAGCAGACCGCCGACGACGATCTGGCCGGTGAGCGGCATTCAGCGAAGGCACGGTTCGCCGCAGAGCTGGAACAGCTGGGTTTCGACGCGGTGTTCGTCGCCGATTTCGCGGGCCTGAACCGCGCCCAGATCCGCTACTCGGGGCCACGCTCGTTCGAACCGCTGACACTGGCCGCCTACCTGGCCGCGCACACCACCGGCATCGGGCTGGTGATCACACTGTCGACGCAGTTCAGCGAGCCCTACACGGTGGCCCGCGAGCTGACCTCGCTGGACCGGCTCTCGGGCGGGCGGGCCGGCTGGAATGTGGTGACCTCGTTCAACGGTGAGGTCAATTACGGCTACACCGAGATTCCCGCACCCGCCGACCGGTATGCCCGCGCCCGTGAGTTCCTCGACGTCACCAAGGCGCTGTGGTCGTCGTGGCGGGACGGCGCCATCGTCGCCGACCGGCGCACCGAGGTGTACGCCGACAACGGCCTGATCACCGATATCGATTGGGTGGGTGACCATTTCAGGGTCAAGCAGGCGCTCGACCTGCCGCCGAGCCCGCAGGGTTTTCCGTTGATCGCACAGGCCGGCGCCTCGGACACCGGCATCGAGTTCGCCGCCGAATCCGCGGAGGTGGTGTTCGTCGCAAGCCCTGATATCGAGGCGGGACGGCGCTACTACCGGCGACTGAAGGCCGCCGTGGTGGCCAACGGCCGCACCGCCCATGATCTCAAGGTGCTACCGGGGATCCGGATCTACCTCGGTGACGATGACGAGCAGGCCTGGGCGGCATACCGTTCGGAGCTCACCGAACTCGACCTGCAGCGTGCCCGCGAGGCGATCACCTATGAGGTGCCCGGCCTGGATCTCGGCGATCTGGACCTCGACGCCACCATCCCGTTGTCGCGGTTCCCGACCCGCGAGGACCTGGAACGGCACGGCCGGCGGGTCAGCCGTGCCCTGATCTACCGGTCCTGGGTCGAGGACGGCAGTTACGCCCGGTTGCGGGACTTCCTGCTGCGCTATGCGACATCGTTCGGGCATTTCCAGGTCATCGGCACCGCCGAGGACGCGGCCCAGACCATCGCGGAGTGGATCGATGGCGGTGCCTGCGATGGTTTCATCGTGCTGGGCGGGTCGAGTTTCGACCGCATCGCCGCCGATCTGCTGCCCCTGCTGCGCCGGCGCGGGATCTTCCGGGACGGACCGACCGAGCCCGGCCCGCTGCGCGACCGGTTGGGCACCCGGACACCCGGCCTGCCGCTTCAGCTCGCCCCAGCGGTCCGGTAGTGCGCGGCGATCTCGTCGCTGGTTGTCAGCCAGGCATCCGGTTGGGCGGCCAGATAACTCAGCGCCTCCACGAGGTAACGGTGCCGGAACGGTTGTCCGATCACGAACGGATGCAACGCCAGCGCCAGCACCCGGCCACCGGTGGCCGCGTCCGACCGTAGCTGGTCGTACTGATCCTTGACGATCTGGACGAATTCCGGCCCGGTGCAGCCCTTTCCGAAGAGCAGCAGATCGTTGAGTTCGACCGAGTACGGCACGCTCAGAATGCCCGGCACGGTGAGGTGGTAGGGCTGGTCGTCATTGGTCCAGTCCAGGACATACCGGTAACCCAGTTCGGCCAGCAGTTCCGGGGTCCGGTGGGTCTCGGTCAGGCCGGGGCCCATCCAGCCCTGGGGTGCGCGGCCGGTCGCCGCGGTGATGGTGTCGGTGATGTCGGTGAGGATGCGGCGCTCATCGGTCTCGTCGAACCCGTTGTGCAGGATGGAGTTGGTCTGGCCGTGCGCCAGCCACACCCAGTCCCGCTCCCGTCCCGCAGTGATGATCTGCGGGTAGGCCGTGGTGACGGTGGAGTTGAGCAGGACGCTGGCGCGCAGATCGTGTCGGTCCAGCGCGTCGATGGTGCGCCAGATGCCCACCCGGGCACCGTAATCGCGCCAGCCGTGGTTCAACGGGTCGGGCCGCAGGTCCGCGGTGCCGGGCCAGATGCTGGTCGACGGCCGGTCCGCCACGAAATGTTCGATGTTGAGTCCGACGTAGACGGCGACGGCGGCGTCGCCGGGCCAGTGCAGTGCTGGGCGGTCGACGATCGGGCTGTAGGTGAAGGGCGGCAACGGTTCTGCGGTCATGCCAGACAAGGTAGGGCCTCACATTAGTGTCAGGTGCAAGGTATAACGGAAGCCATGCGGATCGGTGAGCTGTCCCGACGGACCGGGGTGAGCGAACGTTCATTGCGCTACTACGAGGCGCAGGGCCTGCTGGTGGCCTCCCGCACCCCCGGCGGGCAGCGCGAATACCCGCCGGCCGCCGTCGACCGGGTGGTGCACATCCAGGAGTTGTTCGCGGCCGGTCTGCACAGCCGCACCATCGCCGGGCTACTGCCGTGCATGCGCGATGTCGATGGGGGGCCCGCCCCGTCGGCGACACCGCTGCTGGTGGAGACGTTGGCCGATGAGCGACAACGCCTCGACGCGCAGATCCGGGATCTGACCAACTCCCGCGCGGTGCTCGACGATGTCATCACCGCCGCCTCGCAGCCCCGGGATGCCGAGTCGAACAGCGGTTAGCACACGACAGTCAGGCAGCCTCGAAGGTGACCAGGTCGATGCTCAACCGGTCTTCGGTGATGCTGCGGCGCGCTATTCGCGTACCCGGTGGCGGTGGGGCGATCGAGCGGTACACCGCATGGGTCGGGGTGACGAATTCGGCGGTGTGCGACCCGTTGTCATCGTGGGTGCGCACCGTCCAACCGGCCGCTTCCTTGGCGTAATTGCAGGCCTCGCACAATCCCAGCCCATTACGCGCACTGGTCTTGCCGCCACCACGATGCGGGGTGGCATGGTCGAAGTGCCGGATCGGGGCGTTGCAGAACGGCGTCCGACACGTCTGATCACGCAGCCCGAGGAACATCGCCAATGCTTTCGGAAAGATCCGCGATCGCGATTCCATCGCCACCAACTGCCCACTCTCCGGGTGGCGATACAGCCTCCGAAGGGTGGCTCTGGCTTTCTGATCGGTGACCGCATCACCGACCAGTTGGCGCACCACACTCGCCGAGACCGGACCGTAGCCGGCCAGCACACCGGGGCAATCATCCCAGCCCGTCAACGTCGTATCGGCGAGCACCAGGTTCAGCTGCACATCCACCGGCTCGGTCACCGCGCGACCGGTGATCCGCTCATAGGCGGTATCGGACATCACCTGGCCGCGGGTCCGGCCGTCCCCCGCCACATCGGACGCGCGCTTCAACGCTGCATACATCCCGATACCATGGCCCAGCGACGTCAAAAACGTCACGTACACCATACCGTTCGGGGCGGGCCCGGTCGTCACGCAGCGGTCCGCGACGGCCTTGTTGTTACGTTCCACCACCGCGGCGGCATCCAGGCGCGCGGTGATCTTCTTGGCTTCGGCCTCGACCCGGTTATTGCCCCACCCGGCCAGTTCGGTGGTGTCAGAACACATTTCCGCATCCAACTCGCGGCGGTGCTCGACCGACAGGCATGCCGATTCCCGCACGATCAAGGTGACCCGGTACTCCGAAAGCACTCCGGCCTCCAAGGCGGCCATCGTGTGCGGCATCTCGTGCACCAGCGCGTTGGCCACTCCCAGATGGGTATTACCGCGAACCGGCGCCTCACGGCGGGCCAACGCGATCTCGGCCGTCAACCCCTTACCGCGCCGCCTCGCCGGTACCCCGCGCTGCTGTTCGGCGGCGGCCCGCTTGTGCGCCCACAACGCGGTGGCCCGCGCTTGCACGGCAGCCGCCTGCGACTTGAGCTGTTCGCAGCGCTCGACCTGGATCCGGAGCTCCTCCTCCGAAGCCCCCGGATCCACCTCGAACAAACTTTCGAACATGTCTGCGAGGCTACACCCCGGGTCCGACGACCCCGTCGAAGTCGAAGAACGGATCACCCTTGGATTCGGTCAACAACGCCAGCTCCCATTCGAAGTAGGCGGTGTACCAGGCGTCGCGTTCCGGACCGAATGCCGGCGCGCCGGTGCGGTCGACGACCGGGCCCGCATACTCTGCGCCGTCGGCGACCAGTTCCTCACCCACCGAGTCGATTCCTCCGTCCAGCACCCAGACATCGTGGTCGGCAGCCAGGTACTCGGCGGCGAAGTGCGCATCACCGATCAGCACCACCCGGTCCGAATCGGCCGCCAGCGCCGCGAGGTGCTCGCGCCGCGCGTGCACCGAACCCGCCACATGCCCCGCGGCGTATCGGCCCGAACTGCGTACATCGACCAACCGGACCGGCCCGTCCCGGCGCCACTGCAACACCTGATCCCAGCTGACCCGGCGGTACTCGGGCACCACCAGCCGCACCTGGTGCGGGCGGGTCACCTCCGGGCCCGTTCCATGCGCCAGCACCGATATCGGTCCGTCGTGCAGGTAGCGCAGCCACTGCACGGTATTGGCGGCGCGGACGAAATCAGGGGTGTCGACCAGGATCACCCGGCTGCGCCGGACCGCGATGAAGTCGTCGGTGGCCTGCACCAATTGGCCGCCCGGCGTGTGCGCTGCGGCCGGGTGGTGGCCGGCGTCGTATTCGTCGCGGGCCCGGACGTCGAGCAGATAGCCGCTGCGGTCCTCGGCGAGAAAGGCCTGTGCCTGCGCTTCGTCGATGACGGTGACGCCTGCTTCGGCCAGAGTTGTTGCGGCCCAATTGCGTAACTGCGGTTCCACCTCGGCGGGTGCGGCCAGGTCGGCACCGGGCCCGAACTCCACCGGCTGCCCCGCCCACTCCCACGCCGGGGTCCCGTTGTGCAGTGAGAAGACCGGATTCGGCAAACCTGTGTTGATCAGCGACTGGGCACCGACGATGCCGCGGGTGCGGCCCTGGCAGTTGACCACAACCTTGGTCGCCGGGTCGGCGATGGCCTGCTGGGCCCGGTAGGTGACCTCGGCCCCGCCGCCTGTGTTCAGCCCGCCCGGGATGTGGTGGTGGATGTACTCGGCCGGTGTCCGGCTGTCGAGGATCACGACATCCTGTCCCTCGGCGAGCCAGCTTGCCAGCGTGGCGCTCTCGACGGTCGGCGTCTGGTAAGTGTGCTCGATCCATTCCCCTAGGGTCTTGCTGCGAACATTGCTACCGGTGTAGAGCCGGCCACCGGCGGCCACCCAGCCCTGCACCCCGCCGTCGAGGATCGACACATCGGTGTAGCCCAGCCGCGCCAGCCGGTCGGCGCCCTGCTCGTCGACCTCGGGGGCGCCGCCGAGCACGATGGGCGTCGCGGCGTGCGGGACCAGATCGGCAATGCGCTGTTCCAGGTCGTGCAGCGAGATCCCGGCGCTGACGGCGATGTGCCCGGCAGCCCGGTCGGCCGGGCTGCGTAGGTCGAGTACCGCCAACTGGCCCTCGCCCGTCAATGCCACCGTGAGTTCGGTGCCTGTGATTCGTCGTGCCATGCTCGTCAGCCTAGTCAAATCCGTGGCAGGGCAGAAAGCTTTGGCGCACAGCGAAATAAACGCTGGGACCAGGCTGGGACGGCACCGTAGCGTGACCGGATGGCTGCACCCCCGTTCACCACGACCCGGCTCGGCAAGCTCTACGAGGGCGACCCGCTGCCCGTCGTGGTCGAGGCGACCACCTACTACCCCGCCGGCGCAATCACATTCGGGGTGGAGGGCCGGGCGCTGTTCGAGGACGGTGATGCCGCGCCGTGGGCGGGCGGTCCGACACTGCATGTCTTCGAGACCGCCACCGGTCTGGAGCATCTGCGTTTCGACGCCTTCCCCGGCGAGGAGCACTATCACTACCTGACCCCCGGTGTGCAGAACCACTGGGTCGGCTTCGACACGGTCGCCGACGGCGATTTCGTGGACTGGCTGCTGGACCGGGTCCGCCACAAACTACCCAGCCTGCTGCGCTTTGCCGGCGCGGACCGGCTCGCCGACCAGGTCGACGCCCGGGCCCTCGGAGAAGTGCTCGACACCGTGGAAGCACATCTGCGCAGCCGCGACCTTCAGCTCACCGCCGGCTGAGAAGTCCGGCTGCCGGCACCGGCAGACCGAGATGTCCGCGCAGCGTGGTCGCCTCGTACTCCTTGCGAAACAGCCCGCGCCGCTGCAACTCCGGCACCAGGTGATCGACGATGAGATCCAGCCCGTCGGGATAGAAATCGTGGTTCAGGTTGAATCCGTCGGCGGCGCCCTCGGTGAAGAACGCCTCGATTTCATCGGCCACCTGCTCGGGTGTACCGACGACCATGCGGTGACCGCCGCCGGCGATGTGGCGATCGACCATATCGCGCACCGTCAGGTTCTCGCTGCGCGCGGTGTGTAGTACCGAATTGGCGAAGCCGAAACTGGTCGGCGTCCATTCCGGGGCGTCGATCAGTTCCCAGGGCGGTTGCTTGTCCAAATCCAGGCTCTCGATCGGCAGGCCGAGCTGGTTGGCCAACGAGGCCAGAGCGTCGACACTGTCGGTGTTCAGGCCGGCCAACTCATCCCGGCGCCGCCGCGCCTCGGCCTCCGTGCTACCCAGCACCGGCCACAGCCCCGGCAGGATCAGCACCTCATCGGGATCGCGGCCGTACACATCGCGCGCCCTGGACTTGACCTTGCGGGCAAAGTCCTTGCCCTGCGCCAGATTGTGCTCGGCGCAGAACACCGCGTCGGCATGTTTGGCGGCCAGGTCGATACCCTGTTCGGAGGCGCCGGCCTGCAGCACCACCGGGTGTCCCTGCGGTGAGCGCGGCACCTGGAACCAGGTGTTGAGGCGCAGATGTTGGCCGGCGTAGTCCACCTCGCGGACCCGCGTCAGCGCCGTCAACTCCCCCGATTCCTTGTCCCCGACCAGCGCATCGGGATCCCAGGACTGCCACAGTGCCTTGATCACCTCGATGGCTTCGTCGGCAAGACCGTACCGGGTGTCCCGGTCGGGATGCGCGTCCCGGCCGAATTGTGCACCGGCGCGCGCGGATTGAGTGGTCACCACATTGATGGCGGCCCGGCCGCCCGACACCAGGTCCAGCGAGGACGCCAGCCGCGCGATGTGGTACGGATGCCGATACGTCGAGGACACGGTGGCCACCAACCCGACATGTGTGGTGGCACGGGCGATCGCGGTCAGCACGATGAACGGGTCGATCGCATTCCACGGTTTGGCGAAGTCCTGCTGCCCGAATCCGTATGTCTCGGCCAGGAACACCCCGTCGAGCAGACCTCGTTCGGCGGTGCGACCCAGGTTCTCCCATTCGGCGATGTCCAGGAAACCCAGCGGGTCGTCGCGCAGGCGCCAGCCGCCCGGGGCGCGTCCGAGGGCGTTGGCGTTGACGTTCAGATGTAACTGTCGGGTGCTCATGATTCCTGTCAGGCCGTCGCCGCCGCGGCCGCGGTGCCGGTCGGTATCCGGGGCAGGCCGTAATGCCCACGCAGCGTGGTCGTGTCGTATTCCGTGCGAAAGATGCCGCGGTGCTGTAGTTCCGGGACCAGATGATCGGCGATCTGTTCCAGCCCGGAGGGGAAGATGTCGAAGTTGATGTTGAACCCGTCGGCCGCGCGTTCGGTGAACCACAGTTCGATCTCGTCAGCCACCTGCTCGGGCGTCCCGACAATCGCATTCTGGGCATTCGCCCGGCGCTCCAGGACCTGGCGCACCGTCAGATCGTCGCGGCGTGCCACCGACAGCACCGAGTTGGCACTGCCGATGCTGCGCGGGCGCCACTGCGGGGAATCCACAAAATCCCACGGCAGGGTCTTGTCCAGCGTGAGAAGGTCGGCGGGGATACCGAGATGGGCGGCCAGCGCCGCGACCCCGGCCTCGTCGGCCACCACCGGGCCGACGACATCGGCGCGGCGTGCCCTGGCCTCGCTCTCGGTGCTGCCCAGGGTGATGTTCAGACCGGGCAGTACCAGCAACTCGTCAGGGTTGCGGCCATGAGCCACCGCCCTGGCCTTCAGGTTTCGGTAGAACGCCTGCGCGGTGGGAATGGTGTTGGCGGCGCAGAACACGGCGTCGGCGTGCTGGGCGGCCAGCTCGATGCCCAACGGGGAGGCACCGGCCTGCACGATCACCGGGCGACCCTGCACCGACCGGGGGAACTGGAACTTCGCGCTGAATCCGACGTGCTCGCCGTCGAAGTCGACTGTCGGCACCCGGCTTGTGTCGACCAGGTCACCGGTGACCGGGTCGGCGATCCAGGCGCCGTCCTCCCAGGAATCCCAGAGCTGCTTGACCGCGAGCAGCACCTCTTCGGCCCGGCCGTACCGGAACTCGCGGTCCGGCAGGGGTGTGCGGCCGTAGAGCGCGGCGGCCGTGTCATCCCCGGAGGTGACGATGTTGACCGCGGCCCGCCCCCCGGAGGCGATGTCGAGGGTGATGACCCGGCGCGCCACGTCCCACGGGTGGTAGAACGTCGCCGACAGGGTGGCGACCACACCGATATGCGTCGTCGCGCGGGCGATGGCGGTCTGCAGCATGAACGGTTCGAAGGCATGCCAGGGCTTGTCGAAGTCGGTGTCGCCGAGGTGGTCGGCAAGGAAGACGGCGTCGAGCAGTCCGCGCTCGGCGATCTGCCCGAGATTCTCCCAGGATGCGAAATCCAGGAACCAGTCCGGCGGATCACTGCGCCGCCAGCTGTTCGGCGGCTTCGCCAACCCGTTGCCGTTGACGTTGAGATGCAGTCGCCGCGCTGTCACCACTTCACTGTCCATTGCCCCGGCGGATCGATGAACGAGAAGCGGCTACCGATTCCGTGAAGCGAATCTTCGTTGATCCACCGCGGTGGGGCCCCGACACTGATCTGATGACCGAACTTGCCGAGGCCAGGACGACCGCCGTGCGCTACGGCTCCCCCGAGTTGCGGGCGCTGATCGACGATATCGGCGCGGGCGCCATCGGGCGTGACGAACGCGATGAACTGCCCTACGAGGCGATCGAGGCGGTCAAACGCGCCCGACTGGGTGCACTGCGGGTGCCGGCGGAGCAGGGTGGCGGCGGGGCGACGCTGGTCGAGGCGTTCCGGGTGTTCATCGACCTGGCCGCCGCGGATTCCAATGTGGCGCACATCATCCGCAGCCACTTCGGAGTGGTGGAGAACCTGCTGCGCAGCACCCGACCCGAGGATGCCCGGTGGCGCGAACGCGTCGCGGCAGGTGACCTGATCGGTTCGGCCTCCACCGAATTGAGCGCCAAGGCCGGGGCCACCGATACGCCCTACCTGACCACCGTCACCTCGACACCGCGCGGGCTGCGCCTCAACGGCACCAAGCACTACACCACCGGCAGCCTGTACATGGACTGGCTGATCGTCGGCGCCACCGATGTGGACGGTGAAAAAGTCGAGGTGATCATCCCGACCGACCGGCCCGGCGTGGTCCGCACCAACGACTGGGACGGGTTCGGGCAGCGGTTCACCGGCAGCGGCACCGTCACCTTCGACGATGTTGCCGTCGAGCCCGGAGACTATTTCGCCAAGGGCACCTTCGCCCGCGACGCGCTGCCGTACCGCTCCACGTTCTTCCACATCCAGCTCAGCGCGATGATCACCGGCATCCTGCGCCGGATCGCCAGCGACGCCGTCGAGCAGGTGCACCGCAAATCACGGCCGTTTTACCACGCCGTCGAGGACACGCCGGCCGATGACCCGATCGTGGCCTACAGCGTCGGGCTGTTGCACAGTCAGGCATTCGCCGCCGAATCGATGGTGCTCAACGCCGGGGCGGCGCTCACGGAGGCCTACGCCGCGCACGGCACCCCGGCCGAACCCGAACTGTCACTGCGGGCCTCGCTGTACAACGCCCAGGCCAAGGTCGTCATCGACGAGATCGCCAACCGGGCGGCCTCGGAACTGTTCGATATCGGCGGCGGCTCGCTGGTGCACCGCAGCAGGCACCTGGACCGGCACTGGCGCAATATCCGCTCGATCGCCGCGCACAACCCGAAGACGCTCAAGGCGGTGGCGGTCGGCCGATATGCCCTGAACGGGACCCCGCTGCCCAATCAGGGATTCTTCTGAGCGGTTCTCGGGTTGTATGTGTCCGTGGCCATCGATGATCTCTTCGCCCCGCTGACCGTCCGTTCGCTGACGGTGCCCAACCGCTTCGCGATGGCGCCGATGACCCGGCGCGCCTCGCCGGACGGGGTGCCCGGCACCGACGTCGCGGAGTACTACCGCCGACGGGCCGCCGGCGGGGTCGGGCTGATCATCACCGAGGGCGTCCGGTTGGCCGACCCGGCCGCGGGCTTTCCGGCGTCGATCCCGACCATCGCCGGTGACGATGTGCTGGCCGGGTGGTCCCGTGTGATCGATGCGGTGCACCGGGAGGGCGGCACGATCGCGGCGCAGCTGTGGCATCAGGGCGCCGAGCGTGAGGTGTCCGACGGGGTGGTCGCGCTGAGTCCGTCCGGTGTGGACGGACTGGGCAGGCCGAAGGGGCGCGCGCTGGACCGCGACGAGCTGGGTCAGGTGGCCGGGCAGTTCGCCGATGCCGCCGCCACCGCCCGCGGTCTCGGCTTCGATGCCGTCGAGCTGCACGGTGCCCACGGGTACCTGCTCGACGAGTTCTTCTGGGCGAAAACCAATCTGCGCACCGACGAATATGGTGGGCCGCTGGCAGCGCGGACCCGCTTCCCCTCCGAAGTGGTGACCGCGGTGCGGACCGCGGTCGGCCCGGATTATCCGATCATCTTCCGCTACTCACAGTGGAAGGGCACCGATTACGCCGCGTCGATCGCCGACGATCCGATCGAACTGACCGATCTGCTGGCCCCGCTGGTGGCCGCCGGCGTCGATGTCTTCCATCCGTCCACCCGCCGCCACTATGTGCCCGCCTTCCCCGACACCGATGCCGAGTTGAGCCTGGCCGGCTGGACGAAGAAGGTGACCGGACTGCCGGTCATCGCGGTCGGTTCGGTCGGCCTGCAGACCCAGTTCCGCAGCGAGAAACCGGGCCAGCTGATCGAACCCGAGTCCGCCGACCGGCTCGTCGCGCAGTTCGGGGCGGGCGAATTCGACATCGCCGCGCTGGGGCGGGCGCTGCTGGCCGATCCGTCGTGGGTGAACCGGTTGCGCGACGGCACGCTGGACGGTTTCGCCGGGTATGACCCGGAGAAAGCGTTGTCCGCGCTGGCCTGAGAGCCGACCGTTAAGTAGATCCATTTCGAATCTGTAGACGAACAATCTGGATGCGGTGTGCTCAGCCGGGTTGGCTGAAGCCATGATTCGACGAGTCGCCGCCATCAAGCGTGCCCTGGCGTTGGCGCTCGCCGCCGCCGTCGCGGCCGGTCTCACCGCCTGCGGCAGCGCAGCAGACAATGCCAGCCTGGTGCGGTGGGCGGTGATCATCCCGCCCGACTGGGACCCGGTGCTGACCAGTTCGCACTATCCGCAGTACTACACCAATCTGGTGTACGAACCGATCCTGTCGATCACTCCCGAGGGCAAGCCCGGACCCGGTCTGGCCGAGAGCTGGGAATACAACCCGCAGGGCACCGAACTCACGCTCAAGCTGCGCGCGGGTAACACCTTCACCGACGGCACACCGGTCGACGCCGAGGCCATCAAGGCGTTCTTCGAGCGGGCACTGGGTGACCCGGAGTCGGCCCGCAAGGTGGACTTCGAATCCGTCGAATCGGTGACCGCCGATGACGAGCTCACCGCCACACTGCATCTCAAGCGTCCCGATTACGGCATCCTGCTGCGGCTGGGCCCCAAGGCCGGCCAGGTGCCCAGCCCGGCGGTCGCTGTCGAGGAGCTCAAGCAGAACCCGGTCGGGGCCGGTCCGTACAAGGTGACCGAGTTCGTCGAAGGCGATCACGTCTATCTGGAGAAGAACCCGGACTACTGGGATGCGGCCAACATCAAGGTCGACCGGATCGAGTTCTATCCCAAGCCCGGTCCTGCGCAGGCCACCGCGTCGGTGACCTCGGGTCAGTACGACCTGGTCAACGCGATCGACACCGGAACCCAGCGGTCGGCCGAAGGGGTCGAGGGCGTCAAGGTCTTCAGCCCCGCCGGCAACAACAACTGGTACATCAACGTCAACGTGGCCCGCGCCCCGTTCGACAACCCGGAGGTGGTGCGGGCGCTCAACCTCGGCATCAACCGCGAGGAGTTCCTGGCCAAGGCGGGCAACGGGATCGGCGCACCGTCGGCCCAGCCCTACCAGGAGGGCGAGATCGGCCATGTGCCCGCGCTCGACAACCCGGAGTACAACCCGGAGAAGGCCAAGAGCGTATTGGCAGCGGCCGGCTTCCCGGCCGGCGCGATCAGCCTGACGATCCCGATCGCCGCGGAGAACCAGGCCCAGGCCGAGGTACTGCAGTCACAGCTCAAGGCCATCGGCATCAACGCCGATATCCGGGTGCTGCAGACCGATGCGATCTCCAAACTGGCGTTCACCAAGTCCCAGGAGTATCCGCTGCTGGTGTCCGGGACGCACAACTACCTGGACCCGCTGCAGACCTTCAGCCAGCAGTTCTCCGCCAAGGGCAACGTCAACGTCAGCGGTAAGCAGCCCGCGGACTTCGACCAGCTGCTCTACGTGGCGGCCGCGACCCCGCTCGACGCGCCGAATTACGAAGCGGCCGTGCAGGCCTTGGCGACGTCATCGCTGAACTTCGGTTCCAAGATCTACCTGTACACCTATCACTACGCCTACGTGCAGTCCGACAAGATCTCCGACTTCCCGAGAACCCCAGGCAGTGTCAGCTTCAAGGGCGTGACGGTGTCGCCGTGACACGAATCTCGCTGGTGGTGCTGCGCTGGCTCGCCGTGCTGGTGCCGGTCTTCTTCGCGGCCACGTTCTTCACCTTCCTGCTGGCGGTGATCTCCGGGATCGATCCGGTGTTCGTGGTGCTCGGGGAGAATCCGACGGAATCCGCGGTCGCCGAGCTGACCACGAAATGGGGTTTGGACAAGCCGTTTTTCGTGCAGTACTGGGAGTGGCTGGCCGGCATCTTCACCGGCGACTTCGGTTACAGCTGGGTGTCGCAGGCCGCCATCGGTGATGTGCTGGTGCGCCGGGCGCTGATCAGCTTGCAGATCGCCGCCGTGGCACTGCTGATCGGTGTGGTGGTCGGCACCGCCCTGGGCGTGCTGGCGGTCAAGTACCACAAGTCGTGGCTGGACCGGTCGGTCACGTTCTTCACCACGGTGATGTCGGTGCTGCCGGCGTTCATCATGGGCATCGCGCTGATCCTGGTGTTCGCGGTGGCGCTGCCGGTGCTGCCCTCGGCGGGGTACAGCTCACCCAATCAAGGCTTCTGGCCGTGGTTCTCGCATATCGTGCTGCCCGCCACGGCGCTGAGCCTCGACCTGATCGCCGATGTGGCCCGGCAGCTGCGCACCTCGATCCTCGGTACCCGGGACGAGAACTATCTGCTCGGGGCGAAGCTCAACGGGTACTCGGGAACCCGGCAGCTGTGGGCCTATTCGATCCGCAACGGCGTCGGGCCGGCGATCACGCTCGTCGGGCTCAAACTGCCCAGCCTGATCGGCGGGGCCGTCATCACCGAGACGATCTTCGGAATCCCGGGGCTGGGCATGTACGCCGCCGACTCGGCGCTGGCCGGTGATGTGCCCGCCGTCCAGGGGGTGCTGGTCATCTGCATCGTGGCCGTGGTCGGCTTCAACTTCCTGATCAACTCACTGCTCAATGTGCTTGCCCCGGCCGGGCAGAGGGGGGTCTGACATGACTGCGTGGATCCGGTACGCGGCGCGCAAACGCAGCGGCCAACTCGCGCTCGCACTCGTCGTGGGTCTGGTGCTGATCGGCGCGTTCGGCACCGTGTTGGCGCCCTACAACCCGCTCGACATCACCGGCGAACCGCTGGCCGGACCATCGGGCGCACACTGGCTGGGCACCGACAACCTGGGTCGCGACGTGCTCAGCCGGATCCTGGCCGGGGCCGGAGTCAGCCTGCTCGGCGGTGTACTGGTCAGTGTCGTGGCGTTTTTCGTGGGCACGCTGCCCGGCATCCTGTCGGTCTATCTGGGCCGCGTCTTCGAATGGTCGAGCCTGCGGTTGATGGACACCGTCATCGCGCTGCCCTTCCTGATCGTCGCGGTCGCGGTCACCGCACTGCTGGGCAACGGCCTGATCCCGGCACTCGTCGTCGTCGGGGTCCTGGTCTCCCCCATCTTCTACCGGGTGTCGCGGTCCATCGCCCTGAACACGATATCGGCCGACTATGTACTGGCGGCACGCCTCTACGGTGCGTCGACCACGTGGGTGGTGTCCCGGCACATCCTGCCCAAACTCATTCCCGCACTGGCGGTCACATTCGCCAACACCGTCGCGGCGGGCCTGATCGTCATCTCGTCGCTGTCATTCCTCGGGATCGGGGTCCAACCGCCGGAACCGACCTGGGGTGGCATCCTGGCCGACACGCTGGGCCATATCAGCCGCCAGCCGCTGGGTCCGATCTTCCCGTCGGTGTTCATCATCATCGCGGTGTGGGCCTTCCACGCCCTGGCCGATCTGCTGCGCGATGCCGAGGCCGATTCGGGGCGGTTGCAGACGCTCGCCCCGGCCGAAGGCCTGGGGAATCCGACTCTGACCGTCGCCGGAAAGGCAAGCAATGACTGAGCCCGTGATCACCGTCGGCAAGCTCTCCCTGGAATCGGATCGACCGATCCTCGACGATGTCAGCGTGCGTCTGGAACGCGGCAAGGTGCTCGGCATCGTCGGTGAGTCCGGCAGCGGTAAGACCCTACTGGTCAAGTCGATCCTCGGGGTGCTGCCGACGACGGTGCGCAGGACATCGGGCAGCATCGAACTGTTCGGCGAGGACGCCGCCGGTTTCGACACCGCGAGGTGGCGCTCGCTGTGGGCGCACAAGATCGGTGCGGTCTTCCAGGATCCGGGCAGCTACCTCAACCCGTCCTATTCGGTGCAGCAACATTTTGACGAGTTCTACCGGGTGGCACTGCAGTTGCCACGTGCCGAGCGTCGCCCGCGGGCGCTCGCGGCGTTGCAGTCGGTCAACATCCGGGACCCCGAGGTGGTGCTGACGCGATACCGCCACGAGCTCAGCGGCGGGACCCTGCAACGCATCCTGATCGCGCTGGCGCTGGCGCGCTCCCCCGAGATCCTGATCGCCGACGAAGCGACCACATCGCTGGATGTCACCGTCGAAGCCGAGGTTCTCGACCTGATCGCCGATCTGCGCGACCGCAGCGCGATGTCGATCATCGTCGTCTCCCACGACCTGTCGGTGGTGTCCCGGCTGGCCGACGACGTGATCGTGCTGCGCGACGGTGTCGTGGTCGAGGCCGGACCGACGCAGACGCTGCTGGCAGCCCCGCAGTCGGACTATCTGCGGCTGCTGATCGACTCGTATACCAAGTACGGCATCGACCGGGTCGATGGCGTGGCGCAGGCCGTGGGTTAGGGGGTTCGTCGTGTTGGAAGTCCGCAACATCGACGTCAGCTACCGCAGCCGACGTAGCAGCACCGACGTCCTCAGCGATGTCAGCCTCACCATCGGCGCCGGCGAGGCGGTGGCCGTCATCGGTGAATCCGGTTCAGGGAAGACGACATTGGCGCGCACCATTCTCGGCGTCGTCACCCCGCGCTCCGGCGAGGTGCGCTTCGAGGGCCGCGATATCACCGATCTGAGCCGCAGCGAACGGGTCGCATTCCGGCGCTCCGGTCAGATCGACTACCTGTTCCAGGACACCCTGCAGAGTCTGGACCCGGCGATCCCGGTCGGTGAGTCCGCGATCGAGCCGCTGCTGGTGCGCGGCGAGACACCGCGCAGGGACGCCCTGGAGCGGGGCCGGGAACTGTTCGACCGCTTCGGGTTACACCAATCGTTGTTCGAGAAGCGGCCGACCCAGCTGTCCGGCGGGCAGCGCCAGCGAATCGGTTTGATACGTGCGGTGATCCAGCAGCCGACGTTGTTGATCCTGGACGAACCGTTGAGCGCACTGGACGCGGCCAACCGGGCCTCGACGATCGACCTGCTCGCCGAACTCAACGCCCAGGGCATCGCACTGCTGCTGATCACCCACGACATCGGTTCGGCCACCGCGGTCACCGGTCGCACCTATGTGCTCTGGCGCGGGCAGATCGTCGAGCAGGCCGACACCTGGGAGCTGATCCGCACACCGCAGCACGACTATTCGAAACTGCTCGTCGGATCGGCGGGCAGCCTGCTGCGCGACGGCAGTTCCAAGGAAGAACGGCAGGCGTTGCGGCGCCGCCTCGAACTCGCCTGATCACGGAAAGGTCCGCCAGTTGTCTGAGACACCGCGCTACACGATCATGCTGGGCACCGGCCAGCACAACGCTTGGAAATGGGTGCCGCCGGGCCGCCGCTACCTGGAGTCCTTCGACCATTACCTGCGGGTGGCCCAAGAATCAGAACGGGCCGGAGTGCACGCTCTGCTACTGGCCGACGGACTGTCCCTGGATGCGGCGCGGCAGGTGCCGCGGGCCTTCGAGCCGCTGACCCTGCTGGCCGCGATCGCGGCGCGCACCAGCCGGATCGGGTTGATCCCCACCGTGTCCACCACCTTCAACGAGCCCTACACCGTCGCGCGTGCCATCAACTCGCTGGATAATCTCAGCGGCGGCCGGATCGGGGTGAACCTGGTGACCTCGTTCACCGGCGAACTGAACTACGGCGGCACGCTGCCCCGTCCGCAGGACCGCTACGCACGGGCACACGAGTTCACCGATGTCCTTTGCAAGCTGTGGACCAGCTGGGATACCGACGCCGTCATCGAGGACACCGACTCGGGCCTGTACTACCGGCCCGACCGGGTCCGCACGATCGACCATGAGGGCGAACACTTCCGGGTGGCCGGACCGCTGAATCTGCCGCGGTCACCGCAGGATCTACCCGGTATCGGCGCCGCGGGCAGCTCGGATCTGGGCCGCCAGTTCGCGGCCGAGGTGGCCGATTTCGTCTACTCCGTGCAGCCCAGCAAGCGGATCGCCGAGGACTACTTCAACGACTTGCGCGACCGGGCCCGCACACACCGCACCGACGGGACCCGTCCGACGGTCGTCACCGGCGTCATCCCGATCATCGCCGACACCCGCAGCGAGGCAAGGGAGCTGGCCACTGCGCTGCGTGAGCCCAGCGATTTCGAGGCCGGACGTCAACGTGTCTCGGCGCTGCTGGGTGGAGCGGACCTGTCGGGGCTGTCGCGCACCGACACGATCGACCCCGCGATCATCCCGTCATCCGAGGACATCCTGCGCAGGCAGGGCCGCTACGACATCTTCAAGGGGTTGGCCGTCGACGAGGGGTACACCCTGGAGGAGTTGGTCGACTACGTGGCCAACACCAACGGGCACTGGACCGTGGTGGGTACCGTCGACGATGTCGTCGCCGCATTCGCCGAGCGGTACGACGCGCAGTTGACCGACGGATTCAACATCTGGCCCACCCACTACCCGGGCGGACTGGACACCATCACGGGGCAGTTGCTGCCGGCGTTGCAGCGGGCCGGCTACTTCACCCCGCTGCCCGCCGAGCCGCAGACCTTCCGGCAGCTGTTCACGACCCGCGAACAGGTCGCCGCCTCGACCTGACGTCCGACGAAATCAGGGTGCGCGCATCTCTTGAATGCGCTGGTCGAGCGGGCAGACTGGACGCGCGGGCGCGGACGCGGCGGAATGCCGGGCAGCCGCCGCCCGTTGTGCCCGGCAAGACCGCACCGGCAGTGTGAGGAGATTTCGTGGCTGTTCCCCCTATCCACCTCGGCGTGGCGCTCGACGGCGCCGGCTGGCATCCGGCGGCCTGGCGCGAACCCGATGCACGCCCCACCGAGCTGCTGAGCGCCGCGTACTGGACCGACCTGGTCGTCGAGGCCGAACGCGGCCTGCTCGACTTCGTCACCATCGAGGATGGCCTGGCCCTGCAGTCCGACCATCCGTTCAATCCGGACACCCGCACCGACCGGGTGCGCGGCCGCGTCGACGCGGTGCAGATCGCCGCCCGGTTGGCGCCACGCACCCGCCATATCGGCCTCATCCCGACGGCGATCACCACCCATACCGAGCCTTTCCACCTGTCCAAAGCGATCGCCACCTTGGATTTTGTCAGCAACGGCCGCGCCGGTGTCCGCGTGCAGGTGTCGAGCAACCCCGAATCGGCGGGCCATTTCGGCCGTGCCATCGCCGAGGATGCGCTGGCGGAGGCCGCCGACTACGTGGAGGTGCTGCGGCGGCTGTGGGACAGCTGGGAGGACGATGCCGAGATCAGGGACTCGGCGACCGGCCGGTTCATCGACCGGGACAAGGTGCACTACATCGATTTCGAGGGCCGCTGGTTCTCGGTGAAGGGCCCGTCGATCACACCGCGGCCGCCGCAGGGCCAGCCGCTGGTGGCCGCCCTCGGCCACGGTGAACCGGCCCATCGCCTCATCGCCTCCTCCACCGATATCGGCTTCCTCACCCCGGCTGACCGGACCGAAACCGAGAGTCTGGTAAGCGGATTCACCGATGTGCAGCTGTTCGCCGACCTGGTGGTGTTCCTGGGCGAGTCACCGGCGGCCGCGGCCGCGCACCGTGAACGCCTCGACAGCCACCTCGGTCGTGGCTACATCAGCGATGCCGAGATCTTCGTCGGCACCCCGACACAATTGGCCGACCTGCTGATCGACCGGCACACCACCGGCCTCACCGGTTTCCGGCTGCGGCCCGCGGGGATACCGCATGACCTGCAACAGATCACCGGCGCGCTGGTGCCCGAATTACAACGCCGCGGCGTCTTCCGCACGGGGTATGCAGAGTCCACCCTGCGCGCCCGCCTCGGACTGTCCCGCCCCGCAGATCGGTACGCCTCATGACCAAGCAGATTCATCTCGCCGCGCATTTCCCGGGTGTCAACAACACCACGGTGTGGAGCGACCCGGCCTCGGGCAGTCACATCGAATTCGATTCGTTCGTGCATTTCGCGCAGACCGCCGAGCGGGGCAAGTTCGATTTCCTGTTCCTCGCCGAGGGCCTGCGGCTACGCGAACAGGGCGGGCAGATCTACGATCTCGACGTCGTCGGCCGGCCGGACACCTTCACGGTGTTGGCGGCGTTGGCCGCGGTCACCGAGCGACTCGGTCTGACCGGCACCATCAATTCGACCTTCAACGAGCCCTACGAGGTGGCGCGCCAGTTCGCCTCGCTGGACCATCTGTCCGATGGCCGGGCAGCCTGGAATGTCGTCACCTCCTGGGATGCGTTCACCGGGGAGAACTTCCGCCGCGGCGGGTTCCTCGCCGAGGATGACCGGTATTCGCGGGCGGAGAGTTTTCTGTCCGCGGCGCACACCCTGTTCGATTCGTGGAACGGTGACGAGATCATCGCCGACAAGGACTCCGGTGAGTTCCTGACCACCGGCAGTCCCGGTCGATTCGCCTACCAGGACCGGCATTTTGATATCAGCGGCCGGTTCAATGTGCCGCGCAGCCCACAGGGTCGGCCGGTCATCTTCCAGGCCGGCGATTCCGATCACGGCCGCGAGTTCGCGGCCCGGGCAGCCGACGCGATCTTCTCCCGGCACGGAACATTGACCGAGGGACAGGCCTTTTATGCCGACGTGAAGGGGCGATTGGCCCGCTACGGCCGCCGCCATGATCAGCTGCTGATCCTGCCCGCCGCCACCTTCGTGCTCGGCGACACCGATGGCGAGGCCGCCGATATCGCGCACGAGGTGCGGCTGGCGCAGGTCTCCCCCGCCACCGCGATCAAGTTCCTGGAGCAGCTGTGGAATCGTGACCTGTCCGATCACGACCCGGACGGGCCGCTGCCCTCGGTCGACCCGATCGTCGGGGAGAACACCATCGCCCGCGGCCGGGCCAGTGTGCGCATGCACCGCGATCCGGTGGCCGTCGCCAACGAGTGGCGGGCCAGGGCCGAAGCCGACAAACTGTCCAGCCGTGAGCTGATCATCGAGGTGACCGGCAGGCAGAATTTCGTCGGTTCACCGAATACCGTTGCCGAGCAGATCAACACCCTGGTGCAGGAAGATGCCAGCGACGGATTCATCCTGGTGCCCCATGTCACCCCGGGTGGGCTGGATCCGTTCGTCGACACCGTGGTGCCGCTGCTGCAGGAGCGTGGTGTGTTCCGCACCGATTACGAAGGGTCCACGCTACGTGAGCATCTCGGGCTCGACGGCTACGAGACCTCCGTCGGCGCCGCGTCCACCTTGACCAGCCGCACATCCGGTTTGACCGGTACCTGATCGGCAAGAAACCACCGGAAGGCCAGCGTGCCACGCGGATAGTCCAGTGTGGTCAGCGAATTGGGGTGCGCGGTGACGCCTCGGGACACCACGACGGTGACGGTGCCGTCGGCGTTGGGTATCGCGGTGTGCCCGTTGACCGAGCTGCGGGCGTCCCGCACCCCGGGCACCGCCATGAACTGGTTCCAGACGACCAGGTTCCAGAATCGGCACTGCGGCGGTCGGTGGGTGATCACCAACGCCTCGTCCTCGGCCAGGTCGAAACTGCCGTAGGAGTAACAGGCGTCCCGTGCCGACCAGCCGAAGTTGAAGTCCGGCACCTGATATGGCGCCGCGAAGTCGTTGGCCACCATTTCGGTCGAGTGACCGAGGTTGTGCGCGTCGTCGTTGCGGACCCCGACGGCCATCGGCACGATCGCGAACATCGTCTTCATCCAGGCGGTCGTGGCGCGCAGCGCGGCGGCGGTCTCGTCATCGCCGTGCCGGAACGGATCGGGCTCGGTCAACGCTTCGATATCCCAGGTGACACGCCGCCCGGTGTGCGGATCAGCCTGATAGTCGCGGGTCATCAGGACGGCGGCATCCGGTAGCGGACCCATCTCGAAGGAGAAGTTCCCGTCCGCGTCGAACTGCATATCGTCGTCACGCAGCAGTGTCACGATGCGGTCCGACCAGGCTCCCGGCGACGGTTCGTTGTAGGCGGTCACCGAGAAATACACGCTGTCACCGCGATTGCCGCTGATCCGGTAGCGCCGCGCGGGATCGACCGGGCAGATGTAGTAGATCGCGTCGGTGTTGTCCCCGCCCCAGCGTCGGTCCGGGCGCCACGGTGAGTTCACCTCCAGCCACTGGGGACGACTGGGGTCGGCGAACAGGTAGGTGTCCAGCGCGACACCCAAGGTGGTCGCCAACATGCGGTACCCGTCGCCGATATGCCGGTCGTCTGTGACGGCCTTGGGACCGGCGATGAACGCGTCGTCCAGTCCGCGCAGCGTGTCGAGCAGATCCCGCCAGGCCTGGGTGGATTGATGGGTCACGCACCGATTCCTTTCACTATGAAGACGACGGTGCGCTCGATCCACGCATCGTCGGGGGCCGCGCCGCGGGTGAGCAGCGCCAGCAGGGTCATACCGGCGATCGACTCGGCCAGATCGGCCGCGGTGACATCGGGGCGCACCTCGCCACGAGTCACCGCCGCGTCGAGGTAGGCGCCCAGATCGCGCACCAGGATGTCGCCGAACCGCACCAGCAGCGCGGTGTGCAGCGCCGGGTCAGCCGCCATCTCACCGACCAGCCCGGGCAGCGCGGCGCGCGCCGCGGGCGTGCTCAGGATCGCCAGGGTGCGCCGCAACATCTCACGGATGTCACCGAGAAGCGAACCCGTAGCGGGCAATTCGGTGTCCACACCGAGCGGGAACACCGCTTCGTGCACCAGGGAGGCTTTGGTGGTCCAGCGCCGG
This sequence comes from Mycobacterium sp. C31M, assembly GCF_053345865.1. Classification (NCBI taxonomy): domain Bacteria; kingdom Bacillati; phylum Actinomycetota; class Actinomycetes; order Mycobacteriales; family Mycobacteriaceae; genus Mycobacterium; species Mycobacterium sp. C31M. Next base: position 197,957 of record NZ_JBKFAX010000010.1, on the reverse strand, counting down.
TAGATGGCCGGCTTGCTGGTGCCCGCCCGGGCGGCGATCGCCCCGACGGTCAGTTCGGCATAGGAGGTCTCCCCCATCAACTCGACGGTGGCCGCCAGCACGGCGTCGTCGATGCGTGGATTTCGGGGTCGCCCAATCTCTGTTTTCATTACGTGACTGAGAGTAACATAACTCGCTGTGACCGACACCACACCCGCCATCGTCGAACTCGACGACCTTGCCGAACCTCGTTACAGCGATGCGGCACAACAGATCCGTGATCTGATGAGCAGCCTGGCCGCGGAATGCCCGCTCAACTCGGATGTGCTGCACGCCCGCGCCAGTGCCGATACCGGGCTGACCGACTTCGGGCCTGAGGACTACCGCGAGCGCCTCGACCGCTACGTCGCCGAACTGCGCGATGTCGACATGCACGGCCCCGGCATCGTGAACTTCCATTCCCAGCTGGTGCAATGGCTCAAGAACCGGCTGTTGCTGACCGATCTGCTGACCCGCCATCCCGAGATCCACGAGGTCCATCTCCTGGCGCCGGTGGTCATCGCCGGGTTGCCGCGTACCGGCACCACCCATCTGCACAACCTGCTGGCGGCCGCGCCGACGTTCCGCAGCCTGCCTTACTGGGAGGGGGTGGAGCCGTTCCCGCTGCCGGCCGAGGCGGGTCAGGTCCCCGATCCCCGGGTCACCCGGATGGACATGGCGGTGCAGGTGATGGACATCCTGATGCCGCATTTCGCGCTGATGCACGAGATGACCACCGACCATGTGCACGAGGAGATCCAGCTGCTGGCCAACGATTTCTCCACCATGCTGATGGAGACGCTGGTCGATGTGCCACGCTGGACCACCTACTACCGGTCCCAGGATCAGACCGGATCGTATGAGTACCTGCGCACCCAACTCAAGGCGTTGCAGTTCCTGCGCGGCGGGCGCCGCTGGGTCCTGAAATCGCCGCAGCACCTCGAACAGATCGGGGTGCTCGACGCGGTGTTCCCCGATGTGGTGGTGTGTTTCACCCATCGCGACCCGGTGCCGGTCGCGGTGTCGATGATCGCGATGATCACCTACAGCGCTCGCATGTACACCGACCGGGTCGATGTGCCGGGCATCGCGGCGGCCTGGGTCGATCGACTGGGCAACCTGCTGGATGCCTGTGTGCGCCAACGCGACAACATCGGTCCGGATCGGTCTCTCGACATCCGGTTCGACGGTTTCATGGCTGACGAGCTGGGCACCGCCGAGCGGCTGTACGGGCTGGCCGGCGAATCGTTCGACGCACCGGTGCGCAGCGCGATCACCGGCTATCTGCAGGGCCACCAACGCGGCCGGCTGGGCCGGGTCGCGACCTCGGCGCAGATGTTCGGCCTCGACGAGGATGATCTGCGGCAACGGTTTGCGGGATACACGCAGCGCTTCCTGAGTTAGGGACCAAAGTCCTTTCCTGTGGTGCCCTTGGACTCCGGCGCGCGCCGGGCGGCGATTTCTAGTGTCGAATCATGACCTACGTGATCGGCTCCGCGTGTATCGATGTGATGGACAAATCGTGTGTGGCCGAGTGCCCGGCCGACTGCATCTACGAGGGCGCCCGCTCGCTGTACATCAACCCCGACGAGTGCGTCGACTGCGGGGCCTGCAGCATCGCCTGCCGGGTCGACGCGATCGTCTACGAGACCGACCTCGACGAGGACGAGCTGCCGTACATGGCCGATAACGCGGCCTTTTTCACCTCCGTGCTGCCCGGACGGGAAGCACCGTTGGGGGCGCCGGGTGGTGCGCGGGCGGTGGGACGTGTCGGTGTCGATACCGCTCTGGTCGCGGCACAACCGGTGCGCGACGTCCCCGCGCACTGATCGTCATGCGGCGATGGTGGCGATGCCCAGGACCACCATCGCCGCACCGATCAGCACCAGCGCGGCGGTGGTGGCGCGGGTCTGGTGGCGGGCCAGCCGGCTCCGGGCGGCGGCCAGCCAGCGATCGACCATCGCCGGCGCGAACAGGTACCCGGCGACGGGAATGGCGATCGTCGAGGTGGCCACCGCGGTGTACAACAGCACTGCGACCCCGGTGGCCGCCAAACTGACGGCCGCCGAACCGATCAGGTAACCCGCCGTCGCGTTGGCGGCCATCACCTTGAAGTTGGTGAACACCAGCACCGCACCCAGCGCACCGGCGGCCAGCGGGGTGATCCGGGTCAGCGCGATCAGCCAGCGCGGCGCCCGCAGCACGGTGTGGCGACGTGACCAGGTGTAGCCGGCCGCGGCGAACATCGCTGCCGCCAGGGCGATCTGGATCCAGCCGAGCGTCGGCGTCGGCCTCGGGTCGATCCGGTCGACGAGTTCCGGGGCGCGGAGGAACAACACCGTCGCCGCAGCCTGCCCGACCAACGAACCGATCAGGAACGCCAGTCCGGCGGCCCGCGGTCGGGGCGCGTTGAACACCAGCACCAGGGCCGGGATGACCTTCATCGGCGACCAGGCCACCACGATGGCCGGTGCGACCAGTTGGGCGAGCAGTGTTGCGGACACGCGGACCATCGTCCTATCGCGCGGCCGGATCCGACAGGGTTGGAATCATCCGACATTGCCGGACCAGCTCGGTCAGCGCCGCGTCGTCGGTGTCCGGCACGGCGATGGTCAGCCCGTCGCACAGTCCCGCGTACCACTGTCCGAGCACCGCGGGGATCTCGTCGTAGGTGCCCTGCGGGATCAACGCTTCGAGCCCGCCGAGGTCGGTGACCCCGATGAGTTCCAGCTGCCTGCGGTAGGCCGGCGTGCGGTACAGAAAACGCAGCTCGTCGCGGCGGACGTCCCGCAATTCACGCACACCCTCGGCCGTCGCGGCCGCCACCGGCTGCGGGTTGGCGATCAACCTCGTGCCGGCCAGCGCGGGCACGGTCCGGGTGCGCAGGATCGTCGGGTGCGAACTGGTGGGGTGGCAGACGAAGCCGTCGGCCAGTTGTCCAGCCATCGCCACCATGCGTTCATTGACCCCGCCGCACCAGATCTGCGGAGGCGCGCCCTCGAGCGGGCCGGGATTGAAGTACGGCTGCAGCCTGTCGAATGCGTAGTGCGTACCAACGTAATTGAGGGCAGCACCGGTTTGGAAGGCGTGGAAGATCGCCCGCAGCGCACGGATGTAGTCGGCGAGCCGGGCCACCGGTTCGGACCATTGCGCCGAGAAGCGACCGACGATGTTGCCGCGCACCTGCGAGGCGATACCCAGTTGGAACCGGCCACCGGACAGCCGGGCCAGATCCCAGGCCGAGCACGCGGTGATCATCGGGCTGCGCGGGAAGGCCAGCACCATGCTGGTGCGCACGCTCAGGGTGCGGGTCGCCTGCAACGCCAGCGCGGCGACCACGAACGGGTCGTGGATGGTCTCCGAGACGTGCATGGTGTCGAATCCGAGACGTTCCACACGTGCTGCCCAGGCGCCGATATCGGCCGGTCCCGTCGTCGCGGGCGCGGTGGCCACCATTTCCACCCGTCGTTCATAACAGAAGAGGATGCTGAACCGATGATCGAAGTGCTGACCGACATGCCGGCCGGGGTGACCGGCATCCGGGTGTCCGGCCGTATCGACGGGGAACAGATGCGGGCGTTCCAGCCCACCATGGACCAGATCGCCAAAGCCGGCGAGATCCGGATCGTCGAAGTCATCGAGCCCGATTACGAGGGGTTCGGACCCGGCGGGTTGACCGAGGATCTCAAGATGGGCCTCGGTGCACTGCTGCATCATCACTCGGCGTTCAAACGCATCGCCGTGGTGGCCGACCGCGAATGGATCACCCACACCATCCACGCCATCGGCTGGCTCTACCCCGGCGAGATCTCGGTGTTCGGACTCGACCGACTCGACGACGCCAAACAATGGGCGGCCGGCTGAGTGCTAGCCTCCAATCAGCCGTGGTGAACGGGAAGCCGGTGTGAAACCGGCGCGGCCCTCGCCACTGTGATCGGGAATTGCTACCTCCCTTTCCGCCGCGTCCGCGCGGTGGGCCACTGAGACCGACCGGTCTTGGGAAGGTTGGGATGTCGCGTCATACCCGTCAGCCAGGAGACCGGCCACGGCACAGAAGTACCCCATCCACGAGGATCTGGAGAGGCTGGCTGACCGTGGCCCGTTCGTTGTCCCCCACCCGTGCCGCGGTTGCCGCGGCATTCGTGATCGCTACCGTCGCGAGCTGCGCGAGCGACACCTCCGAGCCGACAGGCGAAGCATCCGCCGAGGCGGTGACCGTCGAGAACTGCGGCATCGACGTGAGCGTCAGCGGGCCACCCGAGCGGGTGTACGCCGCGTATCAGCCGGCGACCGAGATCGCGCACGCGCTCGGCATCTCCGACCGCCTGGTCGGGACCGCGTTCCTCGATTCGCAGGTGCTGCCCGAATACACCGACGCCCAGCAGCAGGTGCCCTATGTGCCGCAGCTGCCGAGCCGCGACGGCCTGCTGGCCACCAACCCGGACTTCGTGCTGTCGGGCTACAACAACGTCTTCTCCGAGGGCAGCGGCGACACCAGCGTCGGCACCCGGGCCAGCCTGTCCGAGTTGGGCATCCAGTCCTGGATTCTGAGCCCGCTGTGCCCCAGCGAGGACGGCCTGTCCGATGAGGCCATCGACCCGGCCGCGGTGCGGGTCGACACCATCTATCAGGACCTGCGCGACCTCGGCACGATCTTCGGCGCCGAGGATCGTGCCGAAGAGGTCATCGCCGACCAGCAGGCGCGGATCGACGCGGTCGAGGAGGCTGTCGCGGGCGCGGACCGGCCGTCGGTGGCGATCATGTTGATCGATGACGACGGCGGCTACCGGGTGGCCGGTGGTATCGACTTCGGCACCCAGATCATCGAGCATGCCGGTGGGGTGAACGCCTTCGCCGACCTGACCCAGCGCCGCCACGTCGATGTCGACATCGAGGAGATCATCCGCCGCGACCCCGACGTCATCCTCACCAGCGTCTGCTGCGATATCTCCTACACCGCCGAAAGCGGCGCGCAGGAGGCCGCCACGCTGGCGGCCAATCCTGCGCTGGCCGGGGTGGCCGCGGTGCGCAACGAGCAGGTGCACCCCTATCTGTTCTCCGATCGGGCCGCCGGTGTCCGGGCCGCCCATGCGGTCGAGGTGGTGGCGTCGATCCTGCATCCCGACCGGGTCAACTGACATCCGCCGCGGTGTGCTGCAGGGCGGCTGGAACCGGCTGCTGGGACTTGTTGTCGCAGGCGGGGTGTTCGTCGCGGTGGCCCTGGCCTCGGTCCTGATCGGCAACTTCACGGTCACCATCGCCGATGTGGTGGCCGCGGTATCCCGGCCCGCCACAACCGATCTGGATCGGATCGTCGCGCACATCCGGATTCCCCGGACGGTCGCGGGCATCCTCGCCGGGACCGCACTGGGCGTCGCCGGTGCCGTCATGCAGGGCATCACCCGCAATCCGCTGGCCGGTCCGGGCATCCTCGGTATCAACTCCGGCGCCGCACTGGCGGTGGTGCTCGCGATGACGTTCGCGGGCGTCAGTTCGGCGAGCGGTTATGTCTGGTTCGCCTTCGCCGGAGCGGCCGTCGCGGCGGTGTTCGTCTACACCCTGGGATCGCTCGGACTGGGTGGGGCCACCCCGGTCAAGCTCGCACTGGCCGGGGCGGCGTTCACCGCCTTCGTCGGCGCGATCACCTCGGCGATCACCCTGCTGGATGCCAGCACCCTGGACGATTTCCGGTTCTGGGTGGTCGGATCGCTCACCCGCGCCGACGGCACATCGCTGGCCGCGGTGACCCCGTTCATCGTCGCCGGGATGCTCGCCGCGATCGTCACCAGTCGCACCCTGAATGTGGTGGCACTGGGCGACGATATGGCCCGCAACCTCGGTGCCCGGTTGTGGTCGGCCCGCATCACCGCCGCCGTCGCCGTGATCCTGTTGGCCGGGGCGGCCACCGCGATCGCCGGCCCGATCGGGTTCATCGGGTTGGTGGTGCCCCATATCGCACGGTTGATCACCGGACCGGACTACCGCTGGATCATGGCGTGGACGGTGGTGTTGGCGCCGACGCTGTTGCTGGCCGCCGATATTCTCGGCCGAATCCTGGTGTCACCGCAGCAGCTTCAGGTCGGCATCATCACCGGGCTGGCCGGTGCGCCGTTCTTTCTCTACCTGGTCCGCAACCGGAAGGTGTCCGGGCTGTGAGTACCGTCGTGGCCGGTGGCCTGGCCTTGCGGTTCAGCCGCACCGCGGCCGTCATCACCGTGATCGCCTGGGCCGCAGCAGTTGTCGTGGCCGCCGTATCGCTGACGCTCGGCGAATTTCCGATCTCGGTGCGCGACGCGGCGAACGTGCTGTCCGGTGGCGGCACCCTCATCGAACGCGATGTCGTGCTGGGTGACCGGCTGCCGCGGGTGCTCACCGGACTCGGTGTCGGGGCGGCGTTTGCGCTCTCGGGTGCGATCCTGCAACGCATCGCATCCAATCCGCTGGTCAGTCCGGACGTCATCGGCATCAATTCCGGTGCGGCGCTGGGGGCCTTGGTCGTGTTGACCGTGCTCGGCGGCAGCGGGGCGACGCTGGTCGTCGGCGCCTTGCTCGGTGCATTGATCACCGCGGCCGCCATCCTCGCGATCGCCTACCGCCGCGGTCTGCATGGCTTTCGGCTGGTGCTGGTCGGCATCGGGGTGGCCGCCCTGCTGACCTCCGGGATCTCATATCTGCTGACGCGCGCCGATGTGCACGAGGCGATGACGGCGGCGGTCTGGCTGACCGGCAGCCTGGCCAACCGCAGCACCCTGCATGTGGCGGTCATCGGGGCCACCCTGCTGATCGCGGTGCCCGCTCTGGTGGTGCTGGGAAGGCACCTGCGATTGTTCGAGCTCGGTGACGATCTGGCCCGGACCCTGGGCAGCCGGCAGGCGCACAAGGTGGCTCTGGTGCTGGTGGCGGTGACGTTGGCCGCGATGGCGACCGCGGCCGCCGGCCCCATCGGGTTCGTCGCGCTGGTCGCCCCGCAGATCGCCCGACGCCTGCTCGCCGAACGACATACCGGCCTTGCGCCCGCAGCGGCCATCGGTGCGCTGCTGGTGGTGAGTGCCGACCTGACCGCCCGACTCCTGTTCGCGCCCATGGGAATGCCCGTCGGCATCCTCACCGCCATCATCGGCGCACCCGTTCTGCTCTACCTGCTCGCCCGCGCCAACCGGATCGGAGCCGCCGGATGAATTCATTGACCACCGAAAACCTGAAGCTGGGCTACGGCGGCCGGACCGTGGTGGGCGAGGTCAGTGCCGCCCTGCCGGCGGGCAGGATCACCGCCATCATCGGTCCGAACGGCTGCGGCAAATCGACGTTGCTGCGTGGGCTGGCGCGTCTGCTGGCCCCGCAGGGCGGTGTTGTGCACCTCGACGGCCGCGACCTCGCCGAGATTCCCAGCCGGCACCTGGCGACCAGGATCGGACTGTTACCCCAGCAGCCGATCGCACCGGACGGCATCACCGTGGCCGACCTGATCGGTCGTGGACGGCATCCGCACCAACGCTGGTTCCGGCAATGGAGCGCCGCCGACGAAACGGCCGTCGGCCAAGCGATGGAGGCCACCGAGCTCGGCGAGCTGGCCGACACCCCGATCGACGAACTGTCCGGCGGGCAGCGCCAACGAGTCTGGATCGCGCTGGCGCTCGCGCAGGATCCCGCGATCATGTTGCTCGACGAGCCGACCACGTTTCTGGATCTCGCCCATCAACTCGACGTGTTGGGTCTGCTGTCGTCGGTCAACCGCCAGCACGACCGCACCATCGTGCTGGTCCTGCACGATCTGAACATGGCGGCGCGGTATGCCCATCACCTGATCGCGATGCGCGACGGGCAGATCGTCGCGCAGGGCACCCCGCATGACATCGTGACCGCCGAGATGGTGCGCAATGTCTTCGGCGTCGACGCGACCGTCATCACCGACCCGGTCACCGGCTCACCGTTGGTCGTGCCGCACCCGCGGGGTTGAGCGCATCTCGATGCGGATCGCAGGCGCGGTACCGGTCCGTCCGACCTCGGTGAAGCCGAGCCTGCGATACAGCTGGTGAGCGCGCGTGTTGACGTGCAGCACACGTAGTTCCACACGCTTGCCGTCGGCGAATGCCGCGGCGAGAATATCGCCGATGATGCGACGGCCGATCCCCGGCCCTGATGCTCCGGTGCGATCTCGAGCAGTGCGATGTACACATTGTCATCGCGGTGTTCGAGGTCGAGCCGTCCTGCGTCACGCCCGTCGACGACGATCACCCGCGTCGTGGAAAGGTCGAGCGTGCGCTGCATACAGGCCCGCTGATCGGCATCTGCCCATCCCCAGACCATGTCGACGTAGGGACCCAGGGTCTGCTTGTGCAGGTCGAAGAAGAACTCGAAATCGGCTTCGACGCCGGTGCGGAATTCGATGGCGGGCATCGTCACAACCGCTGGACATCCAGCGCAGTCTCCCCCGACACATCGACGACATACGCTCCGGCAGTGGACCTCTCGGCGAAGGCGCCGACGAAATCGACACCGCGATAGAGCAATCCGGCGCCGTCGTCGGTGGCGTAGGCGGTGGTAAGCACACCGTCGGCCACCAGTGAGCGCAGTAGCGGGCGGCGCAACTCCTCGGAGTCGTGGTGCACACCGTTGGCGTACGGCAGCAGGCCCAGCCCATCGGTGATCGGTTGCAGCTCCGGGCCGAACGAGTCGGTGGTGCCGCCGACATGCCAGCAGATCGATCCGGCCGAGATGCCGGTCAACACCACACCCGCCTGCCATGCCGCCCGCAGCGCGATATCCACCCGGTGCAGCCGCCACATCGCCAGCAGGCCGGCGACGCTGCCGCCGAACACCCACACGACATCCTGGTCGAGCAGATGGGCGGCGATATCGTCGACATTGGGCATCGGGAACAGCGACAGCTGCGAGGGCACGAACCCGCGTTCCTGCGCGGCTTCGGTGAGGTGGTGCAGCAGCGTCTTGTCATCGCCCATCGCCGTCGCGACAAAGCAGACCTTCGGCGCCCTGCCGGTCACCCCGGACAGATCGACCGCGAGATCGGTGAGGCCGGTGAAGCCGAACCGGGTGCGCCGGCCGGGGCCGATGCCACCGCTGGTGGCCAGGATGGTCGGGGCGTCGGCAGGCACGTGACCGACGGTAGTCGGCGCGGCGGCGTCAACCCAGGTACTGGCTCAGCACCAACTCGGCCCCCTGTGGATCGCGGATCACCGAATAGCGGGTCCATTCAGTGTCCTGTGATGCGAGCACCTCGGCACCCAGCCGCTGCGCCAGCGCCGTGGCAGCATCGCAGTCGGCCACGGTGAAGGCGATGTCCCAGTGGTCGGCGACCCCGTCATCGGCGGTGGCCACCCAGGCCACGGCATCCTCGAATCCCGGCGGTGCCTCGACGGCAGATTGCCGTTCGAGGATGGTCGGGTCGATGGTCGCGGCCAGATGCTGCCCGTATCCAGGCATCCGAATCAAGCCGAAATCGTCGTATTCCCAGCCGAATACGTGTGTGTAGAAGTCCTGCGCGGCGGTGGCATCGGCGGTGTGCAGGGTATTGAAGTTCCACGAGCTTGGTTCGTTGGCCACCTGCACTCCTGGGCGAGCGCGCGGCTGCCACAGCCGGAACGCCGCACCGCGCGGATCGGCGCATCCGACGAGTCGTCCGCCCGGCCCGGCCTCGGCGGGTTCGATGGTGACCGACCCGCCGGCGTCGCGAACCCGGCGGGCGGATGCGTCGGCATCGTCGACGGCGACGTACATGTTCCACCCCGCCGTGCCGCCGGTGGCGGGTCCGATGGCCGCGGCCGGACGACCGTTCAGAGCGGCGATCAGATAGGTACCGGGCGCGTCGGCGGGTACGGCGTCCTGGAAGGTCCACCCGAACAGCGCACCGTAGAACTGCGCGGCCGCGCCGACGTCGGGTTGTTCGGTGTCCACCCAGCAGGGCACCCCGGGCGGGAACGTTCGGAGATCTGCCATGAGGCACACCATGCCAGCCGCATATGACATCGCGGCCTTGTTGAGTGGTCCCGACTGGGATCGAACCAGTGACCTTCCGCGTGTGAGGCGGACGCTCTCCCCCTGAGCTACGAGACCGGGGAACGAGGAGGAAGACTAGCACGCACATACCGGCCAGCTGGAATCCCCTGGTCACGGTGGCGTCAGATTCACGCAATCCGGACTGTCGGAAGACCCATGCGCGGGTAGACATAGGTCACACCCCGACAGTGAGGAATGAGATGGCACAGCATCGAGCGGTACATGTCGCTTCGGCAGGCGCAGCGTTGGAACTCGCCGAGGTCGAGACCACCTCGCCGGGCCGCGATCATGTCCGCATCGCAGTCTCGGCGTGCGGCGTGTGCGGCACCGACCACGCATTCGTCAACGGCGCGTTCCCGGGCCTGACGTGGCCGCTGACGCCCGGGCACGAGATCGCCGGCACCATCGCCGAGGTCGGCGACGGCGTCGAGGAATTCGCCGTCGGCGACCGAGTGGCGGTCGGCTGGTTCGGCGGTAACTGCGGGCACTGCACCCAGTGCCGCAAGGGCGATTTCATCCACTGCGAGAACGGCCAGATCCCCAGCTGGCACTACCCGGGCGGCTACGCCGAGTCGGTGATCGCGCCGGCCACCGCGCTGGCCCGCATTCCCGAGGAACTGTCCTTCGCCGAGGCCGCCCCGATGGCATGTGCCGGTGTCACGGTGTTCCACGGGCTGCGCGAGACCGCGGCCAAGCCAGGCGACCGGGTGGCGGTGCTCGGCGTCGGCGGCTTGGGGCATCTCGGTGTGCAGTTCGCCCGCGCGATGGGCTTCGAGACCATCGCGGTGGCCCGCGGCGCCGACAAGGAACAGGACGCGTTGGATCTCGGCGCGCACCACTACGTCGACTCCAAGGCCGGCGATGTCAGCGCCGCGCTGCAGGCGCTCGGCGGGGTGTCGGTGGTGTTGGCGACGGCGGCCAACTCCCAGGCCATGGGTGACACCGTCGGCGGGCTGCTGCCGCGCGGCGAGCTGATCGTGGTCGGGGTGACGCCGGACCCGCTGCCGATCAGCCCGCTGCAGCTGATCACGCCGGGGTTGTCGGTGAAGGGGCATCCGTCGGGCACCGCGCGTGATGTCGAGGACACCATGAAGTTCGCGGTGCAGTCCGGGGTGCGCGCCCGCATACAGGAGCTGCCGCTGACCCAAGCCGCCGAGGCTTATGCGGCGATGGATACCGGCAAGGCGCGCTACCGCATGGTGCTGACGGTCTGATTCACCCGGAACCAGCGGGCTTTCGCGGTTAGGGTCGCTCCATGATCCGTGGGGTGCTGGGTGTGGTGGCGGCGGCCGGCGCCGCGGCGGTGTGGTGTCCGCCGTCGGCCGGTGCGCAGGATCTGGCGCACTTCGTGTCGCCGAGTGGGAACGTGGGGTGCGTCCTGGACGTCGACTACGTCCGCTGCGATATCGCCGAGCGGGATTGGACGCCGCCACCACGGCCGGCGGACTGTGAGTTTGATTACGGTCAGGGCATCGCATTTGGGCCCGGCGAGGCCGCGACGTTCGTCTGTGCTGGGGATACGACGCTGGGCGGGGCCGAGGTGCTCGACTACGGGCAGTCGATCTCGCGCGGATCGCTGTCTTGCACCAGCGCCGAGAGCGGAATGTCGTGCCGGGACGACGCCACCGGGGCCGGCTTCTCGATCTCACGTCAGGTTTACCAGCTGTTTTAGGCCCGATTACCTGGGTGTTTCAGGTGATTTGTAGTTACTGGTGGGGTTGGACTAATGTTCCTTTCCGCACCGGGTGACGATCTCACCCGAGGCACGCGGATGTAGCGCAGTTGGTAGCGCATCACCTTGCCAAGGTGAGGGTCGCGGGTTCGAATCCCGTCATCCGCTCGAAGGTGCAGTGGCATCAACCCCAATGGTGGAGTGGCCGAGTGGTGAGGCAACGGCCTGCAAAGCCGTGCACACGGGTTCGATTCCCGTCTCCACCTCCAAGTTGGATCCCGGCGCGATTAGCTCAGCGGGAGAGCGCTTCCCTGACACGGAAGAGGTCACTGGTTCAATCCCAGTATCGCGCACCACAGTTCTTGCAGGTCAGGTCCGGTTTATGCCGGACCTTTTCTGTTTCGTGAACTAAACGTGAACTGACATCTGCCTACCTATCGCGGCCATCGCAACCACTCCCCCGTCGCCGCGCCAACTCGACTCACGGCGCCACTGCACACCGTCAGGCGGCGCGCCAGGGCGAGTGAATCGCCGTGCGCGTCTACTATCCGGTTCGACAGTGACATCTGACGCACATTGGCAGGGGCGATGTTCTCGGCTCAAGTTTGGGGCACCGTAGCCGACATGATCGGCGCGCTGTCTACGGGTGGCGCGGCAATATCCGCCCTGGTGTTCTACCGACTCGATGCACGTAAGAAGCGTGAGGCGCAGGCGCGGTTGATCCGCGGCAGCTTGCACCCCGAACCCAACGACGTGTTTGAGGTGTCAGTCACAAACGACTCAGACCTGCCTATATCCCTCGAATTATTATTCGTGGTGGAAAGAGACTTCGGTAAGTCATTGCTAGCAAATGAGGTAATGGAAACAAGAGATGAAGTGCAGTTCGGTCCCGATTCGAACCCAAATTTTATGGTGTGGCGGGGCCACGGCGCTTACAGAATGGTGGATCATAAGGAACAGTTGCTAGGTTTTAGCGGTGGAGGCGGAGCACACAATATCCGCTACGCTATCGGTGACGAACGAAGTCGATTAATGTCAGGTTCTACAGAGAGATTTACGGTCAAGTATCACCTGTACAGAATCAGTGCGCGCTATTGGCTGTACTTTTTCGATGCCAGTGGAATTGCATGGGAACTTGAATTGCTCCCAGCACCTAGTTCGCCGGGGCGACTGGTGCAGTCGCAGTACCGGCACTCCGCGAACAGCTTAGGTGCCCGATCCGAACGCAGAATGCGACCTATCGGATATGCGCGGACCGCAAAGCGCCGCATCGCCGCCTACATCGAGCGGCGTCGGTGGCTATTCGCACACCGCAAAGAGGAAACGACTCCATATCCGCGCATTTACACGCCGGAACAGTGGGAGCCGTTGGAGGCCGGCAGGCGTAAGAACCTGCAACGCGAAGAAGCGCCGGACCAAGACCAGTAGGTCTCAGCCCGGCGCTCTCTCGTGCAATTAAATAAAGGAGTGAGGGACGGCCCTAAAGCCAACCCTCGTTCTACTCAGATCAACTTGGCGCACGGCGTTCATTGCCGTGGAGTGTTCCCAATACCGTAACTCCCCCGGTGATCCATGAATCGCCCCCGCGAGTCCGGAGACTTCCTAATGTGAGAACTCAGCCTGCGGCTGGTCTCTGTCGTTGAGCGTAGTAGGCGGCCTCAAGCTCGGCCGGTGGGATGTCGCCGCAGTACTCGTAGAGTCGGTGGTGGTTGAACCAGTCGACCCATTGCGCGGTGGCCAGCTCGAGGTCCTCGATGGTGCGCCAGGGCTTGCGCGGTTTGATCAGTTCGGTCTTGTATAGGCCGTTAATCGTTTCGGCCAGGGCGTTGTCATACGAGCTGCCGACCGCGCCGACCGACGGTTGGATACCGGCTTCGGCCAGTCGCTCGGTGAACCGGATCGATGTGTACTGTGAGCCTCTATCCGTATGGTGAACAACATCTTTGAGATCAACTACACCTTGCTGCTGGCGGGTCCAGATGGCGTGTTCGATCGCGTCGAGCACCATCGAGGTGGCCATGGTCGACGCCACCCGCCAGCCCAGGATCCGCCGGGCATAGGCCTCGGTAACGAACGCGACGTAGGCGAATCCCGACCAGGTCGACACATAGGTCAGGTCCGCTACCCATAACCGGTCAGGAGCGCGCGGTCCGAACTGGCGGCTCACCAGGTCTGCCGGCCGGGTGGCCGCGGGGTCGGCGATCGTGGTGGGTCTGACCTTGCCCCGTACCGCCCCGCGCAGGCCGAGGTCGGCCATCAGCCGCTCGACAGTGCATCGGGCCACCCTGATTCCCTCGCGGTGTAGCGCCAGCCACACTTTGCGAGCTCCGTAGACCCCGTAGTTGGCGGCATGGATACGGGCGATTTCGGGTTTGAGGTCATCGTCGCGGACCTCACGGCGGCTGGGCCGGCGCCCCAGGTGCTCGTAGTACGTGGACGGGGCGATCTGGATGCCGAGCCCGACAAGCTCGGCGCAGATCGACTGGACGCCCCACCGCAGACCATCCGGGCCCTCTCGGTGGCCCTGATGCTCGGCGATGAACCGGCAGATCAGTGGTGTGGCCGGTCCAGTTCGGCCGCGAAGAAAGCTGATGCGGTCTTCAAAATCGCGTTGGCTCTGCGCAATTCAGCGTTCTCCCGGCGCAGTTTCTTCAACTCGGCGGACTCTTCGGTCGTGATCCCGGGCCGGGCACCGGAATCGACCTGAGCCTGACGCACCCACTTGCGGACCGTCTCGGCCGTGCCGACCCCCAACAACCGGGCGACCTCGGTCATCGCCGCCCACTCCGACTCATGCTGATCGCTGATCTCGGCGACCATCCGCACCGCCCGCTCACGCAGCTCCGGCGGGTACCTCCTCGACGAACCACCTGACATGACCCCATCCTTCCCAACAAGGGAAGCATCCGGACTCACCGGGGCGCCCCATGGAGCCATGCCCGGCGGCCGGCGCACGAGGTTATGGAGGCACTCGCACGCGAAGGGGTTACCGAACCCCAAGCTGACGCAGCTCGCCACGACCAATAATGAAGGGTAGATGCCACTCGTCACGTAGTCGGTAGCAGCAGAGCGCTCGCAACGTGTCTGGGTAAGCATGTCGCCGCGGGTCTTTTTATCTCCCCCAACAATTTTGGGCGATAGAGCAATATTATCGACCACGTCATTTATAGTTTGCCGCAATAGCCAACTATCTGGGGGAGATTAGAGGATGGCGTTCTCGGACGGCCTCGCCACCATGACGAAGAAGATTCAAGATATGCGGGAGTCTGTTCTCACTGAAGAGGCAACCAAGAACGCATTCATCATGCCGTTCATCTCCAACGTGCTGGGATATGACGTGTTCGACCCATCTGAGGTCGTTCCCGAGTTCGTCGCCGACGTGGGGGTCAAGAAGGGCGAGAAAGTTGACTACGCCATCTTCAAGGACGGCCAAGTCCAGATTTTGATGGAGTGCAAGAAGATCGGGGATCCGCTCGACCTTCGATATGCCTCACAGTTGTTCCGATACTTCGCGGTCACGTCTGCACGCATCGCAATCCTGACCAACGGTCAGCAGTACCACGTCTACACGGACGGGGACATGCCAAATCGGATGGATGAGAAGCCGTTCCTGATCTTCGACCTGCTCGAAATGGATCGCACACTCGTCCCCGAGGTCCAGAAGTTCTGCAAGGAATCCTTCGATCTTGATTCGGTCATCAATGCGGCCGAGGAACTCAAGTACATCGGCGGTATCCGCAGAATCATCGCCGCTGAAGTAAAAGAACCCTCCGACGAGTGGGTGCGGTTCTTCGCGAATCGCCTGTACGACAACCGGACTACGCAGAAGGTGATCGACCAGTTCCGACCATTGGTCGCAAAGGCGCTAAACCAGTACATCGGCGACCAAGTAAACAGCCGGCTGAAGACCGCGCTCGGAGACGACGCACCCGACCCCAACCGCTCGACCGAGACTGTCGCAGCACCGGCACCAACTCCCCCGATAGGGACTGCGACGATCGCGGAGGTAGACCCAGCGACCCAGCCGGACGGCATCACTGAACCTGGCGTGATCACCACCGATGAAGAACTCGAGGGGTTCAACATCGTGCGGGCCATCGCCGTGTCGGAGGTGGCACCCGAACGCGTGCACTACAGGGACAGCAAGTCATACTTCGCGATCCTGCTCGACGACAACAACCGCAAACCCATCATTCGGCTCAACCTCAACGGCAAGAGCGTCAAGTTTGTGACGACGTTCGAGCAAGGCAAGGACGCCGGTATCCGTCGCGACATCAGCTCGGTGGTCGACATCTACAAAGTGGCCACAGACCAGATCCGCGAGACGATTCGTCGATACGAGGGCGGCCTCATCGATGCCGCAGTTGTAGCACCGCAGACTGACGGGCAAGGAACGCCAGACCCGGTCGAGCAGTAGCAGCGGCAGAGTAGGGAGATTGCGCACGCCAATCAACCCAGGAGCGTGGCTATAGTTCTGCGGGTATCTGGGTGATGGCAACGTCAGCGATCCAGTCGTCGACATCGACGAACATGGCGAGCAACAGGTCCCTGATCGGCTTCCCTCTGTACAACGCAACCGCCGACCCAGGCCCGCAGAGAACGTGCGGCATCTGCCTGTAACCGCGTATCCCAAATCGCACCAGCACCTGGGACTGCCCTGCACACGACGCGGTGATGGCACGCGTGGCGGCCTATCGGGACATCAAGAACCAGATCCAGCTGGCTCGGGAGAACTGAACGTCACGCCACCCAGGCGGCGGGATCGCGTGCCTCGACCCAGCGGATCAGCCGGCGCCGACGCTCCGCGGTGCGCTCCGGGTGCCGGTCGGCCTCCCGCTCGGCAGCGATCGCCTCATCCCAGGCACGCCGCATGTCGTCGTCACGGAACTGCACAGCCTGCGCCATGATCGTCCTCTCTTCCTTCGACACACCGCCAGCTTAGCGGCGATATCCGACAACACGGGCAAAGCCGACATCCCCGCGTCACTTCGGCATCACGGTGGCCTCGGCAGCAGCCAGCAGATGGGCCAGAATCTTGATCGACGCGATATCGGAGGCCGAAAAGCCGTCCTTCTCCAAGGTGTTGGCCGTCAGCATCCCGAAGGCCTGGGTATCGGCACGCACGGCCACCGAGACGAACGACTTGTAGATCCGGCCCCGGCTGACATCCCACGTCGCGGGCACCTCGACATCGGTGTCGTTGCTGCTCTCCACCTCGCCGCGGTCGATCAGGTTCCAGACCTCCTGATCGGCGCCACGGTCCTCGATGAACTCGCTGGTGAACGAATCCTCCCGGTTGATCGAGTCCACATAGGTGCCGCACTTCATCACCCGCGCACCGGCCGACCGGTCTTGCACACGGAAGTAGGCCGCGCGCGGCGCATCGCTCTGCATCAGGTCGCACACCTTGCTGACGATCGACGACCGGAACCCGCTGATCTCGCGGTCCTTGCCGGCCTGGTCCATCGCCGCGAGTCGCCGCAGCTTGTCCGCGGTACCGAGCATCGCTCCGTTGATCAGCAGCGACATGCGCCGGGACTCGGCGCGTAACGCCTGTTCCAGGCTGGCCTTCTCGCCCTCCTGCTGCCGCTTGTAGGCGCGCTCGTTGCCGAACTTGAACAGCCCCGTCACGGCGGCCGCGACGGCCACCACCAGGGTGGCGATGCGAAACCCGACCTGCCAGTTGCCGGTGACCAGATTGGTGGCCAGCGCGACAGCGGCGGTCGCGACGGCCAGCACCGTCAGCGCGATGTTGTACGGAACCGCGCGGTCCTTGACGACCTTCTGCCCACCCACCGCATCAGAATCTCATCCGACACCGTCAACCCACCGTTGGACACCGGCAGCCCGCCCGTCGCCGGCCGGACATCTGCGCTGCCGAGGATCGGCCGTGTCCCTGCCGCATCCCAGCCGCCGCGCCTTGCTCAAGGGCGCCGTCATCCTGGGCGCACTGCCGATCCTCGGCTTCACCGGCCGGCCGTTGCCCACCGACCCATTCACCCTCGGGGTGGCCTCCGGCGAACCCACATCCGACGGGATGGTGCTGTGGACCCGGCTGGCACCCGATCCCTTGGCCGGTGACGGTCTGGGTGGCATGCCGCCGCGCCCGGTCGACGTCGAATGGGAACTCGCCGCCGACGACACGTTCGCCCGTGTGCTGCAGCGCGGCACCGTGACCGCTGTACCCGAATCGGCGCACAGCGTGCACGTCGAGCCGCGCGGCCTGCAGTCCGGCGCCGAATACTTCTACCGGTTCCGCACCGAGGGTCACCTGTCCCCCACCGGACGCACCCGCACCGCCCCCTCCGCCGGGTCCCTGACCCCCATGACGATGTGCGTGGCGTCCTGCTCGCATTACGAGCAGGGTTGGTTCACCGCGTACCGCCGGCTCGCCGAGGAACAGCCCGACCTTGTTGTGCACCTTGGTGATTACCACTATGAGTACGCAGCCGGCGCGGGCGGCGCCACCCGGGTGCGCGATCACGTCGGCCCGGAAACCGTCACCCTGGCCAACTACCGGCAGCGTTACGCGCAGTACAAGACCGACCCCGACCTGCAGGCCGCGCACGCCGCCGCACCCTGGCTGGTGGTGTTCGACGACCACGAGATCGCCAACAACTGGGCCGACGACATCCCCGCCAAACCCGACCCGTTCTTCGGCGTGCGCCGAGCGGCCGCACTGCAGTCCTACTACGAGAACATGCCGTTGCGACCGACCTCGGCACCGCACGGCGGCGATATGCAGTTGTACCGGCGGGTGCACTGGGGCGCGCTGGCGAGCTTCCACATGCTCGACACCCGCCAGTACCGCACCGACCAACCGTGTGGTGACGAGTTCCGGGCGACCTGCGCCGAACGTCACAACCCGGTGGCCACCCTGACCGGTCCCCATCAGGAACGGTGGCTGCTCGACGGGTTTGCCGCCTCTCAGACCCGCTGGGACATCCAGGGCCAGCAGGTGTTCTTCGCCGGTGTGGATCTGAGCCCGGGACCCGAACACGGCATCAACCCGGACGGCTGGGACGGCTACACCGCCAACCGTGACCGCATCGTCGCGGGCCTGACCACCTCCCCGGTGCGCAACGCCGTGGTCCTCACCGGGGATATCCACTCCCATTGGGCCGCCACGGTTCACCAAACCCCGGGCGGCCCGCCGATCGCGACCGAGCTGGTGACCACGTCGATCAGTTCGGGCGGTGACGGATCGGATACCCGGGCCGATGTCGAGGCGATCCTGCCGGAGAATCCACACATCCGGTACTTCAGCAACCGGCGCGGGTACCTCCGTGCGCGGGTCACCCCCGATGCCATCACCGCCGACTTCCGGACGCTGCCCTACGTGTCCGCGCCGGGCGCCCCGGCGCAGACCGGCGCCTCGTTCGTCATCACCGACCGGGACCCGTCGCTGCGTGCGCTGTAATAGGTTGAGCGCGTGGACAGTATCGACAAGCAGCGAGGAGTCTCCGTGTCGCCTCCTCGGCTCTACTGCGACCCCGCGTTGCGATGGGTCGGGCTGTCACGTCGGCTCGTACTGCTGGACCTGGCGAGCGGAACCTACGACATGCTCGACGAGGTCGGCGCGGCCATGTGGCAACAGTTGCTCCGTGAACCCGAACAGCGCAACCTACTCGGCCTCGCCGACGGCTACGGGGTGAGCCTGTCGATCATCGAGAACGACTTCATCGAGTTCGCCGACGCCCAACACCTCGCCGGGCGGTTACGTCCGACGCCACCGCGCACCGTGCCGCCGCGGCCGATGGCGCCGCGCCACCGGGCCACCATGTCCCGCGCACTGCGGGAACGGGCCGCCGCCCAGCGCGACCTGCGAAGGGATTTCGCCCAGGCCTACCGGAAGCGGACCGGTGCGGTCGCTGACGAGTCGGCACCACGGGTCGACATCGACGCCGCCCTAGAACGTTTCCGCACCGCCGACGGCCTGTTCCCCGCCCGCGAGGCACCGCTGGACTGTCTGCCGCGGTCATTGGCGTTGACGCGGTTTCTGCGAATGGCCGGATGGCCCGCCGAGCACGTGATCGGGGTGGCATTACATCCCTTCGAGGCACACGCCTGGGTGGAGCTGAACGGCGTTGCCGTCGACGAGAATGTCCCCGCACTGCAGCGCTACACGACGATCGCGCGGGGCTGATGAACACGCCGGCACCGTTGCAGCAGGGCTTTCTGGTGGTGTTGGCCGACACGTCGCGGACGCGGGGTTGGCCCGACGGCGAGCACACCGGCGCGTCGACGGTGTGGTTTCACGGATATCTCGCCCATCCGGCACGCGTGCACGCTGACCTCGGTCTCGACCGACAGGCGACGACGGCCGAGATCCTGTCCACGGCGTACACGCGCTGGGGTGCGGGTGTGGTCGAGCGAGTGAAAGGTGAATACGCCGCGGTGATCACGACCGGCGAAGCCGCAGTGGTCATCGGTGACCGGATGGGACTTCGCCCGGTCTACATCGCCGACCGGGCACCCGAGGTGGTGGTGTCCACGGATCTCGGGCTGCTGGCGTGTGAGACCTCCGCATGGCGAAATGTCGATGAAGAGTATGTTGCGGATCTTCTCGCCACCGGGTTTCACCTCGGCACCCGGACGCCGTACTGCGGTATCCGTCGCCTCGGATTGGGTGAGCATGCCACGTGGCGCGCCGGCAGGCTGACGATTGCCGGCGGATGGCGCCCACGAACGGACGTTGTCGACGGCACCGCCCGCGAGCACGAGGCGTTGTTGCGCGCCGCGGTCGGTGAGGCCGTTGCCGGGGCTCTGCCCCACAGTGCCGGGGTAGCCGTCGAGCTGTCGGGTGGGTTGGACACCTCGACCGTCCTGGCGACAGCTGTGCGGCATGCGCCGGTACACGCGGTCAGCTTCGTCCACCCCGGCTCACCCGACAGTGACGAATCCGAGTGGATGCGGGTGGCGCTAGAAGCCACACCTGCGCCCTGGCATCCGATCGACGCGACCACACACGGAATCTTCACCGCCGGTCCCGATTTCGGGGTTTTTCTACCCGCACCGACCCGACGGATCCTGAACTGGGCGTCCAGTGCCGCCGAGGACTCGACGCTGGCCCGAGTCGGCGCCTCGACGGTGCTGACCGGCGAAGGTGGCGACGCCGTGTTCCTGGCCGGCGTGCTGCCCTGGTACATGGCCGATCTGCTCCGAACGGGAAGGCTGCCGCAGTTGCGGCGCGAAATGCTCCGATGGAGCGCGCATTCCGAGGTTCGGCGATCGGCCGGGTTCTGGTTGCGACGTGCCGCGGTGGACGGACTCCGCAGATGGCGAAAAGGGTCGACACTGACGCTGCAACCTCCGAAGCCCCTCGGTACGAGCGCGCCGTGGTTGAACCACGACTACATCAGCGACAGTCGCCTGCAGGACAGGACCCGAACCACCACAACGCTGCGGGCCGCATCCGTGCATACTCAAGCCATTCTGGAGAACATCGTGCGGTGTGCTGAGTTCGCCCGCAGCCGCCAGATCATCCCTGCAGGACCGGCCGATGTCCGACATCCGCTGCTGGCACCGGCATTGGTGGACCTGGCGCTGGGCACCCCGTGGCAGGTCGCCGCCGACCCGCGCATCGACCGTGCGGTGCAGCGCTACGCATTCGCCGGGTCAGTGGCCGATGCCGTGCTACGTCGACGGTCCAAGACAATCGCCGACGAGGCGGTACTGAACGGTTTTGCAACCAATCCGCGCTGGCAGACCTACCTACGCGAGGAACCACTGGTGGTTCAGCGCGGCAATGTCGACGCCGCGGCGTGGAACGCGGAACTGAGCGCCGTCGGCGGCGCGCGCCCGGTCGCGCAGCTCTACGCCGCCATTCAGATCGAGGTCTGGCTGCGACATCTGAAGCACGCAAATCCGCCCGCACTCTTGAGGTGAATACGGCGGCGGCGCCACCGGCTGCGAATGTCGCTGAAACCAAGGACGGCAAAGCCCTGCAGGATTATTGACACTCAGGTATGTTTACGCCAACTCACAGGAAGCCAGGGGGAACCATGTCCGACCAGACCGCGCCGTACTCCGCTCCGCAGTTGTCCCATGTCGGTGATGTCCGCGATATCACCCAGGGCAGCGGCACGTACATGTCCGACAGCAGTACCGGATACGGCTACTTCGGGTACTACATGCGCCATGTCGACACTCCTGACACGGCCGCGGCACTGCCCGCGCGAGACTGACACCACCGGCCGGGCATCGCCCCATGCGCGCCATGAAGATTTCCGTCGGCCTAGGCGTTCTCACCGCCGCGACTGCGGCGTTCGCCTACGGCACCCCACCTCTGGAAGTTGCGCTCGTCCGTTCGCAGCTGTGGCTGGTCGAGGAACTGACGGGCTTTCAGTCGCCGAGCGGTAACGTCGGCTGCAGTATCGATGTGGACATGGTCCGATGCGATATCGCCGAACGGAATTGGGCACCACCGCCGCGACCGGCCGACTGCCATCCCAATGTCGGGTCTGGGCAGGGGCTGATGGTGTGGGCGGCCGGCACCTCGGAGGTGGTGTGCGCCGGTGACACCACGTTGGGCTACGGCGAGGTCCTGCCCTATGGCGACGCGATTCAGGCCGGCCGACTGCAATGCGACAGCACCGAAACCGCCATGCGCTGTTTCGACAGGGACACCAAACACGGGTTCTCACTGTCGCGCGAAGGTTACGAACTCTTCTGACGCCCCTGGCTTCGGCACGTCGGCACGTACATGTCCGACGGTAACACCGGATACGGCTACTTCGGGTACTACATGCGCCACATCGACACCCCGGACGCCGTCGCGGCACTGCCCGTACGGGACTGACGGAATCGGGATCGGTCGTGCATTCCGAGAAGCTGGGGCCCACGTTGTTCACGCAGATGGTGACCGTCGCCGCCGTAAGCGCCTTCACCACACGACATCGGTGACTATGGCCAGCTCCGAGGGGCGGCTGGTGGACGAACTGACCAGTTTCCAGTCCCCGATTTGCAACGTCGGCTGCAACATCGGCCGAAATGGGTCTAGGTGCGATATCGCCGAACGGGATTGGGCGCAG
Organism: Mycobacterium sp. C31M; assembly: GCF_053345865.1. NCBI lineage: Bacteria > Bacillati > Actinomycetota > Actinomycetes > Mycobacteriales > Mycobacteriaceae > Mycobacterium > Mycobacterium sp. C31M. The sequence goes on along the minus strand of NZ_JBKFAX010000010.1, from coordinate 175,220 downwards.
ACACCTTGACCTACGGCACGGCGATCCGATTCCAGACGATTCGATGCGATAGCAGCGAGTCGTCGATGACGTTCCGCGATACGGTGACCGGACACGGCTTCTCGTTGTCCAGGCAGAGTTACCAGCTCTTGTGACGCATCTCGGCGAAGGTACCGACGGTGGCCAGCCGGCCATCCTCGAGCACCAGGATCTGATCAGCCTGTTTGATGGTCGAACTCCGATGTGCGGCAACGAGAATAGTGCGGTGCTCACGTTGTTGCAGCAGCGTATCGACCAGAGCGGACTCATTGGCATGGTCGAGATGTGCGGTGGGTTCGTCGAGCAGGATCACATCGGCGGGTGACAGCAGCGCTCGCGCGATCGCGATCCGCTGACGCTGTCCACCTGAGAGCGCGCGGCCACGGTCCAGCACACCGGCCTCCAACCCCATGGGCAGGCTGTCGACGAACTTCTTCAGCCCCACCTTGCGCAACGCGTCGCGCAGGTCGTCGTCGGATGCTTCTGGGCATCCCATTGTCAGGTTGTCCCGAATCGACCCGTGCAGCACCGGATTGTCCTGCTCCACCAGAGCAATTCGTTGTCGCAACGCAACCAACGGCCAATCCGGGTACGGGTTGCCGTCGAGGATGAAACCGCCCTCGTCGGGCTCGTAGAACCGGCACAGCAACGCCAACAGGCTGGACTTGCCTCCGCCGGACTGCCCGACCAGCGCTGTGACCTGGTTGCGCCGCAGCTCGAACGACACATCGTCGAGGACGCGACGATCTGCATAGGAGAAGGAGACCCGCTGCGCCGTGAGCAGTACCTCGCCCGCGGCAGCCGAACCGACCGACCCGGACCCGAATGCACTCGGCCGAACAGCTTCGAGGCGCTCGACAGGTCGAGAGAGCACCTCTTCGATGCGGACATGGGCAGCCGCCCCGGTGTGCAACGTCGTCAGTCCGCGGTACACGTCCTGCAGCGGAGCCAGCGAGAACAGCGTCAAGAGAAAGAGTGTCACCAGGTTGCCGACCGAGATCACACCGTCGGAGACCCGGGCGGCGCCGACGACGAGTACCGCGATGAGTGAACCGGTCGCCGTCATGCGCATGGCCGGCGCGGACACCGCACCTAACCAGGCCAACCGCATACCTGCTCGATGGGCCGAGACGGCGGCATCCGAGATCGCTTCGGCATGGCTCTCGCGCGCGCCGTGCATCTTGACCGTCCGGATGGCACCCAGAGTCCGTTCCAGCCGTGCGCCGTAATCGCCTATCGCGCGCTGACGAGCACCAGCCTCTCGACCTGCCTTGCCCAACAACAGGCTTCCGCCGAAGAAGGACACCCCCACGACGGCCAGCACCGTGACCGCCAGCAGCGTGTCGATTCGAATCATCAACACGGCGGCCACGCCGAGCATGGTCACGCCGACTACGACGCGGCCGGCCATGCGGGGCAACTCTCGCAGTTCGGAGATATCCGCGGTTGCACGCGTGATCAGGTCGCCCATCCGCAGACGATCCAGTTCGGCCACCGGCAGCGCGATCAGATGGATGGCGTAGGCGCGGCGATGGTCGAGCACCACCGCCTCACCCAACCGGTAGAACAAGTAGGTGTCGGCCGCCTCGGCGAGCACCACGACCGCGAAAGCCAGCACCAGCAGGGTGGCCACCTGCCACGTCACCCCGCCACTGGACGCCTGGTCGACCGCGTGACCGGCGAGCAGAGGCTGCGCGAGTACCGCGGCGCCGGCGATCCCGGCGACTGCCGTCGCCACCACCATCTCGACCGCGTGCCCGCGCAACAGCGCTCGAAGAACACCTAACGGTCTGACGTCACCGCTGTCCGGAGCATCGGCCCGCATCCGTAGAGTATGCCCGCACACTCGTGACGCGGGCGGCAAAGCAGGCCCCACGCCTCAGCGACCTTCGCCAATCTGACCGAACACGCCACTTCTTCCCGAATCCTCAGCCGCGACGTTGACGCCGCACACCGACCGGAGCAGAGTCTTGTCATGGCCGGCACCGATGAATCGACCGCAATCTCCCACGTGATTCAGCGCCTCACGGCATCGTTTGACGAGATACCCGCCGAGCAGGTCAGCGCGGCCGTCGACGATGCGCTCGCCCGGTTCGAGCAGAGTCCCATCCGCGAGTTCGTCCCACTCTTCGTCGAACGGCGAGTCCGGGATCAGTTGGCGCACAGCTGATCAGCGCAGCGTCAGCATCCACGCCGGCACCCAGTGCGTGACCGGCCGCTCGTGCGTGCCGAACCGGATTCGGTAGGTCACCAGCCCCCACCACGCGCCCTGCTCACATAGACCCCAGCAGGTCAGTTCGGCCTCGACGATGGTGTGCATCTGCAGACCCTGCGGGTGAGGCCGCCCCCACCGGCAATGCGGCTGCCGCGGGAACAGTGCGGCCAGATCGATCAGGACGGTCTGCGGTGGATCGACGCGCCGGAACACCTCGCGGGTGGGTTGCCCGCCGTACCCGATGGACTGCATCTCACCCACTATTCGATCATATGTTCGAAGAGGTGCGTGGGAAAGTCACCGCCCGTGCTGGTCGAAGAACACCGCCGCGGCCTCGGACGCACTGAACGACCGGATCGCCGGACCTACCTGGTTGGCCGGCAGGATCTCCGGAGCGCCAGGCCAGGTGTGCCCGCCGCCGTCGACGCGCATGTAGACGACCGCCGAACCCTGGGCACAGGCATAACTGACCCGCTCGACGAACTGAGCGTCGACGCCGGGTTGCGGTTCGATCAGCGGGTCGGGCTCACATTCGTTGAGGTGACGCCAGCTGTCCACCAGCGCCGTCGCCGCCAGGATGTTGCTGGGCCCGCCACGCCCCATCATCGGGCCCCCACCGATCGGCACGATGGGATCCAGCGTGCCGTGGGTGGTCAGCACCGACACCGGCTGCGACGGCTGACACCCGACGTTGGCGCCCAGCGTCGCCCCCACCGGAGCGATGGCCGCGAACACATCGGCACGCTCGCAGGCCAACCGATTGGCCATGAACCCGCCCGCTGACAAACCGGTCGCGAACACCCGACCCGGCGGAATCCCGAACTCGGCCGCCACCCGCTCGACCAGCGCCACCAGGAACCCGACATCGTCGACGCCGGTGCGGTCCGGCACCGAGGCGCCGCGGCCGTCGGCCCAGCTGAAGTCGACACCGTCGGGATAGACGACGACGTAGCCGTGCGCGTTGGCCACCGGGTTGAAGTTGGTCAGCGCCGCGTGCTGCCCACCGGTCTGACCGCCGGCGTGCAGATTGAGGATCAGGCCCGTGGGCGCTCCCGGCGGCACATGGACCTGATAGGTCCGGTTCAGTCCCCCGAAGTCGATATGCGCCACCGGCGGCTCGGCCCCGGCGGCCGGCAGCGGTCCGAGCACAAGCCCCAGGACCGCAAGCAATGTTGCTGTGAGATTCCCCCGCACCCGCGCGAGCTTAGGGGCTTCACCCGTACAGCGACTCGAATTTCTCGATCGAGCGCTCGATATCGCCCTTGACGGTGCGCGCCGCGACCGAGCCGATCGGCCCGAACAGCGGCGGTCCGCCGAGGTCGATGGTCACCGCGAACGCGCATCCCGCCGCAGTCGGTTCGACCGCCATCTTCAGCCCGTACTTGGTGCCGCCGACCCCCTTGCCGGTCACCTCCAGCAGCTTGGGCGGATCCATCTTGCGCACGGTCCAGGTGACCCTGTTGCGCATGCCCTTGGCGCCGGCCACCCCGATCAGTGTGGTGCCCACGGTCAGTTCGTCGGGGATATCGCAGCGCCAGCCCTCGTGCAGCACCAGCCAGTCCCCCAGCTCGGTCAGATTCGACGCGTGATCCCACGCCGTCTGCGCGTCCAACGACAGTTCCCGGGACAGTTCGAGCTTTGCCATGCGCCGAATGCTAGTAGCTTCGATGTGGTGGACAGTAGCAAAGTCGACGCCAGCAGTCTGACCGGGGTCTCCGAGACCGCCCTGCTCACGCTGAACGCCCGCGCGTATCAGGCCCGACACCCAGACCCCGTCATCGATGACCCGATGGCCATCCGGATGGTCGACGCCATCGATTTCGACTTCGCCAAATTCGGCCGCAAGGGCCAGGAGATGGCGCTGCGGGCCGTCGGCATCGACCGGGCCGCCACTGCGTACCTGACCGCGCACCCGTCGGCCACCGTCGTGGCCCTGGCCGAGGGCTTCCAGACCAGTTTCTGGCGACTGGAAGCCGCCCTGTCAAAAGCCGAATTCAATTGGCTCACGGTCGATTTTGCACCCGTCATCGAACTTCGCCGACGGCTGCTGCCGGAATCGCCGCGTATCACCACACTCGCGCAGTCGGCGCTGGATTACAGCTGGATGGACCGGGTGGACCCCGCGCGCGGCGTGTTCATCACCGCCGAGGGGCTGCTGATGTATCTGCAGCCGGAGGAGGCGATGGGCCTGATCGCCGAGTGCGCCAAACGTTTTCCCGGCGGTCAGATGATCTTCGACCTGCCGCCGGTGATCGTGAAGAAGCTGACCCGCAAAAACGGTATGCGGTCCTCGCGACGATATCGGGTGCCGCCGATGCCGTTCAGCCTGTCGCCCGCCGAACTGGCCGATCTGACCGAGACGCTGCCCGGCGTCCGGGCCGTGCACGACCTGCCGATCCCGAAGGGGCGCGGTCTGCTGTTCGGCAAGCTCTTTCCCGCCTACTGGCAATGGAATTGGAGCAGGCAGTATCGCGGTGCCTACACCCTGCTGGAGTTCGGCTGATGGCCCGCTATGTCGCACTGCTGCGCGGCATCAACGTCGGCGGCAAGAACATCATCGCGATGAAGGATCTGCGGGCTGCGCTGACCGATCACGGCTACGACAACGTCAGCACCTACATCCAGTCGGGCAACGTGCTGTTCGACACCGACGCCGACCCCAAGACCCTGGAGGGCGAGGTCGAGGCCGTCTTGGAGAAGACCTTCAGGGTTCCGCTGCTGGTGGTGATCCGCTCGCACCGGCAGCTCCAAGCTGTGGTCAGCAAGGCGCCCAAGGGTTTCGGGACCGATCGCGACACGTACTACTCGGATGCCGTGTTCCTCAAAGCCCCGCTGACGGCCAAGAAGGTGATGGAGTTCGTCGAACTGCGCGACGGTGTCGACCAGGCATGGCCGGGTACCGGGGTGGTCTATTTCGCCCGACTGGGCGCCGAACGGACCAAGAGCAAGATGAGCAAGATCACCGCCCAGCCCGAATACAAGCAGATGACCATTCGTAGCTGGACGACGACGGTGAAGTTGCTCGAGCTGCTCGACGCTCAGAGTCCGAGCAGATAGGCGATCACCGCGATCACCGGCACTGAGGCCAGCGTGGTGATCAGGGTGGCGTCGCGCGCCAGCGACTCGCCGCGCTCGAACACCGAGGCGTAGGTGTTCAGGTTCTGCGCGGCCGGCAGCGCAGCCAACACGGTGGCGATGGCGGTCTGCTCCGGTGACAGTCCGAAACACCAGCGGGCCAGGACATAGGCCAGGGCGGGCATGATCAGCACCTTGAACACGATGGCCAGCCACAAATCGACCCGGCTCTCGCGGTCGTCGCGCCCGGTCTGGGTGACCAGCGCGATACCGAAGGCGAGCAGCACGGTGGGGATGGCGAGGTCGGCCAGCAGCTCCAAGGGCTGATGGACGGCCCGCGGCAGCGTCACCCCGGTCAACGCCAGCACCAGGCCGATGGCACTGGCGACAATGATCGGGTTCGTCACCAGACCCTTGATCTGCGCGACCACCGAGCCGCCGTCCCGGCCCGCGGAGTTGATGATCGCCACGCCGAGCGGCACCAGGAGTACCGTCTGGAACAGGATGAGCGCGGACACCTCGGTGGTGCTGCCGAGCACGTAGGCACTCAGCGGGATACCGAGGTTTCCCGCGTTCACCCAGGACGCCGCCCAGGCACCGACGGTCGCATCGGCACGGTCCCTGCCCCGCAACGTCACCGCGGTGACGAAGACCAGCGCGAACACCAGCAGCGTGGTCACTGCCGACACCAACAGCACCGGCGAGAACACCTGCGACAGAGTCGAATCCGCCAACGACAGCAACAGCAGTGCGGGCACCCCGATATGGAAGGCGACCCGGTTGAGAACCATCCGCGCGTTCTCGCCGAGCACGCCACGACGACCGACGATCATGCCGACGACGACGATGATCGCGATGACGGCGAAGGCCTCCAGCACCGCGAGCACCGTGAACCCCCTGATCCAGAGAACTTTGACCGGTCAATTGTCCCGGGCCGGGTTCGGTGACGCGCACCGAGGGCGGGCTTGCTCAGTCGACGGCGGCGTAAACCCAGGCGCGACGCCCGGAACCCAACGTCACCTGCACGCGGGCGTAATCGTCGACCTCGTATCGGTCGGCGGCCGCCAACTCGGCATCGCTGAGGTGCAGGCAGGCGCCATCGACCACGTCGTCGTCGTTGCCCGGACGCAGGATCCGGTGGTGGTCGGTGCCGCTGGCCTCGATCACGACCGGGTCGGTGATCGTCACATGATCCAACCGGTAGCCCGGCATGGTGTCAGCCTCGGCAGGGACCAGCCGCCCGAACAGGGCGCGCTGGACCGCCGGATCCTGCAGCGTGCCGTAAGTGAACAACAGGTGCACGTACCTACTTTACGGCGAGTTCGCGCAGCACGAGATCGGTTGTTCCCCAGTCCATGCACTTGTCGGTCACCGACTGACCGTACGTGAGCGGACGGGCTTCGGGTGCCTGCGCACCGGCGACCAGGAAGCTCTCCAGCATGACGCCACTGATCGGCAACCCGTCGCGCACCAACTGTGCGACCTCGGCGGCAACCCCGGCCTGACGGACATGGTCCTTGCCGGAATTGGCATGGCTGCAATCGATCACGACGCTGGCGGGCAGGCCGGCGGCCCCCAGCTTGGCGGCCACGGCGGTGACTGCGGCAGCGTCGTAGTTGGGGCCGTCGGTGCCGCCGCGCAGGATCACATGGCAGTCCTCGTTGCCCTCGGTGGTCACCAGGGCGCCGCGGCCCATAACGTCCATACCGAAGAAAACATGCTGCGCGGCAGCAGCTTTCACACCGTCGACGGCGACCTGGATATTGCCGTCGGTACCGTTCTTGAACCCGACCGGCATCGACAGCCCGGAGGCGAGTTGGCGGTGCACCTGGGATTCGGTGGTGCGAGCGCCGATGGCACCCCACGCGACGGCGTCGGCGATGTACTGCGGGCTGGTGGGCTCCAGGAATTCGCACCCGACCGGCAGCCCGATGTCGATGATGTCCAGCAGCAGTTGACGAGCTGTGCGCAGGCCGCGGGCCACATCGAAGGTGTTGTCCATACCGGGATCGTTGATCAGGCCCTTCCAGCCGATCGTGGTGCGGGGCTTCTCGAAGTACACCCGCATGACGATCTTGAGCCGGTCGCCGAGCTCCTCGGCCACCTTGGCCAGCCGGCCGGCGTAGTCGAGGGCGGCCTCGGGGTCGTGCACGGAGCAGGGTCCGACCACGACCAGCAGGCGGTCGTCACGGCCGGCCAGGATCGCGGCGACCTCGTCGCGGTCGCGTGCGACGCGTTCGGCCCGGCGCGCACCCAGCGGAAACTCGGTGAGCACATCGTGGGGGCTGGGGATCTCGCTGAAACTGCGGATCCGCCGGTCCGATGTCTCGGGTGCGGTGGCGATCTGCGCCAGATTCATTTCTCGGGTGCCTTCCTGGTGGGGGCACCTTCGTGAGTTCCGGCGCCCTTGAATGACGAAAGGCAGCGACCTGAGGGTCACTGCCTGGGCTCCGGGTGGATGCGCGGTTAAGTCAGCGCTTTATCGGCTCCGCCCGGAGCCTGGATAAAGCGCCAATACGCGACGCATGCACCGATGTTCACGTCGGTCAGGTTACACGGCCGGTCCGAAACGGCAAAGTGCCCCCGATCAACCGCCCCCGCCGCCACATCCTCCGCCACCGCACCCACTGCCGCAGCTGCTGAAACCGCCGGAGTCGCTGCCGGAGCCGTCCCACCCGGGCCCATCGGTTCCGACGAACCCAGTCGCCCCGGACGCCCACAAGCCGCGTGCCCGCTGTTTGGGCCGCCCGGCCCGCATCTCCCGCCGGTACCAGTCCGCCGGCGCTTCGGAGCGCAACCGGCGCGCACGCCGCCACACCGCAAGTGCAGCAACCAGAACCACCGCAACGACCACGACCAGCGCGGCCACCATTGCCCCATTCATGGGCGAAGGTTACGCCGACCGAAATGGCCCGCCTATCCCCTGAATGTGGGACAGAAAGTGGGATCGCTCAGGGCTTGAGCCGCCACGCATAGCCGGCGATCCCGATCCCGATCAGCGCGATGATCGGCCCGAGCACCGACCAGGTGGTCGTGTTGCTCATGGGGCTCCCACCGACGGCGCCGAATCCCTGAAGGGCGAACAGGGTGCCGAACGCGGCGAGGACGATTCCGATGCTCATAACGGCTATCCGCATGTCCTCGACAGTAGCCTGGGCGGTGATGGTCGAAACCGATTTCCTGGCCCGGACCCGCGACGGATATGACCGGACGGCACATGCCTACGCGCAGCGTTTCCACGACCATCTGGTCGACAAGCCGGTGGACCTGGCGGTGCTGTCGGCATTTGCCGGGCTGGTGAAGGTCGGACCGGTCGTCGATATCGGCTGCGGCACCGGCGCGACGACCGCGATCCTGCACGCCGCCGGCCTCGACATCTTCGGAATCGACCTGTCGCCCAACATGATCGAACAGGCGCGCCGACTCAACCCGGGAATCGATTTCGCCGTCGGGTCGATGACCGCACTCCCGCTGGGCGACGGCGCCATGCGGGGCGTATGTGCCTGGTACTCGGCGATCCACATACCCGACGCACAGCTGCCCGACGTGTTCACCGAGTTCCACCGGGTGCTCGCACCCGGTGGAATGGTGCTGCTGGCCTTCCAGGTGGGTGAGCAACCCCGACGCCTGCGTGAGGCATTCGGCGTCGCCGTCGACCTGACGTTTCACCGCCGCCGCCCCGATGCCGTCGCCACCCTGCTCGCCGAGGCCGGGCTGCCGGTTTTCGCGAAACTGGTCCGTGAGCCCGATGAGGACGGTGTTGAATCGACGCCGCAGGGGTATCTGATCGCGCGCAAGCCATTCTGAGGAGATCACGTGACCGACCGCATGGAAGTGCAGCGCACCATCGCCGCACCCGCCGCCGATATCTTCGCCGTACTCATCGACCCGCAGGGACATGTGGCCATCGACGCGTCCGGCATGCTGCAGGACGCCACCGGCGAACCGGCCCGACAGGTGGGTGACCGCTTTGTGGTGCACATGGATCGTGAGGCACTCAACGACTTGCCGATCGGCAAGTACGACGTGACCGTCGACATCGTCGAGTACGAGCAGGACCGGCTGGTCGCGTGGACGATCCTGGGCCAGATCAAACCGGAGATCGGCCACATCTACGGCTACCGGCTGGAACCCACCGACGGCGGCACCCTGGTGACCTCGTTCTACGACTGGTCGGCCATCGCCGACAAGTGGCGAAAGGCCGGGATCTTCCCGGTCATCCCGGAGACCGCCCTGCGCGCCACGCTGGGCATCCTCGACCGCACCGTGCGCCGCGGATACCCACAGTCAACTGAAGGTTGACGATCGTCATGCGTCAACTTATGGTTGACGCATGACCGAGTCTGTCAGCCTCGACGAACTGATCCGCACGATCAAATCCGTCCACACCGACGCATTGGAACAACTCTCCGACGCGGTGCTGGCCGCCGAACACCTCGGCGAGGTCGCCGACCACCTCGTCGGCCATTTCGTCGACCAGGCCCGTCGCTCCGGCGCGTCGTGGACCGAGATCGGCACCAGCATGGGCGTCACCAAACAGGCCGCCCAGAAACGGTTCGTCCCCAAGAGCGACACCATCGACCCGAACGACGGCTTCGCACGCTTCACCCCACGTGCGCGGGCCGCCGTCGTGTTCAGCCAGACCGCCGCCCGCGACGCGCAGAACACCGAGATCACCCCCGCGCATCTGACCTTGGGACTGTTGGTCGACACCGAATCGCTGGCGATCGCGATCCTGAAATCCCAGGGTGTGGAACCCGAACAGATCCGCTCCGCGATCACCCTGCCCCCGGCGACCGGCCAACAGCTGGACCTGGTGCCGTTCAACGGCCCCGCCAAGAAAGTCCTTGAACTCACCTTCCGTGAGGCACTTCGGTTGGGCCACAACTACATCGGGACCGAGCACCTGCTGCTGGCGCTGCTGGAGGCCGAGGACGGTACCGGCCCGCTGCACCGCCTCGGCGTCGACAAGGACCGCACCGTCAGCACACTCGTCGAACTGCTCGCCTCGCTCACGGGAATGAAAATGGACCCCGCACCGTAGAACTGCGCATGGAACTCAACGAAGCCGCCCGTGCCCTCATCGGCGACGGCGCCGACGCCACCCTGGTCACCATCAATGCCGACGGCAGCCCGCAGGCCTCGGTGGTGTGGGTGGCACTACAGGCCGGCCCCGACGGTGACGAACTGGTCGCCGCGCATCTGTCCGACCAGTACCGCAAGGTGCGCAACGTCCGCCGCGACGGCCGCGTCATCGCCACCGTCCTGGCGGCCCCTAAGCCCGGTCAGCAGCGTGAGTACCTGACGGTCACCGGCACCGCCCGCATCGTCGACGGTGGCGCGCCCGAGCTGCTCAAGAAGCTGGCCACCGCCCTGCTGGGCTCCGACGAGTACTTCCCACCCAAGGACGCACCCGAAGGTTTCCTGACCCGCATCCGCATCGACTCCATCGGCGGACACGGACCCTGGGTGTCCTAAACCTCCGAGCCGCTGCCGCGCATGTGCCATCATGCGAGGCAGCAAAGGGAGGGTTCGTATGTCGCGTTTGTTGTCGGTCCTGGTCGCCATGCTGACGATGGCGGCCGTCGGTGTCGCACCGCCGGCCACCGCCGCTCAGACCCCGATCGGCAACCTCGGTGAGACGCTGCGGGTCCAGTTCGACGATTTTGTCGCCGACGTGACCGTGCACGAAGTGCTGCCCGTGCCCGTCCCGCCCGGTTGGGGCTGGAACGGCTCACCCCGCTGGCGCGCCCAGGGCAGCCCGTGGCGAGCCGATGTCACCGTGAACGTCATCTCGGCACCCAACCCGTACAAACTGTCGATCGCCACCACCTACAGCGGGGTCACCCCGTACGCCGATGCCTACGCGTCCAAGCACACCGACGCGCCCGACGCTCTGGAGAAGGCACTGCTCAACGCGCCGCCCGGAGCCACCGTGCACGGCGGTGTCTACTGGGACGTCTACCGCGCCCTGGTCACCAACGTGGTCATGATCAACCCGCAGACCGGCACCCATCTGGCGCAGTGGAACATCTGGCAGCCCGGTAGCCCGCTGCCTTGATCCGCACCGCCGAATCAGCCGATCTCGACGAACTCGCCGCGGTGGCGGCCACCACCTTTCCACTGGCCTGCCCTCCGGCCGCGACATCGGACGATGTGGCCGCGTTCATCGCCGCCAACCTGTCGGTGCAATCCTTCGCCGGCTACCTCGCCGACCCCGATCGGGTCATCCTGGTCGCCCGTGACCAGACCCGAATCCTCGGCTACGCCATGCTGATTCACGGTGTCCCCGGCGACCCCGAGGTGGCGCGGGCCGTCCCGGTGCGCCCGGCCGTGGAACTGTCAAAGATGTATGTCCTGCCCGATGTGCACGGCGGTGGAGTCTCGGCCGCGCTGATGGCCGAATCACTGCGACGCAGCGGTGAACAGGGCGCGGCCTGCGTGTGGCTGGGCGTGAATCAGCAGAATGCGCGGGCACAACGGTTCTACGCCAAATCCGGATTCGAGGTCACCGGCACCAAGACCTTCCGGCTCGGTGACAGCATCGAGAACGACTACGTGATGACCGTCAGACTCGGCTGAGCACGTCGCGCACGGCAGCCAGCGTCTCATCCGGGTGCGTCAGATGCACCGAGTGTGTCGAACCGGGCCAGCACAACAGCGGTTCGGCCAATGCATCGGCCACCGCCTGATGCGCCACCCGCGCCGCGCTGGTGGGTTTGCGCTCGGCGGTGACCACGGCCGCAGGCACCCGCGGCAGCTGCGCCGCGTCGAAACCGACCGACAACCCGGCCAGACCGGTGACCGCCCGACCCAACTGCACCAGGTCGGCCTCGTCGGCCATCTTCGCCTGCGCCGCCGCACTGTCCGGCCGCAGACCGCGCGCCTCGGCGGCCGCCGACCGCACCATCCGCGCCTTGAAGAACCGGTGGATCAACGGGATTCGGGCAATCGCACCGACACCCCGGAACGCCCGCTCGACCCGGCGGCACAGCACCGGATCGTTGATGGGGGTCGCGTCGAGCAGCACCAACCCGGCGACGTCCTCGGGATGGTCACGGGCCAGCAGCAGCCCCATCGCACCGCCCAGGCTCTGCCCGACGACGATGACCGGGCCGAGCCCCAGTTCGGCGACCAGATCGTGCAGATGGCCCGCCGTCTCGGCAAGTGACACCGGGATGTCGTGCTCGATGACCCGGCAACCCGGTTCGGCGACAAGCGATTCCGCCATCCCGGGGAAGAATCCCGCGCAGCGCGCACCCGCCCCGGGGATCAGCAGGACGGGCGGGCCGGACTGCCCCAGGACACGCACGCTTACTTCGACTGCGCCGCGGCCGTCAGCGCGAGCAGACGCGAGGTGGCACGCAGGTACTTCTTGCGGAAGCCACCGGCGACCATCTCATCGCTGAAGATGGTGTCCAGCTTGGCGCCCGAGGCCAGGATCGGCACGCCCGCGTCGTAGAGCCGGTCGGTCAGTGCCACCAGGCGCAGCGCCACGCTCTGATCGTCGATCGGATGCACCCCGGTGATGAAGACTTCCTGGACCCCGTCGATCAGCGCGTGATATCGCGACGGATGCATGGTGGCCAGGTGCTTGCACAGCGCGTCGAAATCGTCGAGCGTCGCACCGGACACCCCGACCGCGCGGGCACGCACCTCGTCATCGGAGAGCGGCTCGGGCGCCGGCGGCAATCCGCGGTGCCGGTAGTCGGGCCCCTCGACCCGCACCGTGGTGAAGATCGACGACAGCGTGTTGATCTCACGCAGGAAATCCTGGGCCGCGAACCGTCCCTCACCGAGCTGCTCGGGCAGGGTGTTCGAGGTGGCGGCGATGGACACCCCACGCTCCACCAACGCCGACAGCAGCCGCGAGATCAGCGTGGTGTTCCCCGGATCGTCGAGCTCGAATTCGTCGATGCAGACGACCACGTACTCGCCCAGCAGGTCGATGCACTCGGTGAAACCGAACACCCCGGCCAGCTGGGTCAGCTCACCGAACGTCGCGAACGCCGTCGGCGCGACACCGGCCGCCGACAGCGCGTAATAGGTCGAGGCCAGCAGGTGGGTCTTGCCGACGCCGAACCCACCGTCGAGGTAGACCCCGACACCGGGCAGCACCTCTTTCTTGCCGAACATCTTCTTCTTGCCGGCGCGCCGGACCAGCGCCTGCTCACAGAACGACCGCGCCTTGACCACGGCCTCGGCCTGCGAGGGCTCGGCCGGATCCGGGCGGTAGGTGTCGAAGCTGACATCGGCGAACGTCGGCGGCGGCACCAGCCGCGAGACCAGCTGTTCGGGCGTCACCTTGGGGTGTCGATCCACCAGAGCATCGACGTCGGCGGCGCTTTGCATGTCGTGCACCCTATCGACGTGCTGCAATGAAGCCCATGCCGGATAGCGCCGCTGGGACGGATTTCACAACCCTGGAGCCCGTTGGCCGGGCGGATGACGAGCTCGCCGCGCGGTACGCCTATCCCGACGACCTCGATTCCTGCTGGGTGCGGGCCAACTTCGTGAGCAGCCTGGACGGCGCCGCAACCGCGGAGGGTAAATCCGGTGTGCTCGGCGGTCCCGGCGACCGGGCGTTGTTCCGGCTGATGCGCGAACTGGCCGACGTGGTGCTGGTCGGTGCGGGCACAGTGCGGGTCGAGGGATATTCGGGGGCGCAGTGCGGTGTCGCCGAGCGGCAGCGGCGGACCGCACGCGGTCAGGGCGAGGTCCCGCCGATCGCCATCGTGACCCGCTCGGCGTCGCTGGACCACACGTTGCCCGTCTTCACCCAGACCGAGATCCCCCCGCTGATCCTGACGAACCACGAATCGGCCGCCGAGGCCCGCCAGCAGTTCGGGCCGCTGGCCCAGGTGCACGACTGCTCGGCCGCCGACCCCGCCGCCGTCGACCTGGCCACCGCGTTGCGGACACTGGCCGGGTTGGGGCTGCCCCGGGTGCTCACCGAGGGTGGCCCCAGCCTGCTCGGCGCGCTGATCGCCGGTGGCCTGCTCGACGAGCTGTGCCTGACCATCGCCCCGACCCTGGTGGGCGGTTCGTCCAAACGCATCACCGAGGGTCACGACGAGGTGCTGACCCGGATGCGCCGACGCCACACCCTCACCGACGACGAGGGCTATCTGTACACGCGCTACAGCCGCGCCTGATCCCGGGCCGACGATCGCTACTGTGGTCGACATGCATGTGGTTCGGGCACTGGGAATGTCAGCGGTCGCCGTCCTGCTGACCTCCTGCGCCCCGTTGCTGGCCGCCAATCCGCGTTTCGCCACCGACGAGGGCGCCGGCCCGCAGGGTGCGCCCGAGCCGACGACCGCCGCCGCGGGCCCGCCCGCGATCGAGGCGCCCGCCGCCGACAAGGATCTGGACTGGACGGACTGCACCACCCAGACCTTCCGCGATGCCGCCATCCCGACCGTGCCCGGCGTCACCCTGGAATGCGCCAGCTACACCGCCGACCTGGATCCCATCAAGGGCGCCAACGGCGACATCCTCATCGGTGTGGTGCGGGCCAGCACCACGGACACCCCCGACGATGCCGGTCCGTTGGTGTTCACCACCGGCAGCGATCTGCCGTCCTCGACGCAGCTGCCGGTGTGGCTGTCCCGGTCGGGTGCCGACGTGCTCAAGGCACACCCGGTCGTCGCGGTGGACCGGCGCGGCATGGGTCAGTCGGAGGCCATCGACTGTCGGGATCAGTTCGACCGGCAGGAGATGATCGACCAGACCCAGTTCGAAACCGGTGACGATCCGGTCGCCAATCTGAGCGCCATCGTGCAGACCGCCACCACCACCTGCACCGACATGATCGCGCCCGGTGACTCGGCCTACGACAACGCGCACGCCGCCGAGGACATCGAGAGACTACGCAGCACCTGGGATGTACCGACCCTGGCACTGCTCGGTGTCGGAAACGGCGCCCAGGTGGCACTGGCGTACGCCGGGTCGCACCCGGACAAGGTCTCGCGGCTGGTGCTGGATTCGCCGCTGCCGCTGGCCATCAGCGCCGAGGCCGCCGCCGAGCAGAAGGTCAAGGGCCAACAGGCCGCGCTGGACGCCTTCGCCCAGCAGTGCACCGCGATCAACTGCCCGCTGAGCCCGGACCCCAAGGGTGAGGTCGAGGCGTTGCTGACCGCCGCCCGTGACGGTAACGGCCCCAACGGGGCGTCCGAGGCCACCGTCGCCGACGCGATCGCCACCGCACTGGCCTTCCCCCGCGGTGACCGGGTGGCCGCCACCAACGCCCTCGGCGGCGCCATCGCCTCGGCCCGCGACGGTGACACCGGCGCGATGACCGACCTGATCGCGGCGGCCGAGGACCAACGACAGACCGACGGACAGTTCGTCAACAGCTGCAGCGACGCGCTGAACCGGCCGACACCGGACCGGGTACGCGAACTCGTCGTCGCCTGGGACCGGCAGTACCCACAGTTCGGCCGGGTCGCCGCCCTGCGGATGGTCAACTGCCTGTCCTGGCCCAGCGGCAGCGCCTCCGAGGATCCCAAGGACCTGAAGATTCCGACCCTGCTGCTCGGGGTCCAGAACGACCCCGTCGTCGGCAACGAGGGCGTCGCCGCGGTCGCGGCCACCATCATCAACGCCGGCTCCAACAGCAAGCGGGTCATCTGGCAGGGCATCGCCCACGGCGCCAGCATCTACTCCCCCTGCGCGCTGCCGCCCGTGACCGGTTACCTGGCCGAGGGCAAACTGCCCGAGACGGACACGTTCTGCCCCGCCTGAACGGGGCCACAGCCGGCGCGGTGTAAATTGCGCTGGTGTCGTTCCTGCCTGCCGGTGTGCTGAACGCATTCCGCCCCCGCACCGCACCGCCGTCCACCACGACGATTCTGCGGTCGGTCCTGTGGCCGCTGGCGATCATGTCGATCATCCATCGCAGCTACGTGCTGGCCACCAACGGGTACATCACCGACGATTTCGCACCGGTGTACCGCGCTGTCTCGAACTTCCGCAGGCACTGGGACATCTACAACGAGAACTTCAATCACGTCGACCCGCACTATCTGTACCCGCCCGGCGGCACGCTGCTGCTCTCGCCGTTCGGTTTCCTGCCCGAGTTCGCCTCCCGGTTCTGGTTCGTTGGATTCAACTCGGTGGCCATCATCCTGGCCGCGTGTGTGCTGGTGCGGATGTTCAAGTTCTCGCTGACCTCCTACGTGCTGCCGGCCCTGCTGCTGGCCATGTTCTGCACCGAATCGGTCACCAACACATTGGTTTTCACCAATATCAACGGCTGCCTGCTGCTGGCCCAGGTGCTGTTCTTCTGGTTCCTGCTCAAGGGCGGCACCCGCAACGAACTGCTGGCCGGCGCCGCGATCGGCATGACGCTGGTGGTGAAACCGTCGCTGGCGCCGCTGCTGTTGCTACCGCTGCTGAACCGCCAGTGGCGCACCATGATCACCGCCTTCGGCGTCCCACTGGTGTTCAACGCGGTGGCCTGGCCGCTGTCGGCCGACCCGATGGGCTTCGTACACAACACCGTTCCGTATCTGCTGGAGACCCGCGACTACTTCAACTCCTCGATCCAGGGCAACGGCGTGTACTACGGCCTGCCGATCTGGCTGATCCTGGCGCTGCGGGTGGCCGCCGTCGTACTCGCGGTGGTCAGCCTGTGGCTGCTGTACCGCTACTACCGTCAGCGTGACCAACTGTTCTGGCTGCTGACCTCGTCGGGTGTGCTGCTGCTGACGTCGTGGCTGGTGCTGGGTCTGGCCCAGGGCTACTACTCGATGATGCTGTTCCCGTTCCTGATGACGGTGGTGCTGCGCAACTCGGTGCTGCACAGTTGGCCGGCCTGGCTGGCGATCTACGGCTTCCTGACGATGGACCGCTGGTTGTTGTGGCGCTGGCCGACCACCGGACGGTTCCTGGAGTACATGAAGATCACCTACGGCTGGTCACTGCTGCTGGTCGTGGTGTTCTGCGTGCTGTACTTCCGCTATCTGGACGCCAAGGCCGACAACCGGCTCGATTCCGGTATCGATCCACCCTGGATGACGGATGAGCAGCGGCGCGCTAGCGTGAAATCATGACGACCGAACCCGCTCCCAAATTGCAGCTGAGCGACGACGAGTGGCGCGAGAAGCTCAACCCCGCCGAATTCCAGGTGCTGCGCCGGGCCGGCACCGAGCGACCGTTCACCGGTGAGTACACCGACACCAAGACCGCCGGCGTGTACGAATGCCGGGCCTGCGGGACCGAGCTGTTCCGCAGCACCGAGAAGTTCGAATCCCACTGCGGCTGGCCGTCATTCTTCGACCCGGCCAATTCCGACGCGGTGATCCTCAAGCGCGACGACTCACTGGGCATGACGCGGGTGGAGGTGTTGTGCGCCAACTGCCACAGCCACCTCGGCCACGTCTTCGAGGGTGAGGGTTACCCGACACCCACCGACCAGCGCTACTGCATCAATTCGATATCGCTGCGTCTGGTGCCCGCCGGCGCGACCTGAGCAGCTCGAAGGTGGCAGCCGCGGTCAGCGGTTCACTGTAGTAGTAGCCCTGCGCATAGCGGCAGCCGTAAACACGAAGCAGCGCAAGGGTTTCCGCGTTCTCGATGCCTTCAACGACCGTCGTCAGTCCCAGTTCGTGGGCGAGTGCGATGACCGACTTCACGATGGCACCGGAGCGCGCATCGGTGCTCACCGCGGTGACGAAGTCGCGGTCCAGTTTGATCTCGTCGATCGGCAGATCACGCAGGTTGGACAGGGTGGAGTAACCACTGCCGAAGTCGTCGAGGGCCACCCGCACCCCGTTGGCGCGCAGGGCCTCGATGACCGACCGCGACCGGTCGACTTCGTCGAGCAACAGGTCCTCGGTGACCTCTACCGTCAGCATCGGGCCGGCCAGCACCCGGTCGCCGAGGGCCCGCACGATGCGGTCGGGCAGGGTCAGATCGGACAACGACGGCGCAAACAGGTTCACCGCCACCGGCACACTTACGCCGCGGTCCCGCCACAGCGCCACCTGGTCCAGCGCTTGGGCGAGCACCAGATCGGTCACCGCACGCATCAGGCCCCGCTCGCGGACCAACGGCAGGAATTCGTCGGGCCCGAGCATGCCGCGGACGGGATGCGGCCACCTCAACAATGCCTCCAACCCGGCGATCGAGTCGTCGCGCAGGTCGATCTTCGGCTGATACATCAGGACCAGTTCGGCGTTGTCGATCGATGACCGCAACTCGGCCAGCAGTTGGAAACTCGCGGCGACGTCCTCCGGCGGCTGGATCTCCTCCGCCGGGGTCTCGGTGTGTTGCAACTCTGCCGAGAAGATCCGGACGCCGGGTGTGCGGGCCCGCTTGGCCGCGGCCATCGCCGCATCTGCCTGCCCGAGCAGGTCCTCGGCAGACATCTCCAGGCCGTCGGACGAGGCAACCGCCAACCCGGCACTGACCCGCACCTTCAGCTCGTGGCCGTCGACGTCGAAGGGTTGGTCGAAGGCAGCCGTCACTCGCTGCGCCACCGCCATGGCCTCGTCGACATCCCCCTCTATCAGCACCGCGAACTCATCGGCGCCGAGCCTGGCGACGATATCGCCACGGCGGGCCACGCCGCGGATCCGTTCGGCGACCCTGGTCAACAGCAGATCGCCGGCCGGGTGACCGAGCCCTTCGTTCACGACCCGGAAATCGTCGAGATCCATCGACAGCACCACCGTCGTCTGCCGCCGCGACACCGAGTGCGTCAGCGCCTCCAGGAACAGTCCCCGGTTGACCAGGCCGGTCAGCTGGTCGTGCATGACCATCGCTTCGACGGCCGACATCAGCGTGCGGTTCTGGCGGATCACGACGAGCTGGCGGATCAACACCGCCAGCATCAGGAAGATCCCGAATGTCAAGGCACGCAGGTGCTCTGGGTCTTCCGAGTACCTGATGACCCCGATGACCCCGATGATGATCAGCGGCACATACGGCGCCCACGGCGCGAACCGGGAATGCGGGCGCACCTGCGGCAGATGCGCGGATCGGTTCTCGGCCGCGGCGACACCGGCCCAGATCATCAACACCAGGCCCACGACCCGCCATACTCCGGCGATACCCGGCCCGAAAGCGCCGTGCCGCCAGGTCAGGTACGTGTGCACGCACGCGGCCAGCGAGAAGGCGGCCAGGGCCAGCGTCACCAGGACCACAACCGTGCGATTGCCGTTGCGGCCCCGCCCGAACACCACGACCGCGTACATCAGGGCCACCAGATCCGCGATCGGGTGTGCCAGCAGAACCGCGACGTCGAACCACTCGCCTCTCGCCTGCAACAGGTCCGGCAGCACCGTCATCCAGAAGATCTGCAGCATCGCGGCGACCACGATGAGGCCGTCCAGCACGAACAGTGCGTAGGTGTAGGCGGTCGCACCGACCGCCAGACACAGCACCCCGGCGCAGAACATCACCGGCAGCACCAGATAGAAGAAATTCGACGGCGCCGGGTAGGGCGCCACGTAGATTCCCAGCCGGTAGTAGGCCGCAAAGCAGGCGCCGATCGTCCACGCACCAAGCCCGATCGTGAAACAGATCCAGGCGGCCCTCCCCCGGCCCCGCGACCGCGGGACTGCCCGCCATGCGCAAACGGTGGCAAGGAAGCCCAGCCCGACAAGACCGAGATGCCTGACGACAGCTACCACCGCCGGCCCACCTAGGCCGGTGATTATCACGGCGGCCAGACCTGCAGCCGCCACTGTAGCCGCCGTCGCGACCCTGGCGAACCTTGGCATTGACGTTAGGCTAGCAAATAGATGCTCGCCCAACCCGCAGGTCAGGGAAGTCGGTTGAGCAAATCCTCGACGGCGACCCGCGGCCCGGTGAAGAACGGTGTCTCCTCCCGGACATGCCGGCGTGCGTCGGTGTAGCGCAGCTTCCACATCAGCTCGACGATGCGCGCCAGATCCGGACCCTCGAACGCCAGAATCCATTCGTAGTCACCGAGCGCGAACGCCGGCACCGTGTTGGCCCGCACATCCGGGTACTCGCGGCCGGCCATCCCGTGCTCGACGAGCATCTTGCGCCGCTCGTCATCGGGCAGCAGATACCAATCCAGAGACCGCACAAAGGGATACACGCAGATGTAGTCGCCCGGATCCTCGCCGGCGATGAACGCGGGCACATGGCTCTTGTTGAATTCGGCGGGCCGGTGCAGCGCGACGACGCTCCACACCGGATCGCTGGCCTGCCCCAGCGTGGTGCGCCGGAACGCCGAGTAGGTCGCCTGCAGATCCTCGACACGTTCGGCGTGGGTCCAGATCATGTAATCGGCGTCGGCCCGGAATCCGGTGACGTCATAGAGCCCACGGACGACGACGTTGCGCTCCTCCTGCTGCTTGAGGAAGGTCTCCGTCTCGTCGATGACGGCACTGCGATCGGTGTCCAGCGCCTCCGATTGAACCGCGAAGACCGAGATCATCATGTATCTGGTCATCGAATTGAGGGTGTCGTAGTCGAGCTTGGCCATTGTCTTATTGCTCCTCACGTGCGCGGCGGCTCTATCCTGCCACCAGCTGTGCCGCCGCTTTCGCCCCGGACCCCACACAGGCAGGCACCCCGATACCGTCCAGATACCCACCGGCCACCGCGAGTGTCGGCGGCAACCCGGCGCGCAGTTCGGCCACCAGATCGGCATGACCGGGCCCGTACTGCGGCATCGCCTCGATCCAGCGCTGCACCCGGTAATCCACCGGGTCGGCGGCAATCCCGAACACCCGTTGCAGATCGTCGAGCGACCAGTTCAGCAGTTCGTCGTCACCGACGCTGCGGGCGAGGTTGTCACCGAAGCGGCCGTAGGACAGCCGCACCAACTCGACGTTGCCGCGCCGGCCCCATTTGCGGGAGGTGAGCGTGATCGCCTTGGTGTGCAGGCTTTCACCGCCGGCGACCAGCACACCGGACTGGTCGGGCAGCGGTGTGCCACCGGGCAGGGCCAGCGCCACCAACGCCGTGGACGCCACCGGTATCCGGCGGGCCACCGCGGCACTGCGCGGCGCGGCATGCTCGATGATGCGGAACAGTCGCGGCGCGGGCACCGCCAGCACCACCGCGTCGACCGACCAGTGCCCGCTCTCGTCGTCGACCAGATCCCAGCCGTGCGGCGAGCGCACGACACGATCGATCCCGACACGGGCCCACCGCAGCCGGGCCCGGCGGGCCAGTTCGTCGACCAGCACTGTGTAGCCGCCGTCGAGCGCCCCGAACACCGCGCCGGGTTGTGGGAGCGGCAGGGCGTTGCGCACCGCCTCGGTGAGGCTGCGGGCACCCCGGTCCAGCGCCGCGGCCAGCGCGGGGAACGCCGCGCGCACCCCGATGGTCGCGGCCGACCCGGCGTACACACCGGTCAGCAGCGGTTCCACCGACCGGGTGACCACCTGGGCGCCGAATCGGTCGCCGATGAGTTCGGCCACCGACGGGTCGGCGCCGGGGCGCCAGTTCAGTGGGCGGCGGTGCTCATCGGCGATACGCGCCACCGTGGCGTCGTCGACCAGGCCGGCCACCGCGTCGGCATGCGCGGGCACGCCTTGCAGGGTGCCGACGGGCAGTGGGTGCAGCCGGCCCTGACTGTAGATCAACGGGCGGGCACCGGCGCTGGCGACCTGGCGGCCGGCCAGCCCGAGTTCGGCGAGCAGCGCGGGCACCTCGGGCCGGCGGGTGATGAACGCCTCGGCACCCAGGTCCATGGTCATCCCACCGACCTGTTCGGTGCGCAGCACGCCGCCGAGTCGGTCGGCGGGGTCGAACAGAGTGATCTCCGGATCGGGACCCACCGCGACTCGCAGTCGGTAGGCGGCGGTCAAACCCGAAATGCCTCCCCCGACAACGCCGTACGCCGATCTCACAATGAGTGCACCAGTGCGACCAGGTCGGTCACCACCTCGGGATCGGTGGCGGGCAGCACACCGTGACCGAGGTTGAAGATATGGCCGGACGCACCGGCCGCGATGGCTGCCCGACCGTCCTGCACGACGGCACGGGCCGCCCGCTCGACGACGGGCCACCCGGCGAACAACGTCACCGGATCCAGATTGCCCTGCAGCGCTTTTCCGGGTCCCACCCGGCCGGCGGCGGCCGTCAACGAGGTCCGCCAGTCCACCCCGACCACACCGGCGCCCGCCTCGCCCATGGCGCCGAGCAGTTCGGCGGTGCCGACGCCGAAATGGGTCATCGGCACACCGGCTGGGGCCAGTGTCGCGAAGATCCGGCTGCTGTGCGGCAGCACGTGGCTGCGGTAGTCGGCCAGCGACAGGGTGCCCGCCCAGGAATCGAAGAGCTGGATGGCGTCGACCCCGGCATCGAGCTGGGCCTGCAGGAAGGCGATCGTCAGATCGGTCAGCGAGCTCATCAGGGCATGCCAGGTCTGCGGCTCGCCGAGCATCATCGCCTTGGTCTTCTCGTGGTTGCGGCTCGGCCCACCCTCGACCAGATAGGAGGCCAGCGTGAACGGCGCACCGGCAAAGCCGATCAGCGGGACATCCTCGAGCGCCGCCACGAGCAACGACACCGCATCACTGACGGGTGCCACCTGGGCCGGTTCGAGCGGTTTGAGGGCGGCGACATCGGCGGCCGACCGGATCGGGTGATCGATCACCGGCCCGACGTCGGGAACGATGTCCAGTGCCACACCGGCGGCGCGCAGCGGCACCACGATGTCGGAGAACAGGATCGCTGCGTCGACCTTGTGCCTGCGGACCGGTTGCAGCGTGATCTCGCAGACCAGCTCGGGGTCGAAACAGGCGGACAGCATGCTGTTCTGCGCCCGGATGGCCCGGTATTCGGGCAGGGAACGTCCGGCCTGCCGCATGAACCACACCGGGGTGCGGGACGGGGTGCGGCCTGTGGCGGCGGCCAGGAAGGGCGACTCTGGCAGGTCACGACGGGTGCTCATCGGCCCCTATGTTGCCACGCGCGCAATAGTCGGCGCGCCTGCGCAAGGCTGAGACCAGATGGGTCTAGCGTCCAACACTGTGACGTCCGCCGAACCGGCTCAATTCCGCACCGCGGTTGCGGCGATGAATGCCGCGACCGTGCGGCCGGAAATCGAGCTCGGGCCGATCCGTCCGCCGCAGCGGCTGGCCCCGTTCAGCTACGCGCTCGGCGCCGAGGTCCGCCATCCGGACACCACGATCGTGCCGGAGCGTTCCGAGGGTGACGCGTTCGGTCGGTTGATCCTGCTGCACGATCCCGAGGGCGCCGAGGCGTGGGACGGGACCATGCGGCTGGTCGCCTATATCCAGGCCGATCTGGACTCCACCGAAGCCGTCGACCCGCTGCTGCCCGAGGTGGCCTGGAGTTGGTTGGCCGATGCGCTGGCCGCGCACGCCGAGGCCGTGACTGCGCTGGGCGGCACGGTCACCGCCACCACCTCGGTGCGCTACGGCGACATCTCCGGTCCCCCGCGCGCGCATCAACTCGAACTGCGCGCCTCCTGGACGGCCACCGACCTGGAGCTCGGCCCACACGTGCAGGCCTTCTGTGAGGTCCTCGAGCATGCGGCCGGGCTGCCGCCGGCGGGTGTCACTACCTTGGGATCCCGCACCCGCGCCTGATATGACCGAATCCGAAGAATCCGGAGCCGCGCCCGAGCCGGAAGCGACTCCCCTGCTGGCCCCTGCCGATGGTGTGCCACCGGTTGCGCTGTACCCCAGCGACATGGTCCGGGCTGCCGATCTGCTGGCCTCCGGTTCGGGACCGTTCGCGATCGATGCCGAACGGGCATCGGGATTCCGGTATTCCAACCGCGCGTACCTGATCCAGATCCGCCGGGCGGGCGCGGGGACGGTGCTGATCGACCCGGTGAACCACGGCGGCGATTCGGTGACCGTGATGGCCCCCGTCGCGCAGGTGTTGAGCACCGACGAATGGGTGTTGCACGCCGCCGATCAGGATCTGCCGTGCCTGGCCGAACTCGGGATGACCCCGCCGCGGCTCTATGACACCGAGCTCGGGGCTCGACTGGCCGGTTTCGAGCGGGTCAACCTGGCCGAGATGGTGCGCAAGCTGCTCGGTCTGGGCCTGGTGAAGGGGCACGGTGCGGCGGACTGGTCGAAGCGGCCGCTGCCTGCGGACTGGCTGAACTACGCGGCCCTGGATGTCGAGGTGCTGCTGGAGCTGCGGGACGCGGTCGCCGCGGTGCTCGACGAGCAGGGTAAATCCGATTGGGCGGCACAGGAATTCGAGCATCTGCGAACGGTCGAGCCGACCGTGACGCGGCGCGACCGGTGGCGGCGCACATCGGGCATTCACAAGGTGCGCGACCCACGGGCACTGGCGGCGGTGCGTCAGCTGTGGACCACCCGGGACAACATCGCCCAGCGCCGCGATATCGCGCCCGGCCGGATCTTGCCCGACGCGGCGATCGTCAACGCCGCCACGGCCGACCCCGACACCGTCGAAAAGCTCACCGCGTTACCGATTTTCGGTGGCAACCGGCAACGACGCAGCGCTCAGGTCTGGTTGGACGCGTTGGCCCGAGCCCGCCAGGATCCCGATCCACCGTCCGGATCGGAGCCGACGACCGGCCCGCCGCCGCCCGCACGGTGGGCGCGGCGCAAGCCGGAGGCGGCCGAGCGGCTGGAAGCGGCCCGCGCCGGACTTTCCGAACTGTCCGAACGTGTTTCGGTGCCGACCGAGAACCTGTTGACCCCGGACACCGTGCGTCGGCTGTGCTGGGACTGGCAGCCGGTGCCCGATGTGCGGGCCGGCGTCGAGGAGTTCCTGCGGGGTGCCGGGGCGCGGCCGTGGCAGCGTGAGCTGACGGTGCCGGTGTTGACGGCAGCCTTGACTACCTTGCCCGACGTGTCGTCGAATTGACCGTGCCCGAAAAAGACGAGACGCACGACGAAAAGGACCGCCAGCGGTTCGCCGACCGCGTCCTCAGCCTCGTCGAGGACGCCGTGTACTGGGCCATCGCGGTCATCCTGGTCGCCGGCGCGGTGGCCCTGCTGGCCGCCCAGGTCAAGACCATGTTCTCGTTGCTGGACACGCCCACCTCCAACGTCATGTTGGAAGTTCTCGATGGCGTGCTGCTGATCTTCATCTTCGTCGAACTGCTCTATGCCGTGCGGACCAGCCTGCGGTCCCACGAAATCGCCGTCGAGCCGTTTCTGATCGTCGGGATTCTGGCCTGCATCAAGGAGATCGTGGTGCAGTCGGTGGAGGCAGCCAAGCTCGTGGACCAGGGTCCGGAATTCGCCAGGACCATCGTGCACACCGGGGTGCTCGGCGCGCTGGTGCTGGTGCTGGCACTGGCCGCGTGGGTGCTGCGGCAGCGCCGTCTGGCGGCTCCGCCCGAAGACGAAGCCGTTTGAGCCGAGTTCCTTACTCGGCCTTGCGCGCCGACATCGCGGCGTCGAGTTCGGAATTGTTCAGCGCGGCGACCCAGCCGGTGATCTGGCGGGCGATGTGCCGGTCGGTGAGCCCGACCTCGGTGAGCACCTCGCCACGTGAGGCATGGGTCTGGAACTCCTGCGGCACACCGACGTCGCGGCACGGCACGTCGATCTCGTTGTGTCGCAACGCGGCCGACACCGACGATCCGATGCCGCCATGTACCCCGTTGTCCTCGACGGTGACCACGAGCTTGTGCGCCTTGGCCAGCTTGTGCAGGGCCTCGGGCACCGGCAGCACCCAGCGCGGGTCGACGACGGTCACACCGATCCCCTGCTGCTGCAGACGCTGCGCGACCGCCAGCCCCATCTGGGCGAACGAGCCGACCGCGATGAGCAGCACGTCCTCGGACAGGCCTGGGCCGGGCTTGGCCAGGACATCCACGCCGTCACAGCGCTCCAGCGCCGGAATGTCCTCGCCCACAGCACCCTTCGGGAACCGGATGGCGGTCGGACCGTCCTTGACCTCGACCGCCTCGCCGAGCTCCTCACGCAGCCGGGCCGCGTCGCGCGGTGCGGCGACCCGCATACCGGGGACGATACCGAGAATCGACAGATCCCAGACGCCGTGATGGCTGGCGCCGTCGGGTCCGGTCACGCCGGCGCGGTCCAGCACGATCGTCACCGGCAACTGGTGCAGCGCGACGTCCATCATCATCTGGTCGAACGCACGGTTGAGGAACGTCGAGTAGATCGCCACCACCGGATGCATACCGCCCATGGCCAGGCCCGCGGCCGAGGTCATCGCGTGCTGCTCGGCGATGCCGACGTCGAACAACCGGTCCGGGTACTGCTGCCCGAAGGCCGCCAGCCCGGTCGGTCCGGCCATCGCCGCGGTGATCGCGACGATATCGCGACGGCGTTTCGCAATGCGGATGAGTTCGTCGGAGAACGTGCCGGTCCAGCCGGGCGCGGACTCCGAGGTCGCCAGCCCGGTGAGCGGATCGATGGGGCCACAGGCGTGCATCTGCTCGGCCTCGTCGGCCTCGGCCGGCGCGTAACCCATGCCCTTGCGGGTGACCACGTGCACGATGACCGGCGCGTTGAAGCCCCGGGCGTGCCGCAGCGCCGCCTCGACGGCGTGCTCGTCATGTCCGTCGATCGGTCCGACGTACTTCAGGCCCAGGTCGGTGAACATGGCCTGCGGCTGCAGCGCATCCTTCAGGCCGGCCTTCACGCTGTGCATGCATTGGTAGCAGATCTCACCGATGACCGGGACGCCGCGCACGACATCGCGGCCCTTCTCCAGGATCTTCTCGTAGCCGGGCTGCAATTGCAGCGCAGCCAGGTGATCCGCCAGCCCGCCGATGGTCGGGGCATAGCTGCGGCCGTTGTCGTTGACCACGATCACCACCGGGCGCTTGGATCCGGCGATGTTGTTCAGCGCCTCCC
Source organism: Mycobacterium sp. C31M (assembly GCF_053345865.1). Taxonomy (NCBI): domain Bacteria; kingdom Bacillati; phylum Actinomycetota; class Actinomycetes; order Mycobacteriales; family Mycobacteriaceae; genus Mycobacterium; species Mycobacterium sp. C31M. The sequence goes on along the minus strand of NZ_JBKFAX010000010.1, from coordinate 148,136 downwards.
AGCACATGCCGCCGGTGAGCGCGCCGTCACCGACGACGGCGACGACGTGCCGGTTGCGGTGCCCCGACAGTTCGAAGGCCTTGGCCAGTCCGTCGGCGTAGGACAACGCGGTGCTGGCATGGCTGGATTCGACCCAGTCGTGTTCGCTCTCATCGCGCGCCGGATAACCCGACAGGCCATCCTTCATCCGCAGCTGGTCGAAGTCGTCGGCGCGTCCGGTCAGGATCTTGTGGACGTAGGACTGGTGTCCCGTGTCGAAGATGATCGGATCGTGCGGCGAATCGAACACCCGGTGCAACGCCAACGTCAACTCGACGACGCCGAGGTTGGGGCCCAAATGTCCGCCAGTTGCAGCTACCTTGTGAATCAGGAATTCACGGATCTCACCGGCCAGCTCGTCGAGCTGTGACTGCGACAGGTGCTGCAGATCTGCGGGACCGCGGATCTGTTTAAGCATCCCGCCAGTTTACGCACGCAACACCCGTCAGTCCTGTCGAGGCTGATAGATGTCGGGCACGCCGTCATGATCATCGTCGGCCGATTCGGCAACCTCGATCCGCCGATAGGTGGCGTTTCTGGTGGCCAGTAGCGCTGACGCCAGTGTTGCTGCCACCAGCGACCCGACCAGGACACCGACTTTGACGTATTCCTCACGGTCGGGGTCCGCGTACGCCAGATCGCCGATGAGAAGTGACACCGTGAACCCGATGCCGGCCAGCATCGAGACGCCCAACACGTCGATCCACTTGAGTGACGAGTCCAGTTCGGCCTTGGTCACCTTCGACAAGATCCAGGTCGTCAGGAAGATGCCGATCGGCTTGCCCAACACCAGGCCGAACACGATTCCCAGCGTGATGGGACTTCCCAGCGCGTTGGCGAGTCCGGTGAACCCGCCCAGGCCGACCCCGGCGGCGAAGAACGCGAAGACCGGGATGGCGATGCCCGCCGAGATGGGCCGGCATTTGTGCTCGAAGTATTCCGCCATCCCGGCACCGAGGGACTCGCCCTTTCGTGTCATCGAGCGATGCACCGGGACCATGAAGCCCAGCAACACGCCGGCGACGGTGGCGTGCACCCCGGACTCGTGCATCAGCACCCAGGTGGCGATCGACAGCGGGATCAGGATCCACCAGGCCTTGATGCCGCGCTGCACGCAGACCGCGAACAGGGCCAGCGGGACGAATGCCAGGGCGAGCGCGCCGATATTGAGTTCATCGGTGTAGAAGATCGCGATGACGGTGATGGCCAGCAGGTCGTCGACCACGGCCAGGGTCAGCAGGAACATCCGCAGCGCGGACGGCAGGTGGGTTGAGATGACGGCGAGAACGGCCACCGCGAAGGCGATATCGGTGGCCGTCGGGATGGCCCAGCCGTGGGCAGCACCATCCCCGTCACGAGTGGCGACCGCGACGAAGATCAGCGCGGGTACCGCCATACCGCCGACAGCGGCGGCGATAGGGAGCGCGGCGCGGCCGGGATCGCGCAGGTCGCCGGCGACGAACTCACGTTTGAGTTCCAGGCCGACGACGAAGAAGAAGATGGCCAGCAGTCCGTCGGCGGCCCAGTGCCCGACGCTGATGTACAGATGCAGGCCGAACGGTTCGGCACCCAGCTTGAGGTCGCGCAGCGCGAAATAGCTGTCGCTCCACGGCGAGTTGGCCCAGATGATCGCCGCGGCCGCCGCGATCAGCAGGATGACGCCGCCGACGGTTTCCTTGCGCAGGATCTCCGAGACACGACTGGATTCCGACCACGACCCCAGAGAAAGCAGGCGGCTGCGGGGACGGTCTTGCCGGGTGTTCATCGATCTCCTCTGGTCAGCTTTACGAGACGCCGACCAGACTTCCCGGCACACCAGGGCACGACCTTAGCGCGATCTTTACGCCCCGGCGACTTCGTCGGGTTCGGGGTCGGGGCGACCCCAGCCCAGGATCATCGCCGGCGAGCACCCACCGATCAGGAGTGTCGTCAGGGCCATCAACCCGCCGGCGTACGCCATGTTCGTGTCGGTGCCACCGGTGATCACGGCGCCGAAGATCAGGTAACAGACCGGGATCATCATCAGGTTCTGCGTGATGGTCAGCCCGATAGAGCGGGCACTGTTGCGTTGGGCGATCTCGAATTCGTCGAGCGCACCCTGCGGTGCGTCGCCGCGCCGACTGGAGACGATCTGCATGGCGATCCAGACCGGGAAGAACACCAGACAGGCCGGCAACCACAGCAGCGGTGCCCACCAGAGGCCGAAGGCGCACAGCACGCTGACGACGAACATGAACGCGAACGTCACCAGCAGTGTGACGACAAGCGCGCGGCGACGGCGTCGGGTGCGCCAGCCGGGCAGCGAATTCGCCCAGCTCTGTTCCTGTTTCAGGAATCTGCGGGTGCGGAATCCGTGGTAGCGCTCGATCAGATCGGTGTCAGCCATCATGTCCTCCAGTTCGTCGGTACACCTGAGCGGACAGCGGTGCGAACTCGGTCCGCGAGAACACCGCCTCGACCGGCAGATCGAACACATCGCAGATCCGGAAGGCCAGGTCGAGGCTGGGGTAATGATCGCCTCGTTCCAGCGCCCCGACGGTCTGCGGATTCACCTCGATCAATGCCGCCAGGTCGGCCCGGCTCATCCCACGCTCCGCGCGCAGGACGCGGATGCGGTTGTGGATCGGGAGAGATTCCCCCCGTTTCACCGGGCTCACACAATCTATTGTTGGGAAAACCCAACGATCAGTCAAGGGTGAATCATGCTGCAGCGGGCTGGTTCGCGAAGACCGCGTCGAGCACCGGGTACACGTCGGGGCACCTGTACGTCGCGGCCGACTCGACGATGGCGCCGATCTCGTACGGCGCGTATCCGTTGCTCGCGACGTACTTCAACGTCGTCGGGACTCCCGCGCCGCTGCGCAGATTGCGACACGTCAACTTGCCGAGATCGATCACGTCGGTGATCGAGTCGTAGTAGACGCCCTCGTTGTCGAGTGCCAGCACGTAGTCGTACTGATCGGCCTGGGCAGGCGCGGCGGTGGCCAGCGCGGCAGCCGAGACGGTGGCGACGGTGGCGACGGTGGCGATGAGCTTGCTCGCTGCGCCGCAGCGAGCAGATCGTCATCGAGGTCGATCAGACGTTTGGTCGCGAGCCCTCCATGCATATATGAACTCCGGCATGAAATACATGCCGTATGTGCGCCGTCGGACGCGTCAGTGCGCGCGCCGCATCCGGGGCTGCGGCGCCCGCGCGGCGGCGCGAAAGGCCTTGTAGCGGCCGTGCACTGATGGGACCGGACGCCGGGACCGGTGATGGCGCCCGTACGTCGAGAGGGAAACCACGCCTCGATACCTTGCCGCGTAGCGACCGCGGTCGACGGCGGCCACCGGCACCGTGAAGAGGCCACCGCCCCTGCGCGCCGACAGCCGAAAGCCACCGACCCCGATGGCGAAGCAGGTCACCGCGACGCCACCGATCAGCACCGCGAACGGACGTGCGCGCGCGAGCGCGACCACGAACAGGCCGAGCGATATAAAGCCGACCAGGACGAACACGTAGCCGGCATAGGCGACTTTTGCTCCGGGGATCTTCTTCATGAGGCCACCTCGCTGCGCCTCGATTCTAGCTGTCGGAGGGCCGGTGTACCGTAGATCACATGTTCGAATATTTGTTCGATATCGATCCCGCCGCATCTGAGGAGGAGCTACGGGAGACGGTCGAGCGCTACGAGCGGATGAAGTCCGCGATCGCTGCCGCACAGGCCCGGGCCACCGCGCTGTGGGCTGCCAAACGGTGTGCCGCCGAGGCCGCCGCACGAGTACCGGCCCGTAACCGTGGTCGCGGGCTGGCCGCCGAGGTCGCCCTGGCCCGCCGCGACTCGACCAAGAAGGGTGACCAGCACCTCGGCCTGGCCAAAGCCCTTGTCCACGAAATGCCCTGCACCCTGGCGGCGCTCGAATCCGGCGTGCTCTCGGAGTGGCGGGCGACCATCATCGTCCGGGAATCGGCCTGCCTGACCGTGGAGGACCGGCGCCGACTCGACCACGATATGTGCGCCGACCCTGCGGCATTGGAGGGTCTGGGCAACAAGAGGATCGCCGCCGACGCCAAGAGGATCGCCTACGAACTCGACCCACACGCGGTGGTCGACAAGGCAGCCAGAGCGCCCAAGGACAGCAATGTCTCCACCCGACCCGCGCCGGGCAACATGGTCTATCTGACGGCGCTGATGCCGCTGACCCAGGGTGTCGGCTGCTACGCCGCCCTCAAACGCGAGGCCGATGTCAAGCCCGACAGTCGCCCCCGCGGACAGGTCATGACCGACACCCTCTACGAGCGCGTTACCGGACGTACCGCCGCTCAACCGGTGCCGATGACGGTCAACGTGGTGCTCTCCGACAACGCACTCTTCGGCACCAGTGACGACCCGGCCCAGATCCAGGACCACGACCCGATCCCGGCCGAGGTGGCACGACAACTCATCACCGAGTCCATCGAGGAACACGGCTGGGTCGAACTGCGCCGGCTTTATGCCGACCCCGGCACGGGCGCCCTCGTCGCCATGGAATCGCGTGCCCGGAAATTTCCCGACGGGCTGGCGCAGTTCATCCGGCTACGCGACCAGACCTGCCGAACCCCGTTCTGCGACGCACCGATTCGGCATATCGACCACACCCAACCCCACGCCAGAGGCGGTGCCACCGACGTACTCAACGGCCGCGGCTGCTGCGAACAGTGCAACTACACCAAAGAGGCACCGGGCTGGCGCGTCAAAACTTACTTCGACCCGCAGGGCCGCCACGTGGCCGAGCACACCACACCCACCGGGGCCACTTATCGATCGACCGCACCACCGATAGCGGGCGGACTGCGAATACTCACGCGTGACGTCCACCTCGTCACGGTGCACCGCGACGCGGCCTGAGCTACCGCGTCAGTACCGCCACACACTCGACGTGGTGGGTCAACGGGAACGAGTCGAACACCCGCAATGTCTCCACGGTGTAACCGTGCCGCAGGTACTCCCCGACATCTCGGGCGAACGAGGCTGCCTCGCAACCGATATGGATGATCCGCGGCACACCGACCAACTGCTCGATGATCTCGCGACCCGCCCCCGAGCGCGGCGGATCCAGCACCGCAACGTCGGGGCGGGAACGTTCGGAGACGACGGCCCGGCGCACCGAATCGGTCACCACCGACACCTGCGGTAGATCACCCAGCGCCGTCCGCGCCGAGCGGGCCGCACCGCGGGAGGTGTCCACCGTCGTGACTCGGCCGGTCTCCCCCACCGCGTCGGCCAGCACCGCCGCGAACACACCGGCCCCGCCGTACAGATCCCATGCGGTCATCCCGGGTTGCAGTGCGGCGGCCTCACCGATCAGCGCACTGTAGGTCTGCGGCGCGGCACGGTGCGCCTGCCAGAACGCGGTCACCGGTACCCGCCACGTACGCCCGCCGATCACCTGCACGGCCTCGTAATCGCCCTCGACCACCTGGGTCACCGCCTTGCGGCCGTTTCGCGGACCCGACTGCACCACATGGCGGCGCCCGGCATCGTCAACCGCCACATGCAGCTGCGCGCCCGGCGGCCACGTCCGGTCCAGACCGTCGAGCATCCCGGCGGACAGCTGCGCGCAATCCAGCGATTCGGCCAACTCGGAACTGTGATACCGGTGGAATCCCGCTCGGCCGGCATCGGAAACATCGAGCCGCACCCGGGTGCGCCAACCGGTGGCTGCACCGTCACCGACCGGCTCGGCCTCCCCGTCCCAGCCGTGACCACCGAGGCGGCTCAGCTGGTTGGCCACCACCGACCCCTTGATGCGGCGCGCCGCCGACGGTGCCACGAACGCCAGGTCGCAGCACCCGGAGCCCTGCGTCCCGGCGATGGAGCACAGTGATTCGATCCGGTCAGGCGACGGTTCGAGCACCTCGATAACGTCTGCATGCCAATACGATCCGCGCTCGGAGACGACGCGAGCGCGCACCACCTCACCGGGCAGCGCGTAACGCACGAACACCACCCGTCCGTCATGGCGTGCCACGCAACTGCCGCCATTGGCCGCCGGCCCCGCAGTCAGTGTCAGAACGGTCAATCCAAGAATCCTCTACGTGCATCGCCGGGTGCGGAACCAGGCTGCAAGGTCTTGAGCCGCTCCGACGAGTTGAGCTGCCAGGGTACCGAAGTCACCATGACGTTCGGCTCGAAGAGCAGCCTGCCCTTGAGCCGCAGCGCGCTCTGGTTGTGCAGAACCTGCTCCCACCAGTGCCCCACGACATACTCGGGGATGAACACCGTGACCACGGTGCGTGGAGATTCCTTGGTGATGCGCTTGACGTAATCGAGTACCGGCCTGGTGATTTCGCGATATGGCGAGGCGATGACCTTCAGCGGTGTGCTGACATCGCTGTCCTCCCAGGTGTGCACCAATTCCCGGGTCTCGGCATCGTCGACGCTGACCGTGATGGCCTCCAGCACATCCGGCCGGGTGGCTCGGGCATAGGCCAGCGCGCGGCGGGTCGGCAGATGGAGCTTGGACACCAGCACCACCGCGTGGTTGCGGCTGGGCAGCACGACATCCTCTAGCTCGGCCTCCTGCTCGTCGAGCTCACGTGCCACCGTGGCGTAGTGCTTGTGGATCATCTTCATCAGCACGAACAGCGCACCCATCGCCAGGATCGCGATCCACGCGCCTGCCATGAACTTGGTGATCACCACGACCACCAGCACCGAGCCGGTGCACACGCAGCCGATCGCATTGATCACCCGGGACCGCATCATGTGCCGGCGCACCGCCGGATCGGTCTCGACCGCCAGATAGCGCGTCCAGTGCCGGACCATGCCGATCTGGCTGAGGGTGAACGACACGAACACACCCACGATGTACAGCTGGATCAGGTGGGTGACCTCGGCCTGGAAGGCCACCACGAACGCGATGGCGGCCAGCGCCAGGAACAGGATGCCGTTGGAGAACGCCAACCGGTCGCCACGGGTGTGCAGCTGCCGCGGCAGGAAGCGGTCCTGGGCCAGGATGGAGCCCAGCACCGGGAACCCGTTGAACGCGGTATTGGCCGCCAGCACCAGGATCAGTGCGGTGACACCCGTGATGGCGTACAGACCGATCGGGAAGTCGTGGAACACCGCGTCGGCCAGCTGGGCGATCAGCGTCTTCTGGTGATACCCCTCGGGCGCACCGACCAGCTGTGTCTCCGGTTGCTCGGCGATCTTCACGCCGGTCTCCTTGGCCAGCATGATGATCCCCATGAACAGGGTGGTCGCGATGGCACCCAGCATCAACAGCGTCGAGGCGGCATTACGGGACTTGGGCTTCTGGAAGGCGGGCACCCCGTTGCTGATGGCCTCTACACCGGTCAGCGCCGCACACCCCGACGAGAACGCCCGCGCCACCAGGAAGACCATCGCCACCGCCATCAGGTCGCCGTGGTCGGACTGCACGTCGAAACCCGCCGATTCGGCGCGTAACTCATGTCCGAGCACATTGATCTGGAACAGCCCCCAGCCCAGCATGATGAAGATGCCGATCATGAATGCGTAGGTGGGGATGGCGAACGCCGTGCCCGATTCGCGGATGCCGCGCAGGTTCAGGGCCGCCAACAACAGAATGGCCAGCACCGCGAACAGCACCTTGTGCTGGTTGATGAACGGGATCGCCGACCCGATATTGGCCATCGCCGAGGACATGGAGACAGCCACGGTGAGGACGTAGTCCACCAGCAGTGCGCTCGCCACCGTCAGACCCGCGGTCGGACCCAGGTTGGTGGTGACCACCTCGTAGTCGCCACCGCCGGATGGGTAGGCGTGCACGTTCTGCCGATAGCTGGCGATGACGATCAACATCACCGCCGCGACGGCCAGACCTATCCCGGGCGCGAACGAGTAGGCCGCCAGGCCCGCCATCGACAGCACCAGGAAGATTTCCTCCGGCGCGTAGGCCACCGAGGACAGCGCGTCGGAAGCGAACACGGGCAAGGCGATCCGCTTCGGCAGCAGCGTGTGCGCGAGCTTGTCGCTGCGGAACGGCCTACCCAGGACCAACCGCCGGGCGGCGGTCGAAAGCTTGGACACGAGTGCCAAGAGTAAGCGCACCGGCGATTGGCTGTAGCGTTCCGGGTGCGCTGGTTGAATGGCGTGTCAGATATGACGGTATTCCGCGGCAACCGCCAGAGAGGACCGAGAGTGCGGGTTGTGGTGATGGGGTGCGGCCGGGTCGGCGCATCATTGGCGGACGGACTGGCCCGGATCGGCCATGAGGTGGCTGTCATCGATCGGGATTCCACCGCGTTCAACCGGCTGTCCCCGGAGTTCACCGGTGAGCGGGTGCTCGGCATGGGATTCGACCGGGATGTCCTGCTACGCGCGGGAATCCAGGAAGCGGGTGCCTTCGCGGCGGTCTCCTCCGGCGACAACTCGAACATCATCTCCGCGCGTGTGGCGCGGGAGACCTTCGGTGTCGAGCGAGTCGTCGCGCGTATCTACGACGCCAAGCGCGCCGCGGTCTACGAGCGGCTCGGCATCCCCACCGTGGCCACCGTGCCGTGGACCACCGACCGGCTGCTCAATGTGCTCACCCGGGAATCGGAGACCACCAAATGGCGTGATCCCTCCGGCAATGTCGGAGTCGCCGAACTGCCGCTTCACGAGGATTGGGCGGGTCATCCGGTTACCGAGCTGGAATCGGCCACCGGCGGCCGGGTGGCGTTCATGCTGCGCCTGGGTACCGGGCTGCTGCCGGACAGCAAGACGATCATCCAGGCCGGTGACCACGTCTTCATCGCCGCCATCTCCGGTCATATCGCCGAGGCCCTGGCGATCTCGGCGTTACCGCCCAGCGAGGACAACGAATGAAGGTCGCCATCGCCGGCGCCGGGGCGGTCGGCCGGTCCATCGCCCGTGAGCTCGTCAGCAATCACGAGGTCACCCTGCTCGAGCGTGATCCTGAGCACATCGATGTCGATGCCATCCCGGCCGCGCACTGGCGGCTCGGCGATGCCTGCGAGATCAGCCTGCTGGAATCGGTGCGCCTGCAGGAGTTCGACGTCGTGATCGCCGCCACCGGCGACGACAAGGCCAACGTGGTGGTCAGCCTGCTGGCCAAGACCGAGTTCGCGGTGCCCCGGGTGGTGGCACGCGTCAACGACCCGCGCAACGAATGGCTTTTCGACGAGAACTGGGGTGTCGACGTCGCGGTGTCCACCCCGCGCATGCTGGCCTCACTGGTCGAGGAGGCCGTCGCCGTCGGTGATCTGGTGCGGCTGCTGAGTTTCCGCAAGGGACAGGCGAATCTGGTCGAGATCACGCTGCCCGACGACACCCCGTGGGGCGGTAAGGCCGTCAAACGGCTCAACCTGCCGCGGGATGCCTCACTGGTGACGATCCTGCGCGGGCCGCGGGTCATCGTGCCCGAGGGCGACGAACCGCTCGAAGGCGGCGACGAGTTGGTGTTCGTGGCCACCGCCGAGTCCGAGGACGAACTGCGCGAGCTACTCCTGCGGCCGCACGCGCGCTGAGCGCGCAATCAGGCCTGAGCCGCTGATTCCTTGAGCGCCTTCTGCGCGGCGCGAATCGCCAACCAGGTGACCAGTGCGGCGACACCGGTCAGCGGCCAGCCCATCGCGATCCGGGCGACACCCAGCATGCCGACGTCATCGGCGTCATAGAGATGGCGCTGCACGACGAACCGTGACGCGAACACGACGGCCCACGCGATGGTGGCCACATCGAAGGCGAGCACCGCGCGCCGCACCGAGCGCCAGTGCCGTCCACCCCCGCTGAACCAGCCCCAGGCATAGCCGACCAAAGGTCGGCGGATCAGCACCGAGACGGTGAAGACGGCGGCGTACACCAACGACATCCAGATGCCGTACGCGAAGTAGCCGCGGGATTCGCCAAGCCACCAGGCGATCGCCGCACTGATGCCAACGCCGATGAACCCGGACACCGCCGGTTGGACGGTCTCCTTGCGGATCAACCGCCAGATCAGGATCAGGGTCGCCACCCCGAGGGCGGCGTAGATGGCCGGCATCAGACCGAATTTGGTGGATACCGGGACGAACACCAGCACCGGCAGCGAGGAGTAGATCAGGCCGCTGACGCCGCCGATCTGCTCCAGGATCGCCTGTCCGCCCTTGTTGGCAGGCTCTTCGTCCGTGTCTGTTTCCGTCACTTCTGGATCTCGTAGTGCGGGTTGTAGATCGCCTTGGCGCCGTTGTCGAGCTGTCCGAGGCGCCCGTGTACCCGCAGTGTGCGGCCGGTCTCGATGCCCGGGATCCGCCGTTGGCCCAACCAGACCAGCATCACCGCATCGGTGCCGTCGAACAGTTCGGCCTTGACTCCCCCGGCGCATGCCTTGCCATTACATTCGACGCTGCGCAGGGTGCCGACCATGGTGACTTCCTGGCCACGCTCACAGTCGATGGCTTTCTGCGCGCCGGTGCCGGCCGCCTCATCGCTGAGTTCCTCGACATCGAGTTGCTCGGGGTCTTCTGTCAACCGTCGGGTTAGCCGGCGGAGATACCCCTCGGCGGTAGCCATGACCTCTCCCTCACCGCGAATCGGTCTTCGATCCACTAACTGACCAACGCCACCGTAGACCTGTTGGTTCCGATTCGCCACGCCGGGCAGCGGCGCGGCACGATCGTTTGATGACCATCGACTTGCGAGGCGTCACGACCGTCCTGATGGCCGGCACCGGCTCCGATGACGACTACGCCTACCGGGCCTTCGCGGGCCCGTTGCACGAGGTCGGCGCGGTCGTGGTGACCCCGGCGCCGGACCCGCACCGACTGATCGCCGGCTACCAGGCGGCACTGCATGAGGCGACCCGTGCCGGTGCGCCGATCGCCGTCGGCGGTGTCTCGATCGGTGCGGCGGTCGCCGCCAACTGGGCGTTGGCACATCCGGGCAGCACCGTGGCGGTACTGGCCGCGCTGCCGGCCTGGTCGGGTGCGCCCGGGAATGCGGCCGCGGCGCTGACCGCGCGGGCCTCGGCCCAGCAACTGCGCACCGACGGGCTGGCCGCCACCGTCGCGGCCATGCGGGCGTCCAGCCCGCAGTGGCTGGCCGACGAACTGTCCCGGTCCTGGGTCGCGCAGTGGCCCGGGCTACCCGACGCGATGGACGAGGCCGCCGGGTATGTGGCGCCGACGGTCGAGGCGCTGACGACCCTGCGGGTCCCGATGGGCCTGGCGGCGGCCACCGACGACCCGGTGCATCCGGCCGATGTGGCCTACGAGTGGGTTGCCGCGGCACCGCACGCCGCCCTGCACACGGTGACGCTGGCGCAGATGGGCGCGGACCCGTCGCGGCTGGGTGCCGCCTGCCTGGCGGCGCTGCTGGAGCTTTAGCCGCCGGTGATGGTGCTACGCATCTGCTGCATGGCGGTGCCGTGCTCGCTTCGCCGTGCAGCCGGCTCCGGTGGGGGCTGCCCTTGGGCGGCAGCCTGGGCGGCGGCCTGCTGCGCGGCGGCCGCACGTAGCTGGTTGGCCATCGCCTCGGGCAGCTGCACGGCCAGCGGGGTACGCACCGGAAGTGGGGTGTCGCCGCGGCGAACCACCGTGTCCAGCAATGCTTCTCGCGCCTCGGCGGCCAATGCGTCGACGTTCTCGGGCAGCCCGTTGACCACACAGCGGATCATCCAGCGGTAGCCGTCGACCCCGATGAAGCGCACCACGCCGGGCTGCTGCCCCTGCGGAGCCGATGTGCTGGCCCCGACGACCTCACGGCCCCATTTGCCGTCTTCGATGCGTACCTTCACGCCGTCCTTGCGCAGCGACTCGGCCAGCTCGGCGGCCACCTCACGCCACAGCCCGGCCGACTTCGGTGCCGCGTAGGCCGCGATGGTGAACCGCCCGTTGGGTGTCACCACCCATACCGAGCTGGGCACACCCTGGTCGGTCAGTTCGACCTGCACCTGCCCGGCCGCCGGCAGCGGGATCAGCACCGAGCCCAGATCCAGCCGGGCCACCGTGGCGGACTCTGGATCGTCGAAGTCCTCGATGTCGAACGGGCCGTCGAAATCGTCGTCGTTATCTGCCATCACAAACTCGCATGTCCGCCTGAAGAGCCGTGGCCACCGCTGCCACGGGAAGTGTCAGCCAGCCCGGCGTCGTCGAACGACGACACCTCGACCAGCTCGGGAAGCTCGACCCGCTGCACCAGCAGCTGTGCGATGCGATCACCGCGCCGCACCTCGATCGGTGTCTGCGGGTCGAGATTTATCAGCGCCACCTTGATCTCACCACGGTACCCGGCGTCGACCGTGCCGGGACTGTTCACGATCGAAAGGCCTACGCGCGTAGCCAATCCCGACCGCGGATGGATCAGACCCACCATGCCGTGCGGGATCGCGACCGCGATCCCGGTGGGAACCAGACTGCGATGCCCGGGCGCGAGGTCCACGTCGACGGCGCTGTACAGGTCGACGCCGGCGTCACCGTCATGGGCCCGGCTGGGCATCGGAAGGTCGCGATCCAACCGCACGACCGCCAGAGAAGTGGACACGGCCGATGAGATTACTCTTGGGCACGTGTCCGACACGCGCGCCATCGCCCAAACCGTGCGCTACCGCGAACGCCTACGGGTGCCGTGGTGGTTCTGGCCACCCGGACTCGGGCTGGCCGCACTCATCGCCGCCGAGGTCAACATGGGTGTCGAGGGTCTACCCGACTGGGCGCCGTATGCGGTGCTGCTCCCTGTCGCGGCGGCGGTGCTGGTGTGGATGGGCCGGATGGAGATCCGCGTCGTGCAGAACGGTCCGTCGGCCGATGCGGCCGTGGAGTTGTGGGCGGGTCCGGCGCATCTGCCGGTCGATGTGATCGCCCGGTCGGCCGAGGTTCCCCGGTCGGCCAAATCGGCGGCCCTGGGTCGCCAACTGGACCCAGCGGCCTATGTGCTGCACCGGGCCTGGGTCGGCCCGATGGTCCTGATCGTGCTCGACGATCCCGACGATCCCACCCCCTATTGGCTGGTCAGCTGCCGTCACCCGGATCGGGTGCTGGCTGCTCTGCAGAGCTGACCGCTGGATCGCCGGGCCTGCGCGGCCTGTGTCAGGCCGCGCAGTCCGTGCAGATCATCACACCGTTCTTCTCGCTCGCCAGCCGGCTGCGGTGGTGCACCAAGAAGCAGCTCGAGCAGGTGAACTCGTCGGCCTGCTTCGGGATCACACGCACCGACAGCTCCTCACCGGAGAGGTCGGCACCGGGCAACTCGAATGATTCGGCGGACTCGCCTTCGTCGACGTCGACGACGGCCGACTGAGCCTCGTTACGTCGCGCTTTGAGCTCTTCGAGCGAATCCTCCGAGACGTCATCGGTCTCGGTCCGTCGCGGAGCGTCGTAGTCGGTGGCCATTCATCCCCTCCTGTTCCATGCAGCGTCCATGCAGCTGAGCTTTGTACCAGCGTCGAACGCCTACGCCAAATGATTCGTGCCCCGAATCGGCCCGGATTGACTGTGATTTATATCACAAACCAAAACTCCTGGTAGATGGCAGTGCCGCGGCTTACCTCTAAGGTGCAGGAGTGGTCGCATCCATCACCGAAGGTACGGCGTTCGACAAACACGGCCGGCCGTTCCGGCGCCGCAACATCGTTCCCGTGCTGTGCCTGTTCGTGGTGCTGGCGCTGGTGTCCGGTGTCGCGTGGGTGATCGCACTGAACCAGACCACCGACGTCGCGCAGGCCGCCGCCTGCAACGCACCGCCGCCGCCGGCCCCGGACGCCACCGCCGCGCCCGCGCAGCTCGGCGAGCCGGTCTCACGAGCCGATATGACCGAGGTGATGCCCGCCCGGCTGGCCGACACCAAGGTCCAGGTACTCAACGCCAGCGGACAGGGCGGCCAGGCCGCCGAAGTCTCCGGCGCCCTGCGTGACCTGGGGTTCGCTCAGCCGACGGCGGCCAATGATCCGCTCTACGCCACCGGCCGGCTGGAATGCCAGGGTCAGATCCGCTTCGGTGAGTCCGGTCGGGCCGCGGCGGCCGCGGTGTGGTTGGTGGCCCCGTGCACCGAGCTGTTCCAGGACGGCCGCACCGACGACAGCGTCGACCTAGCGGTGGGCACCGACTTCACCGAGTTCAGCCGCAGCGACGATATCGACGCCATGCTCGCGGGTCTGCGTCCCGATGCCACCCAGCCCGCCGATGCCGCGCTGCTGACCAAGATCCACAGCGGCACCTGCTGAGTCAGCCCAGCCGGTCGGCCAGGGCGCCGGCGATGCCCGGTGCGGCCGCCATGAGCGCCGCGCCGCCACCCGGTAGGCGCACCACCGCACCCGCCTCCGCGGCGACCAGCGCACCCGCCGCCCAGTCCCAGACCCGCACGTCGTCCTCGAAGTAGGCGTCCAGCCGGCCCGCGGCCACCATGCACAGATCCATTGCGCACGAACCGATCCGGCGCACATCACGCACCTGCGGGAGCAAACCGGCCAGCACCGCGGCCTGGCGGGCCCGCTGCTGCGCGTCATAGGAGAACCCGGTCCCCAACAGCGCCATCGACAGATCGTCGATCGCATTGCACCGCAACGCCGTCGACACACCACCGCGGGTCAGCGTCGCGCCGTGTCCCAGTGCGGCCGAGAACACCTCACCGGTCGGCACATTGGCCACCGCACCGGCCACCGAGACCCCGTCGACCTGCACCCCGACCGATACCGCGTAGCACTCGACGCCGTAGACGAAGTTGACCGTCCCGTCGATCGGGTCGATCACCCAGACCGGGACACCGGGCTCGGCTACGGCCGAGCCGCCCTCTTCCTCGCCCAGGATGTGATCGCCGGGGCGCAGCACGGCGAGTCGGTCGCGCAGCAGGCGCTCGGTCTCCTTGTCGACCACGGTCACCGGATCTGTGGGTGTGCTCTTGGTCTCGACCGCGTCGGCAACCGGTGTGGCACCGAACACCTCGGCACGCCGGGTGCGCACGAAAGTCGCGGCCTCCGTGGCAAGTTGCTCGGCCACCGTACGCAGGGTCTGCGGATCATCCATGTATCCATCGCACCACACCGAATGGCACTAATGTGGTGTCGGATTGCCCACCGGACCCTGCTGAGGAGCGTTCCCGTGACCGATTCGCCCAATACCGGCTTCGGCGTCGACGTCGGCGGCAGCGGTATCAAGGGAGGCATCGTCGACCTCGACACCGGCGCCCTGGTCGGCGACCGCTTCAAGTTGGCCACCCCACAACCGGCCACCCCGGATGCCGTCGCCGCGACGGTGGCCGCGGTGGTCCGCGAGTTCGGCTGGACCGGCAAGCTCGGGGTCACCTACCCCGGTGTGGTGACGGGCGGTGTCGTGCGCACCGCCGCCAATGTCGACAAGGGCTGGATCGGCACCAACGCCGCCGAGATCATCTCTGGAGTCCTCGACGGTCAGCCGGTCACCGTTCTCAACGACGCCGACGCGGCCGGCCTGGCCGAGGAACGTTACGGCGCCGGCAAGGACAACACCGGGCTGATCGTGCTGCTCACCTTCGGCACCGGTATCGGCTCAGCCGTCATCCACAACGGTGTGCTGCTGCCCAACACCGAGTTCGGCCACCTGGAGGTGGGCGGCAAAGAGGCCGAGCATCGCGCCGCGTCCTCGGTCAAGGAGCGCAAGGAGTGGAACTACCAGCGCTGGACCGAGGAGGTCACCAAGGTGCTGGTGACCGTCGAGAACGCCATCTGGCCCGATCTGTTCATCGCCGGCGGCGGTATCAGCCGCAAGGCCGACCGCTGGATCCCGATGCTGAAGAACCGCACCCCGGTGGTGCCCGCGGCCCTGCTCAACACGGCCGGCATCGTCGGTGCGGCAATGGCGGCCCAGGGCCTGCACCAGCAACCGTGACCTGCCGGCATTCGACGCGCGGACCGGCATGAATTTGCCGCTCGGCACGGTGGTCGGCCACACTGTCGTTACAATGGTCGATGGCGGCCGCCTACGAACATAGCGGCGGGTTTCCCAGCAGAGATCAGACGCCAATATTCGAGACAGCCGACGAATTCCGGTGGCGCCTGCGCGCGGCCACCGTCCAGCATGACCGAGAGGGTTTACGTGGCAGCGACAGAGGCAAGCCCGGCAACTGAAGAGCCGGTACAGGCCACCGCCACCAAGACCGCCGCGAAGAAGGCGCCGGCCAAGAAGGCGCCGGCCAAGCGGGCTGCGAAGAAGGCCCCCGCGAAAAAGGCACCGGCCAAGGCCGCTGCGCCCCGTGGCAAGAAGGACGAGAACGCCGAGGACGCCGACCTCGGCGAGGATCTCGAGGCCGACGGCGACCTGGAGGTCGAGCCGGGTGAGGATCTCGAGGACGTCGAGATCGACGACGACCTCGACACCGACGACGACACCGACGGGTCGGACGATTCCGATGACGAGGACGCCGAGGAGTCCGGCGAGGAAGCCGAAGGCGGCGCGGCCGCACCCGCGGCCGGCGCCAAGCCCGCCAAGAAGGACGACGAGCTTCCCGAGCCGTCCGAGAAGGACAAGGCCTCCGGTGACTTCGTCTGGGACGAAGAGGAATCCGAGGCGCTGCGTCAGGCCCGCAAGGATGCCGAGCTCACCGCCTCGGCCGACTCGGTCCGTGCCTACCTCAAGCAGATCGGCAAGGTCGCGCTGCTCAACGCCGAGGAGGAGGTGGAGCTCGCCAAGCGCATCGAGGCCGGGCTCTACGCCACCCAGTTGGTGGCCGAGAAGGCCGCCAAGGGTGAGAAATTCACCCCGACCGAGCGTCGGGACATGTCGTGGATCTGCCGCGACGGCGACAAGGCCAAGAACCACCTGCTGGAGGCCAACCTGCGCCTGGTGGTCTCGCTGGCCAAGCGCTACACCGGTCGCGGCATGGCATTCCTGGACCTCATCCAGGAGGGCAACCTCGGTCTCATCCGCGCCGTCGAGAAGTTCGACTACACCAAGGGCTACAAGTTCTCGACGTATGCCACCTGGTGGATCCGGCAGGCCATCACCCGCGCCATGGCCGATCAGGCCCGCACCATCCGTATCCCGGTGCACATGGTCGAGGTCATCAACAAGCTGGGCCGTATCCAGCGCGAGCTGCTGCAGGACCTGGGCCGCGAGCCCACGCCCGAAGAACTGGCCAAGGAAATGGACATCACGCCGGAGAAGGTGCTGGAGATCCAGCAGTACGCGCGTGAGCCCATCTCGCTGGACCAGACCATCGGCGACGAGGGTGACAGCCAACTCGGCGACTTCATCGAGGACTCCGAGGCCGTGGTGGCCGTCGACGCGGTGTCCTTCACCCTGCTGCAGGATCAGCTGCAGTCGGTGCTGGAGACACTGTCCGAGCGCGAGGCCGGTGTGGTCCGGCTGCGCTTCGGCCTCACCGACGGTCAGCCGCGCACGCTCGACGAGATCGGCCAGGTCTACGGCGTCACGCGTGAGCGCATCCGCCAGATCGAGTCCAAGACGATGAGCAAGCTGCGCCACCCGAGCCGCTCGCAGGTGCTGCGGGACTACCTGGATTAGTGCGCGGCGCGCTGCTTCGTGCCATAGATGCGCTCCATCAGCGCGGTGTCACCGTGAATCTCGACCCGCACCGTCTTGCCGTTACGAATGGTGAAAACGTCTGCGTCATGGCCGCTTTCACCGCCTGCGGTGATATCGGTCAGCGCGACGACGGTGTCCCCGTCGGCGACCAGGCGGTCCAGTTTGACCGTGGGCGTCTTGGCCGCCAGGGCGGCCATGTACTGGCCGAGTTCGCCCTTGCCGTGATAGGTGCCGCTGATGGTGCTGTTACCGGGTTGAACCCATTCGATGCTGTCATCGAACAGCGCCATCACGGTGTCCATGTCGCCGTTGGCGAAGGCTTCGTAGCCGCGTTTGACGAGTTCGATGTTGTCCTGTTCGACAGACATGATGTACCCCTCCGAACGATGTGACAGGTCGGCTGTGACGGGCTGAGAGGCACATTGGGTCGGTCAGACCGACACCGCCGCTTCGAAATCTACGCCCGGGCCTTTGCCCGTGTACAGGCGTGCATCCGGGGCTGCTTGCCATGGCAAGCAGCCCCGGATTGCTGGCTAATGCCGGACCTTGCGCTCGCGCAATTTGTAGCTCATCGGCCAGGATTCACGGGACTCGTCGCCGGTCAGCGGTACGCCCTGGCTACCGAGCTTGACGTCATAGGCTTCGAGATCCGGCCCGGCCTCCCGCTCGGCGCGTTCCCGCGCGAGGTAGTAGAGCTGATCGATCTCAAGCTCCTTGAACGAGACGAAGGTGCTGCGCCGTACGGTGTGCGGGCTGGTGGCCTCGGCGACCAGCCGCTCGATGAGCACCCGCGATGCCAGCACCGCGGCACCGATGAGCAGCGCAGGCACCAACCAGTAACACAAGTAGGACAGCGGGGTCCGGGTGTCGAGCAGCGTCGCATCACGGCCGACGATCGGCGGGATCGCCGCGGACACCGTCGCAGCGGCGAATGTGGCGATCCAGATCCAGGTGACCTGCGTGGTGACGGGGACGAACTGCTCGCTCTTGCGCACGTCGGCCGGTTGGTCGGCCTCGGCGAACTCGCGTGCGAAGGGTCGACCGGCCAGCAGCCCGACCAGGGCCACCAGCAGCACGGCGGCGAAGCTCAACGGCTGGATCCAGCGTTCGGCGACATCCTGACCGACGACGAGGACGACGGCGGTCAGCACGACAAACGTTGCGACGGCACCGATTTCCAGGGTCCGCACCTTGACACCGTGCAGCCGGCCCACCATGACGGCGGCCACCGCAACGACGAGGGCGGCCAGCGCCGCCGCGAGGAACGGGACGTTTCCGACCAGAATCCAGTACACGATCCACGGCGCGAAGCCGGACAGTATTGCCACAATTGCTCAGTTTACGAAACCAGGCCGATCTGTCACGCACTCATCGCAACACCACGGCACTGGGCTCACGCGGTGCGCCCAACATCTCGCGATGCGACGGCGGTGTGCGACCGCCCTCATCGGTGATGTTGTAGCGGGCGGCCAGTTCGGCGCCGATCAGCGTGTGCCCCGACAATGCCGCCAGCTCCGGGTCGGCGAACAGCGCGTCGATCAGGTGTCCCGTGAACTCCGGGGTCTCGGCGTGCGCCGCGGTCGCCGCCAGCGCGTCGGGGTTGCCGGAAAAGGCGGCGCGCAGCCGCTCGGTCAGCAGGATGCCCATCCAGACCGACACGGTCGCCACCGGAGTCCCACGGAAGTCGACGGCCATATCGGCGGCCATCTTGTCGATACCGGCCTTCTGCGCCCCGTAGGCGGGGCCGTGCATGTAGCAGACCGAACCGGGCGACGAGGTGAAGGCGATCAGCCCGCGGGGCCGATCCAACAGCAGTGGTGCCGCATGCCAGGAGGCCACATAGGCCGACCGCAACCCGACGTCGAGCACATCACCGAGCGCGAGCGGCTTGTCCCAGAACGGCTTTGCACCGGTCAACTCGTCATGCACGACGGCGGCGTTGTTGACCAACAGGTCCAGCCCACCCGATTCCGCGGCAACCCGCTCGAACAGCGCCGCCACGGCGGCATCGTCGGCGTGGTCGACCATCACCGCCACGCCGCCCGGCGGGGCGTCGGTGATGGTCCGGCCGGTGGCATAAACCTTCCAGCCGTGGGCTCCGAGTGCCGCGGCGATACCTCGCCCGGCACCGCGACTGGCCCCGGTCACCACCGCGACCCGCTGCGCTGCCGTCACTCCCCCAACCTACGTTCCGGCACCGCTGACTAACATGGCGGCGTGCCGGGCCACCTCATTCGAACGCGGCGAACGAGCCATCCGCGGCCGGCAGATAGGGCGTGACACTTGTCACAGCGGCGGCCGGCAGCGGGCCGTACAGATGCGGGAACAACATCGACTCGGGATCGGTCGGCACGCCCGGTTCCCAGCGCACCGGATCGGTCAGCGCGGCCGGATCGATGCGCAGCAGGACAAGATCGGTGCGTCCCGCAAACAATCGGTTGGCCGGCAGATGAACCTGCTCAGGGGATGAAAGATGAACAAATCCGCCATCGTTCAGCGATGCGGGCCGGTGCTCACCGACGGTCTCGGCGTGCCGCCATTCGTCGATGGCGCACAGATGCAGCAGGACATCGGGTTGCGGGATCATGTCCTCCACCCTGCCCGCCCGGTAACGCGGCTGCAGTGAGACACGACACACCGGTGAACCCCAAGGGAACAAGGCCAGAACCGAAAACGTCTGACACAGTAGTCATACGCACCAAAGCAGAACGGAGGATGTGCCGTGAACGCAACTCTGACAAGTCCGGAACTGACCCGGGCCGATCGCTGCGACCGCTGTGGTGCCGCCGCGCAGGTACGCGCGAAGCTCCCGTCGGGTGCAGAGCTCTTGTTCTGCCAGCATCATGCGAACGAGCACGAGGCAAAGCTGATCGAGTTGGCGGCCGTGCTGGAGGTGAAGCCGGTCGAGGCGTAGCGAATGCGCCGTCCGGTCTGACCGGGCGGCGCACGCTCGCGTCGGGAATGCTGGACGCGTGATGACCGACCAGCCGCCGGCAAAGCCGTCGCGTCATCACATCTGGCCCATCACCAAACGCACGCTGTCCAAGGCGTGGGATGACTCGATCTTCTCGGAGTCCGCACAGGCCGCCTTCTGGTGTGCACTGTCGCTGCCCCCGCTGCTGCTGGGCATGCTCGGCAGCCTGGCCTACCTGGCACCGTTGTTCGGGCCGGACACCCTGCCGACGATCGAGGCGCAGCTGATCGGTACCTCGGAGCGGTTCTTCTCGCAGAACGTCGTCACCGAGATCATCGAGCCGACCATCTACGACATCGTGCGCTCGGCCCGCGGTGAGGTGGTGTCGCTGGGTTTTGTCATCTCACTGTGGGCCGGTTCGTCGGCGGTGTCGGCGTTTGTCGACTCCGTGGTCGAGGCCCATGATCAGACCCCGCTCCGCCATCCGGTGCGGCAGCGCTTCTTCGCGCTGGGGCTCTACGTGATCATGCTGGTGAGCGCGGTGCTGACGGCCCCGTTCATCGCGCTGGGCCCGCGCAAGATCACCGAGTCCATACCGGAGAGCTGGTCACACGCGCTGCAGTACGGCTACTACCCGGTGCTGGTGATCGCGCTGATTCTGGTGGTGACCGTGCTCTATCGGGTATCGCTGCCCAGCCCGCTGCCGACCCACCGACTGGTGGTGGGCGCGGTGCTGGCGACCGCGGTGTTCCTGATCGCGACCTTCAGCCTGCGCTTCTACCTGACCTGGATCACCGCGACGGGGTACACCTACGGCGCCTTGGCGACGCCGATCGCGTTTCTGCTGTTCGCGTTCCTGGCCGGCTTCGCGGTGATGATCGGCGCCGAACTGAACGCCGCCGTCCAGGAGGAGTGGCCGGCCCCGGACACCCATGCCCGCCGACTGCGCGCGTGGATCGCCGAGAAGGCGGACAGCGCGAAGACAGACAGCGCGAAGTCCGGCGCCGACGAAGCTACTTCTTGAGCTGCTCGTAGATCTTCTTGCAGTCCGGGCAGACCGGCGAGCCCGGCTTGGCTGCCTTCGTCACCGGGAACACCTCGCCGCACAACGCGACGACATGTGTACCCATGACGGCACTTTCGGCGATCTTGTCCTTTTTAACGTAGTGGAAGACCTTGGGGGCGTCGTCGTCGGTCCCGTCGTCGACATGTTCGTCGGTATCGGGCCGTTCGATGGTCTGGGTCTGCATCCATCCATTGTGCCGCGAGCGGTGCAGATGTGGGACAGTGGAGGTATGAAACAAAGCCCCGAGCTGAGTTTCGACGACGAAGGTCGACCGGTACTCATTACCCGCGCTGCGCTCCCGCACGACGAGCAACACCGCGCCCGGGTGCGCAAGTACCTGACCCTGATGTCCTTCCGCATCCCGGCTCTCGTGTTGGCTGCCGTCGCCTACGGAGTCTGGAACAACGGACTCATCTCGCTGGCGATCATCGTCGCCTCCATCCCGCTGCCGTGGATCGCAGTGCTGATCGCCAACGACCGGCCGCCACGCTCCGCCGACGAACCCCGGCGCTATGCCGACGGCGGAGCCCGGCGCACCCCGCTGTTCCCCACCGCGGAACGGCCGGCCCTGCAGGCGCCGGTGCGGCCGAACCCGAGTGCAGACAGCCCGCACGCCGGTCCCGGCGTTCCCGACTGAGCGCCAACTTCACCACTTCTCAGGACATTCTCAGGTCGTCGGTTTGAATCCGCAGGTCAGGTGGTATGCCACCGAGACCGGGCGGGAACTCAGTCACCCTCTCGGGCGTTGTACGCAGTGACAGTTCCACCGAGCAGGAGGCCGTAAATGGCGATCGCCACCGCAAGCCGCATCGATTCCGATCTGGACGCCCAGAGCCCCGCCGCCGACCTGGTCCGCGTGTACCTCAACGGCATCGGCAAGACCGCCCTGCTGAACGCGGCCGACGAGGTCGAGCTCGCCAAGCGCATCGAGGCCGGCCTGTACGCCAAGCATGTGTTGGAGACCAAGAAGCGTCTCGGCGAGGCCCGCCGTCGCGATCTCGCAGCGGTGGTCCGCGACGGTGACGCCGCCCGCCGGCACCTGCTGGAGGCCAACCTGCGCCTGGTGGTGTCGCTGGCCAAGCGCTACACCGGACGCGGCATGCCGCTGCTCGACCTGATCCAGGAGGGCAACCTCGGGCTGATCCGCGCGATGGAGAAGTTCGACTACGCCAAGGGATTCAAGTTCTCGACGTATGCCACCTGGTGGATCCGGCAGGCCATCACCCGCGGCATGGCCGACCAGAGCCGCACCATCCGGCTGCCCGTGCACCTGGTCGAACAGGTCAACAAGCTGGCCCGGATCAAGCGCGAGATGCACCAGAACCTGGGCCGCGAGGCCACCGATGAGGAACTGGCCGAAGAGTCGGGCATCCCGGCCGAGAAGATCGCCGATCTGCTGGAGCACAGCCGCGACCCGGTGAGCCTGGACATGCCGGTCGGCAGCGACGAGGAGGCCCCCCTCGGTGACTTCATCGAGGATGCCGAGGCGATGTCCGCGGAGAACGCCGTGATCTCCGAACTGCTGCACACCGATATCCGGTACGTGCTGGCCACCCTCGACGAGCGTGAGCAGCAGGTCATCCGGCTGCGCTTCGGCCTCGACGACGGCCAGCCGCGCACGCTGGACCAGATCGGCAAGCTGTTCGGGCTGTCCCGCGAGCGGGTCCGCCAGATCGAACGCGAAGTGATGTCCAAGCTGCGCAACGGGGACCGGGCTGAGCGCCTGCGTTCCTACGCCAGCTAGACCCTGGTCAACCTCACCCGGTGATGCCCGTCGCGACTCGCGGCGGGCATCACAACGTCTGGCACCGGATGTTGCAACCCTGTTCAGCACGCCGGACAGCTAGACTCGGGTGGTAATTGCAGGGCCTGGAAGGTAGGGCATGAACGATCTCATCGATACCACCGAGATGTACCTGCGGACCATCTATGACCTCGAGGAAGAGGGCGTGGTGCCGCTGCGGGCGCGCATCGCCGAACGTCTGGAGCAGAGCGGCCCGACCGTCAGTCAGACCGTGTCCCGGATGGAGCGCGACGGGCTGCTGCACGTCGCCGGAGACCGCCACCTCGAGTTGACCGAGAAGGGCCGCTACCTGGCCATCTCCGTGATGCGCAAACACCGCCTCGCCGAACGGCTGCTGGTCGACGTGATCGGCCTGCCGTGGGAGGAAGTGCACGCCGAGGCATGCCGCTGGGAACACGTGATGAGCGAGGATGTCGAGCGGCGGCTGGTTCAGGTGCTGGACAACCCGACGACGTCCCCGTTCGGCAATCCGATCCCCGGACTGTCCGAGCTCGGCTTCGGCGGTGCCGGCAGCAACGACGACGCGAATCTGGTGCGCCTGACCGAACTTCCGGCCGGTTCACCGGTCGCGGTGGTGGTGCGGCAGCTGACCGAGCACGTCCAGGGAGACGCCGAGCTGATCGGCCGACTCAAGGATGCCGGTGTGGTGCCCAATGCCCGGGTGACCGTGCAGGCCAGTGACGACCCGAACGATCAGGGCGGTGTCCTGATCCTGATTCCAGGACACCAGGAAGTCGAACTGCCCCACCACATGGCGCACGCCGTGAAGGTGGAGAAGGTCTAGCCGGCTCGCCGGCCGAACGCCAACCGCGGCGGTAGCCGCACACCGAGCGTATCGGCGGTGCGATAACCCGAAATCGCCAGTTCACGGATCTGGTCCGGGCGCATCCCGGACTGCAGGGCGCAGTCGAGCATCGTCGCCATCCGGTGCGACGGGTCGATCTCGATCGCGGCCTCCAAGGCGATACCGGCCAGCGGTCCGTCGCCCCGGGCGTACGCCGAAAAGGCCAGCAGCGTCAGCGCTTCGGTCCGCCACGGCGCCGGAAGCAGCCGCGACAACGTCGCCCACAACGCCTCGGCGTCGGCGGCCATCGCACCGACGGCCAGCCCGTACAGGGTGTCGCGGACCCGCGGGTCGGTCAGTGCGCGGACGACGGTGACGATGTCGGCATCGTCGAGGTCCTCGGCTGTTCCCACCCGGGTGGCCAGCGCCATGGCGCCCTCGACGGCGCGACGCGCGGTGCGCACCGACAGCGCACCGGCCCGCACCGGCCGCAACGCCTCGGCCAGTCGGACACTGTGTGCGGTGTCCACCACGGCGATCACCTGCTCCAGTTCGGCGCGCCGCCGGTAGAGCCGGCGACCGTCGAGCACCGCGGCGGCTGCCAACGGTGAGGACTCCGGATCATCGATCAAACCGGTTGCACGGCAACCGCACACGCACGACCAGCGGCCACCTGCGGCGACGCGGTCCACCTCGAGCACGGCGAGCAGTTCGATCCCCTCCTCTCCCATGGTCCGCGTCAGATCGTCGGCCAGGTCGCCGTGTTCTCCACGGTCTTCGTCGACGATCACAGCGACCGCAGCGTCGTGGCCGGACCCAGCGACCACCTCGGCCAGGTGCGCGGTGTTGCCGCACAGGTCCTCGGACAGGTCCACGCGCATGACGCAGCCCAGATCACCCCGGTCCAGGGTGACCACGGTCAGCGAGTACTCGGGGACGAACCCCAGCACGGCCGGCAGCGCGGCGATCAACGCTGCCGGCCTGCCGAGGTCGAAATCGAACGGTTGTTGTGTCATGCCACGAATGCTTTCGTGCCGGCACGACAGCATCACATCGTCGAGACCGTCAGCCGACCCGGTTGTGGATGAATCGGCGACTGTGGATAACTCAGACCGCCTCCGCCGTCGGCAGTAGCCGCTCCAGCACATCGGTCAACGTGATCAGGCCCAGCACCGCACCGGCATCATCGAGGACGACCACGAGGTGGTTGCGGGTTTCGCGCATGGTCCGCAGCGCCGCGTAGGCCGGGGTGGCGGCATCGAGCATGAGCGCCGGCCGCATCAGGTCGGCGGCACTCACATCGGCGCCGGCCTGCACGGTATCGCGCACATGCACCACACCCAGGATCGCGCCGTTGTCACGCACCAGCAGGCGCAGGTGCCCGGTGCGCCGCGATTCGGTCTGGATACCCACCGGCGTCGCAGCCGAGCGCACACTGCTGGGGGCCGCGCCGGTACGCAACATGTCGCCGACCGTCAGCGCCTCCAGTTCCAGCGCGCTGACCAGATGTCCGTGATACCGCTCGTCGAGGGTGCCGACGGTCGCCGAATGCTCCACCAGATGGCGCAGCGCATCGGGGTCCTGACCGGTGGCGACCTGATCGACGGGTTCCACCCCGACCTTGCGCAGACACCAGTTGGCCAGCCGGTTCAGCGTGCCGATCAGCGGGCGCGTCAGCCACATGAAGGCCCGCATCGGCAGCGCCAGCATGGTGGCCGACCGCTCCGGATGTGCGATCGCCCAGGACTTGGGTGCCATCTCCCCCACCACCAGGTGCAGGAACGTGACGATGATCAGCGCGAGGATGAACCCACCGACATCGGCCAGCCAGGACGGCGCCCCCCAGCCCGCGATGGCCGGGGTGAGCCAGTGGTGCACGGCGGGTTTGGTGATGGCGCCCAGCGCCAGCGTGCAGATGGTGATGCCCAACTGCGACCCTGCCAGCAGCACCGACAGCTCCGATGCCGACCGCAGCGCGGCGCGTGCCGAACGACTGTGTGGCGCAGCATCCTCCAGGCGGTGCCGGCGCGCCGCGATCAAGGCGAACTCGACCGCGACGAAGAAGGCACTGGCCGCGATCAACGCGACCGTGATGCCCACGATGGTCCACGGGTTACTCATCGGCGGCCGCCTCGTCATCGTCTTCGCCGGGCATGTCGACCACCGATACCAGAACGCTTGCCGGAACATGCTTTTCGACGGCCTGGACGATGGCGTCCAACCGGCGACGGATCGGTGCGTGCTCGGCGATCAGCTCGGACGGTTCGACACCGAGGTCGACACTGATCTGGTCGCCGACCGCAGGCAGCCCACCGAA
The DNA here is from genome assembly GCF_053345865.1 of Mycobacterium sp. C31M. Lineage (NCBI taxonomy): Bacteria > Bacillati > Actinomycetota > Actinomycetes > Mycobacteriales > Mycobacteriaceae > Mycobacterium > Mycobacterium sp. C31M. Next base: position 121,772 of record NZ_JBKFAX010000010.1, on the reverse strand, counting down.
CTCGGCGATCAGCAGACCCGAGAGCGTCTCGTAGTCGCCTTCGGGCAAATCGTGGCCGACAGTGCGACTCAACTCGTCGAGGGCGACATCACCGCGCACCAGCCAACCGTCCCCGGTCGTCACGATGTCATCGTCGGTGCTTACGCGGTCGTGCTCGTCGTCGATCTCGCCGACGAGTTCCTCGGCGAGATCCTCCACGGTCAGCACACCGGCGAATCCGCCGTACTCGTCGATGACCAGCGCCATCTCGTCACGCGCCTCGGTAAGGGTGCGCAGCGCCACCGGCAGCGGCAGCGTCTCGGGCAGGATCACCGCGGGACGGCAGGACGCACCCGCGGTCGCGGCCGGATCGGTGACGGCCAGCAGATCCAGCAGGTGCACCACGCCGACCAGGTCATCGGGCGTCTGCCCGGTCACCGGGTAGCGGGTGTGCCCGGTGGCCATCTTCGCCAGCACGGCCGCCACCGGTTCGTCGGCGGACACCACATCGACACGGGCCCGCGGGATCATCGCGTGCTCGGTGGTGCGGGTCGGGAAGTCCAGGATCCGGTCGAGCAGCGTGGACAGTTCCTCGGGTAGCTCACCGGTCTCCCGCGAATCGGCGACGATGTGCTCGAGATCGCGTGCGGTGGCCGAATGTTCGACATCGTGCACGGGTTCGATGCGCAGGGCCCGCAGCAGCAGGTTCGACGAGGCGTCGAAGATCTTGATCAGCCAACCGAACACGCCGAGGTAGATGTTGGTGGACAGCGCCAACCGGCGGGCCACCGGTTCGGGCCGGGCGATGGCGAGGTTCTTGGGGAACAGCTCACCGAACACCATCTGCACGACGGTGGAGAACACCATGGCCAGCACGGTGCCGATCGCGACACCGACGGCGACGGGCACGCCGACACCGCTGAGCAGGTCCCCGAAGCCCTCACCGATCAGTGGTTCGGCGACATAACCGACCAACAGCCCGGTCACGGTGATGCCCAATTGGGCGCCGGAGAGCATGAACGAGGTTCGGCGGGTCACCGACAACGCGCGGGCGGCGCCGGGGTCACCGGCTTCGGCGCGGGCCTTGAGCCGGGACCGGTCCACTGCCATATAGGCGAATTCCTGGGCCACGAAGTAGCCGGTCAGTGCTGTGATGGCGCAGACGACCAGAATCCCGACCGCGATTCCCAGCGCGGTCAGCATGGTTCAGCGATTCGTCGTCGGCGGCGGCGGGGTCTTCGGGGTTTGCGCTTGGCGCGTCGCATTGTGCTCTCTGTGTGGTCGGAAACTCCGTCACGAGTATGGACGAACGGTGCCGCGGGATAGTTCCCGGACCCACCGAAGCGGCACGCACGCACTGTGCCGAATTTGTTCACACGCAGTTATCCGCGCAGACATACGGACCGGCCGTTGTCGGCGTAGGACTGCACCCATGAGTTCCTCGCAGGACTACGACCTCGTTGTCATCGGCTCCGGACCGGGTGGTCAGAAGGCGGCCATCGCCGCCGCCAAGCTGGGCAAATCGGTAGCGGTGATCGAACGGGGACGCATGCTCGGCGGCGTCTGCGTCAACACCGGGACGATCCCGAGCAAGACTCTGCGCGAGGCCGTCGTCTACCTGACCGGGATGAGCCAGCGCGAGCTGTACGGCGCCAGCTACCGGGTCAAGGAGAAGATCACCCCGGCCGACCTGCTGGCCCGCACCCAGCACGTGATCGGCAAGGAGATCGACGTGGTGCGCAGCCAGCTGATGCGCAACCGCATCGAGCTCTTCGTCGGGCACGCGCGGTTCATGGACGCCCACACCGTGCACGTCGAGGATCCGGGCCGCGCCGAGCGAGTCACCGTCAGTGGACGCAACATCGTCATCGCCACCGGCACCAAACCCGCCCGACCCGGCGGGGTCGAGTTCGACGAGAACCGGGTGCTGGACTCCGACGGCATCCTGGACCTGAAAACCATCCCGACCTCGATGGTGGTCGTCGGGGCCGGGGTCATCGGCATCGAGTACGCGTCGATGTTCGCCGCACTTGGCACCAAGGTCACCGTCGTCGAGAAGCGTGCCAACATGCTGGAGTTCTGCGATCCCGAGATCATCGAATCGCTGAGATTCCATCTGCGCGACCTGGCGGTCACGTTCCGGTTCGGCGAGGAGGTCACCGCCGTCGACGTCGGCGCCTCGGGCACCGTCACCACACTGGCCAGCGGCAAGCAGATCCCGGCCGAAACCGTGATGTACTCGGCGGGCCGGCAGGGCCAGACCGACGAGCTCGACCTGCCCAAGGCCGGTCTGGAAGCCGACAATCGTGGCCGGATCTTCGTCGACGACAACTATCAGACCAAGGTCGACCACATCTACGCCGTCGGCGACGTCATCGGATTCCCGGCGCTGGCCGCGACGTCGATGGATCAGGGCCGGCTGGCGGCGTATCACGCGTTCGGTGAGCCCTGCCATGCCATGACCGAGCTGCAGCCGATCGGCATCTACTCGATCCCCGAGGTGTCCTACGTGGGGGCCACCGAGGTCGATCTGACCAAGGACTCGGTGCCGTATGAGGTCGGTGTCTCGCGGTATCGGGAGCTGGCCCGCGGGCAGATCGCCGGTGACTCCTACGGCATGCTCAAACTGCTGGTGTCCACCGAGGACCTGCGCCTGCTGGGTGTGCACATCTTCGGTACCAACGCCACCGAGATGGTGCACATCGGGCAGGCCGTGATGGGCTGCGGCGGCACCATCGAGTACCTGGTCGACGCCGTGTTCAACTATCCGACCTTTTCCGAGGCCTACAAGGTGGCGGCGTTGGACGTGATGAACAAGCTGCGCGCCCTGAGTCAGTTCAAGGATTGATCCAGTTCACGAGCTGACGGGATTGGCCGGCGCCTCCGCGGTGTTGGCACGGATGTCGGGGGCGCACAACGCGGCCTCGGCAAAGTGCGAGACACTAGTGAACAGGAGGTGAACCAGATGGCCGATTCCCACGAACAGCACTACCAGCCCGAGCAGAACGGGATGTACGAGCTGGAGTTCCCCGCACCGCAGTTGTCCGCCGGCGACGGCAGCGGACCGGTTCTGATCCATGCGCTGGAAGGGTTCTCCGATGCCGGCCACGCGATCCGACTGGCCGCACAGCACCTGAAGAACACCCTGGACACCGAGCTGGTGGCCTCCTTCGCCATCGACGAACTGCTGGATTACCGGTCCCGGCGACCGATGATGACGTTCAAGACCGACCATTTCAGCGGGTACGACCAGCCCGAACTGAACCTCTACGCCCTGCACGACAATGTCGGGACGCCGTTCCTGCTGCTCGCCGGTCTGGAACCGGACCTGCGCTGGGAGCGCTTCGTGACCGCGGTGCGGCTGCTGGCCGAACGCCTGGGAGTGCGCCAGGTCATCGGTCTGGGCACCATCCCGATGGCGGTGCCGCACACCCGGCCGGTGACGCTGACCGCGCACTCCCCGAATTCGGAACTGATCGCGGAGTACACGCCGTGGGTCGGCGAGGTGCAGGTGCCGGCCAGCGTGTCCAGCCTGTTGGAGTACCGGATGGGCCAACACGGCCACGATGCGCTGGGCTTCACCGTGCATGTGCCGCACTACCTGGCGCAGACCGCCTATCCCCCGGCCGCCGAGACCCTGCTGGCCGAGGCCGCCCGGGCGGCGTCGCTGGACATCCCGCTGACCGCCCTGGGCGAGGCCGCCGTCGAGGTGCACACCAAGATCAACGAGCAGGTCGAGGGCAGTGCCGAGGTCGCTCAGGTGGTGACCGCCCTGGAGCGTCAGTACGATGCGTTCGTTGCCGCCCAGGAGAATCGGTCGCTGCTCGCCCGCGACGAGGATCTGCCCAGCGGCGATGAGCTGGGTGCGGAGTTCGAACGCTTCCTGGCTCAACAGGATGCCCAGCAGGACGACGACACACGGGGCGGTTTCCCGGACGGGTTCCCCGACGGGGACGACCGCAGCTAGCCCGCGTCACGGGGCCGACAGGCGAGGAGTGGCAGCATGGCCGACCGGAAGACCACCCTTCGCAGCGTGCGAGAGGTCACCCCGACCCTGCAGTTCGCCACCATCCACGGTTATCGCCGGGCCTACCGGATCGCCGGGTCGGGCCCGGCGATGCTGCTGATCCACGGGATCGGCGACAACTCGACCACCTGGCACACCGTCCAGACGATGCTGGCCCGCCGCTTCACCGTCATCGCTCCCGACCTGCTGGGGCACGGGCAGTCCGACAAACCGCGTGCGGACTACTCGGTGGCGGCCTACGCCAACGGCATGCGCGATCTGCTCAGCGTGCTCAACATCGACCGGGTGACGGTGGTCGGCCATTCGCTCGGCGGCGGGGTGGCGATGCAGTTTGCCTACCAGTTCCCGCAATTCGTGGACCGGTTGGTACTGGTCGGCGCCGGCGGGGTGACCAAGGACGTGAACGTCGTGCTGCGGATCGCGGCACTGCCGGGTGTCAGCGAGTCGTTGGCACTGCTGCGACTGCCGCTGGTGCTGCCCACCCTGCAGGCCATGGGCCGCATCGGTGGCACCGTGCTGGGGTCAACCGGGGTGGGGCGCGATCTGCCCGACATGTTGCGGGTGCTGGCCGATCTGCCCGAGCCCACCGCCTCCTCGGCCTTCGCCAGGACGCTACGTGCGGTGGTGGACTGGCGCGGCCAGGTGGTCACCATGCTGGACCGATGTTATCTGACCGAATCCGTTCCGGTGCAATTGATCTGGGGATCCCAGGATTCGGTGATCCCGGTCAGCCATGCCCGACTGGCACATGCGGCCATGCCCGGGTCGGCACTCGAGATCTTCGACAGGTCCGGGCATTTCCCGTTCCACGACGACCCCGACAGGTTCGTCGACGTGGTGCAGCGGTTCATCGACACCACGGTGCCCTCCGAATACGACCACGAACTGCTGCGCTCGCTGTTGCGCACCGGGATCAGTGAACGCGCCATCACCGGGCCACTGGACACCCGGGTCGCGGTTCTGGACGCGATGGGCGCCGACGAGCGCAGCGCCACCTGACTACGATGAAGACATGGCCGTCAACGTTGATGTGTTGCGTGTGTTCACCAATTCGACAGGCGAGTTCGGCAATCCGCTAGGCGTGATCGACGCCGCGACGGTCGATCCCGCGGACCGACAGCGTATCGCCGCCGAATTGGGTTACAGCGAAACCGTTTTCATCGATATCCCGGATCCCGGCGCGGCGACCGCGCATGTGCGGATCTTCACCCCGGCAACCGAGTTACCGTTTGCCGGACATCCGACCGTCGGCACTTCGTGGTGGTTGAAGCAGCGAGGTGTCCCGGTGCGCACCTTGCAGGTGCCGGCCGGACTGGTACAGGTCGACTATGTCGACGACGAGTTCACCGCGATCAGTGCGCGGTCGGAGTGGGCGCCCGAGTTGGCGGTCTACGACCTCGATTCGGCCGAGCAGGTGCTCGCCGCCGATCCGGCCGATTACGGCGACGACATCGAGCACTACGTGTGGGCCTGGACCGATCGTGCGGCGGGTGCGCTGCGATCGCGAATGTTCGCCCCGCACCTGGGGATCGCCGAGGACGAGGCCACCGGCGCAGCGGCGGTGCGGATGACCGACTATCTGAGCCGTGACCTGCTGATAACGCAGGGCAAGGGCTCCGAGATCCGCACCTGGTGGGATCCGGCGGGCTGGGTGAAGGTGGCCGGTCGCGTCATCGAGGACGGTGTCCGGCAGATCGACTGAACGGTCAGCCGGAGGTGCCGACGCGACGATGGGCGCGCAGCGCCTCGATCTCGCGTTCAAAATCGTCGGCCGACGAGAACGACCGGTACACCGAGGCGAACCGCAGATAGGCCACCTCGTCGAGATCGCGCAGCGGGCCCAGAATGGCCAGTCCGACCTCGTTGCTAGGGATTTCGGGAGAGCCCGCGGCCCGCACCGCGTCCTCGACCTGCTGGGCGAGCAGATTGAGTGCGTCATCGTCGACATCGCGCCCCTGGCAGGCACGCCGCACGCCTTTGATGACCTTTTCCCTGCTGAAGGGCTCAGTGACACCGCTGCGCTTGACCACAGCCAACACCGCGGTCTCCACAGTGGTGAACCGCCGCCCACACTCGGGGCAGGAACGTCGACGCCGGATGGCCTGACCTTCGTCGGTCTCGCGGGAATCGACGACACGCGAGTCCGGATGACGACAGAACGGACAGTGCATCACCGCTCCTTCGCCGTACCACAGGTGGCCCAGATTTGACGCTTCCGAGCGTACCTGCACGATCCGGGGCCGTCGCACTCCCGTGCCGATGAGCACGGCCTCAGCCGATGGGTGCGATCAGGGTCTGACCCACCCGCACCGCGGCGGTGTCGAGCTTGTTGAGCTCACGGATGCGCTGCACCACCGAGTCGGCGGGCACATCGGGCGCCACCCGGGCCGCGATGCTCTGCAGCGTCTCCCCCGTCTGCACCTCGACGACCGACAGCCGGGTCGGCATCTGGACCTGCTGCTCGGCGGCGGGGGCGCCGACCTGGGCCACCAGCCCCAGCCAGAGCGTGAAACCACCGGCGAGCAGCGCCAACAACACTGTCGCGACGGGTGTGATGGGCCGGCGACGGTGCGATGCGCGCGACATCAGCACACCGGTACCGCGATACCCGACCGCGCCACCACCGGGCCGACGGGTCTGCGGCCGGCGACGCCTTCGCACCACGACATCGCGCGGCAGCGGCCATACCTCGGCGGCCGCCGCCGGGCGGCGCTCCAACTCCTGCGGCCGGACAGCCGAACGGCCGCGCACATCGCTTCGTGCCTCGAGAATCGTCATGTGCCTTACCTCCCGGTGAGTAACGTTCGCTTCTATGTTCGAAATACTAATCGATCATCTGTTCGATGAATAGAACACGTGATCGAACTGTTGCGAAACGATAGCGGCGACCACCGACAAGTGAGCGCGGCCGACGTGTTGAATGACCCCATGACGACCACCGGCCGGACCAGGCGTTCGCCGCGCGCACTGATCGCGCTGGCCATTCAGGCCCTGGAGGACATCTCCGAACTACGCCGCTCGGCCCAGTTCATCGCGGAGAACATCGCCGCACTCAGCGAGAGCGCCGCCGGCATCAACCGGCATGCTGAGACCATCGCCACCCAGATCACCGGGCTCAGCGAATCGGCGCACGGCATCGACGTGCACGCCGAGAAGATCGCCGCCGAGGCGGGCCTGATCTCCCAGCGGCTGCCCACCATCCAACGGTTGGCCGAGGTCATCGACCCGCTGGAGAGTACGGTCGCCCGCCTCGGCTGGATCGCCGACCGGATTCCCGGCGGCAAGCGCTGATCAGCCGCGGCCGCCGGCCAGCAGACCGGTGGAGGCGAACCTCAGGCCGCGCCGCAGCTCGTCGAGACTGATCGGATCGTCGCTCTCGATATAGCGCAGTGTGGTCGCCACAGCCATGTTGTAGAACAGCCAGGCCAGCGCCCTGGCGCTGAGGTCGTCGCGATACCGGTCCCGGTAGTGGCCCATGTGCAGGGTGGCCATCGCCAGCAGGGTGGCGTTCAACCCGGAGATGTTGTCGAATGTGCGTACATGGTCGGGCCGCTCGGCCAGATGGCGGATGAGCCGGGTCTCGGGCGCGGCCATGGCGACCGACCGCAACAGCTCCTCGATCGCCGGCGCCTGTTCGGCCGCCTTCCACGGCGATCCGGGCGGTCGCGCGATCCGGGCGGTCGCGCGATCCGGTCGGTGGACTCGGTGCTGCGCTGGACCTACGGCGGCACCGAGGCCGTTGCCGAGAAGGTGGAACTGCTGCGCGACAACCGCAGACTGGCCCCGGCTGTTGCACATGCCGATGCGCGACTACCCGAACACCCCCGCCGAGATGGACGCCTACTTCGAATCATGGGTCGACCGGCTGGAAGCCACTCCGCAGGCCCGTCAGCTGATCGAGGAGATGAAAACCGGCAAGGTGGAACTGCCGCCGTCGGCGCCCCGGGTGCTGCATCCGGTGGCGCGCCGGGCCCTGCGACCCGGCCTGCGGCTGAACTATCTGTCGGTGATCGGGCTGCTCGACCCGCGGCTGCGCGCCAAACTCGGTGTCACCTGGAGCGCGGACGAGGAGCGCGAGCTTCAGCGCATCTACCGGGCCATCCGCTTCGCCTACCGGGTGCTGCCGGACCGCCTGACCTACTTCTCGCTGGCCTTGCGATTGTTCTTCCAGCCGGTGCCGATCGCCTGGGCGCTGTGGTCGACGGGGATACCGCGCCGCCGCTGAGCCACGACACGCCTCGAACACATGTTTGATTATCTCGGGCGTGGCGACTACATTCGGCCATATGAGCGACAGCACCAACACCCCTGAGGCACGCTCCGGTCTGACCGAGCGTCAGCGCACCATTCTCGAGGTCATCCGTACCTCGGTCACCACTCGCGGTTATCCACCGAGCATCCGGGAGATCGGCGACGCCGTCGGGTTGACCTCGACGTCATCGGTGGCGCACCAGTTGCGCACCCTGGAGAAAAAGGGCTACCTGCGCCGCGACCCCAACCGCCCGCGCGCGGTGGACGTCCGCGGGGCCGACGACAACGTCACACCCATCGTGGCTACGGATGTGGCGGGCTCCGACAGCCTGCCCGAGCCGACGTTCGTACCGGTGCTCGGCCGGATCGCGGCCGGCGGACCCATCCTGGCCGAGGAGGCCGTCGAGGACGTCTTCCCGCTGCCCCGCGAGTTGGTCGGCGAGGGTTCGCTGTTCCTGCTCAAGGTGGTCGGCGAGTCGATGATCGACGCGGCGATCTGCGATGGCGACTGGGTGGTCGTCCGGCAGCAGAACGTCGCCGACAACGGCGATATCGTCGCCGCAATGATCGACGGTGAGGCCACCGTGAAGACCTTCAAGCGGACCCGTGGTCAGGTGTGGCTGATGCCGCACAACCCGGCGTTCGACCCGATCGACGGGAACGACGCCGTCATCCTGGGCAAGGTCGTCACCGTCATCCGCAAGGTCTGATCAGTCTGCCCGGATGAACCCGTTCGCCTGTGCGAATTCCTCACTGGCGAACCAGATCTCGGCCTCGGTGTCGCGGTAGCCACGGCTGCCCGGCGCCCAGTACAGGCCGGTCTTGGTATCGGCCTTGACCGGATAGCCCTCGGGCGCCCGGTACCGGTCGGTGGTGGCCAGCCGCATGGAGGTCCAGCCGGCGTCGTCGGCCTCGTCATCTGATGAGGCAGCGGCGTGTCGCCCGCTCGGGACGTCCATCACCGCCGTCGGCTGCTCCAGCCGCGGCTCCGGTTCGGGCTCCGCGAGCACCGGCTCCTCAAGTGCGGACTCGAACGGCAGCGACTCGATCCGGGTCGGCGCGGTGTCGATGGCGTCATCGTCGAACAATGGCAAGTCGGCCGGCGGTTCGGCCGCGATATCCGGGGTCTCCAGTTCGTCGCCGAAGCGGTCGTCGGCGCCGTATTCGTACTCATGCTCGTCGGCATCGTCGACATCCCGGTCGAAGTCGTCGGGCTCGTCGACGACGTCCTCGGCCGGGGCCAGACCGGCCTCCGCCGTGCGCTTGGCATATGGCGGGGTCTCGCTGTCCGCGGGCACCGACGCCCACTGACTGGGCTGGACGTAGTCGTTGGCGGGTCCGGTATGGAACTCGTCCTCCCGGCTCTCGTACCGGTCCTCGTAGCCGCCGTAGCCGCGGTCATACGGTTCGTCGAGGTGATCGTCTTCGCGTGGCCGCCGGTTACGCAGCACCGCGACGGCGATCACGGCGATCAGACCCAGCAGCGGGATCAGGCCGAGCAACCACCACCAGCGCCAGGTGTACCACTTGTCGCCATCGGCGGCCGGTGCGGCTTCCGGGGACTCGGCGGGTGCCTGCGGCGCGTCCGCGCCGGGCACCTCCAGGCCGGCCAGCTGCGACTGCAGCCCGGCGGGCTCGGTGCTGAATCTGTTGGCGGCCTTGTCCCAGGAGATCGAGCCGCCACTGAACTGCTGAGTGATGACACCGCCGTTGTCGGTCTGATCGGTCTTGGGCGCGCCGAGTTCACCGGTCGCGCCGCCGAGCTTGTCCCAGGCCGCGTTCATCGCGCCGCGGACGATCACCGCGCCGAAATCAGGGGTCCAGAAGATGACCGGCTTGTCCTCGGCGGCGAACGGCACCACCGCGCTCTGCGGGGCCAGCCCGCCGTCACCCTCACTCGCGGTGGGGAACCCGAGGTCACCGGTGGGGCCGCCGACACTCTCGTACTTGGCCAGCACCTGACCGGTCACCACATTGGCGCCGGTGGCCGGGCTGTAGAAGATCTTGCCGCCGGTGTAGTTCTGCCCGACACCGTCGGCGCCGATCGCGTACTGCGCGCCCTCCTCGGCACCCAGCGGGCCGAGCGCGCCACCGGCGGCCCGACGCGCCGCGGCGATCGCCGAGGTGGCATCCGAGGGCACTTCGACCGCACCCAGCTGGCCGGCCAGCTCGGGCGGAGTGGTGGTGAAGGTGCGGGTCTTGCGATCCCAGGAGATCTCGCCGCCGGTGAACTTCTGCGCGACGACATCGCCGTTGGTGGTCTCGTCATCGCTGGGCACACCCAGGACACCGGCCGAGCCGCCCACGGCGTCCCAGGCGCTGTTGATCGCGCCGCGGACTACCCGGGCACCGGTGTCCGGGGTCCAGAAGATGACCGGGCTGTCGGGTGCGTTGAAGGTGACGTTGCGGCTGTTGGCGGCGCGCCCGGGTCCCTCGTCGATGGTCGGGAAGCCCAGGTCGCTGTCGGCGGGACCGCCCAGGGACTCGTACTTCTCCAGGATGGCGCCGGTCACGATGTGCGCGCCGGTCTCCGGGGTGAAGAAGATCTTGCCGCCGGCGAAGTTCTGCCCAAAGCCGTCGCCGGCCGGGTAGACGCCACCGTCCTTGGGTCCCAACGGTCCGGCGGGGCCACCACCGACGGTTTCCCATGCCGCGGTGATCGCCGCGTCGGCATCAGCTTCCGGTTCTGCGCCGGCCGGCGGCGCGACCAGCACCGTCGCGGCCATCAGCCCGGCACCCACCAGCAGGGCGGCTGCCCGTCCGGCAAGGTTGCCCAGCCGGGTTCGCTGCCTGGTCATTCGGTCCTCCCCGAAGTTGTGCAAAACCCCACGAAAGTATCGTGTTCGTCAACTCTGCGTCAGCCGAGCGCGAACTCGTGGGATATCGCCACCTGCACCGACGGCGTGTCGTACCCCCGAAAGCCTAAGTGGAACCCGACAATCGCGGTCACACACCCAGGCTGCGGCCGATGATCTCCTTCATGATCTCGGTCGTCCCGCCGTAGATCGTCTGGATCCGGGAGTCCAGGAACGCCCTCGCGATCGGGTATTCCCGCATGTAGCCATAGCCGCCGTGAAGTTGCAGGCAGCGGTCCACCAGCCGCACCTGGGCCTCGGTGCTGAACCACTTGGCCATCGCGGCCTGCTCGACGGTGAGCTTGCGATCCAGGTGCAGTCGGATGAACTCGTCGACCATGATCCGGATCGCGGTCGTCTCGGTCGCCAGCTCGGCGAGGGTGAACCGGCTGTTCTGGAAGCTGCCGATCGGTTTGCCGAACGCCTTGCGCTCCTTGGTGTACTGCAGGGTCTGCTCGAGCGCCGATTCCATCGCGGCCGCCGCCATCACCGCGATGCTGATGCGCTCCTGGGGCAGGTTCTGCATCAGGTACAGGAAGCCCATGCCCTCCTGACCGAGCAGGTTCTCCACCGGCACCCGGACATCGGTGAAGGACAGCTCCGCGGTGTCCTGCGCGTCCAGGCCGATCTTGTCGAGGTGGCGGCCACGCTCGAAGCCCGCCATCCCGCGCTCGACGACCAGCAGCGAGAAGCCCTGCGCACCCTTGTCGGGGTCGGTGCAGGCGACCACGATCACCAGGTCGGCGTGAATGCCGTTGGTGATGAACGTCTTCGAACCGTTCAGGACGTAGTGGTCACCGTCGCGCACCGCGCGGGCCTTGATGCCCTGCAGGTCGCTGCCGGTGCCGGGCTCGGTCATTGCGATCGCCGTGATCAATTCGCCACTGCAGAATCCGGGCAGCCAACGCTGCTTCTGTTCCTCGTTGGCGAGCTCGATCAGGTACGGCGCGATGACATCGTTCTGCAAGGTGAAACCCAGCCCGCTGTGCCGGCCCGCCGAGGTCTCCTCGGTGATGACGACGTTGTAGCGGAAGTCCGGGTTGCCGCCACCGCCGTACTCCTCGGGCACGGCCATCCCCAGAAAGCCCTGCTTGCCGGCTTCCCGCCAGACCTCGCGGTCGACGATCTTGGCCTTCTCCCACTCCTCCTGGTACGGCGCGGCGTGCCGGTCCAGGAACGCTCGGTAGGACTCGCGGAACAGGTCGTGCTCGGGCTCGAACAGTGTGCGGTCGAACTTGACGGCGCCCATATGTGACCTCCGGTACTGGTTGAGGGTGTTGGCGCCCAACATATACCAACCGGATGGTTGGTCGAAGCCCGCGGCGGCGGCCCTAGGATTGACGGGGTGTCCCGCAGCAGCCTCGCCCACTGGGGCGCCTTCACCGCCGATATCGCTGCCGGAGACATCAAGTCGGTGACACCTGCGCCCGGGGATGTCGATCCCTCCCCACTGCTGGACAACCTGCCCGGCTCACTACGACACCGGTCCCGGATCACCGGTCCCGCGATCCGCGTCGGCTGGTTGCGCGACGGCCCCGGCCCCAGCGATGCGCGCGGCGCCGACGAGTTCGTCGCGGTGTCCTGGGAGGAACTGACGCAGCGGCTGGCCGACGAGTTACGCCGGGTCGTCGACACGCACGGCAACGAGGCCATCTACGGCGGGTCCTACGGGTGGGCCAGCGCCGGCCGCTTCCACCACGCCCAGAGCCAGGTGCACCGATTCCTCAAACTGCTCGGCGGCTACACCTTCTCCCGGCACTCCTACAGCCTGGGCGCCACCGGGGTGATCATGCCCCGGGTCGTGGGCACCCATGACGACCTGTTCAAACGCTCCACGGCCTGGGATGTCATCGTCGAGCACACCGACCTGCTGGTGTGCTTCGGCGGGCTGGCGTTGAAGAACACCGGGATCAATCACGGTGGCACATCGGCACATCCGGCGCGGGCCGCGCTGCGGGGCCTGCGCGACCGGGGCGGCCACATCATCTCGTTCTCCCCGTTGCGCGACGACGTCGACGGCGAACACGACTGGCATGCGCCGATTCCGGGCACCGATGTGGCCATCATGCTGGGGTTGGCGCACGTGCTGGCCACCGAGGGGCTGGCCGACCGGGCCTTCCTCGACGAATACTGCATCGGCTATCCGCGGTTCGAGCGTTATCTACTCGGCGTCGACGACGGGGTCCCCAAATCGGCGCAGTGGGCAGCCGACATCAGCGGGCTGGCGGCCGAGGACATCACCGCGCTGGCCCGGCGGATGGCCGCCGGCCGCACGCTGGTGACGGTCAGCTGGTCGTTGCAGCGGACCCGACACGGCGAACAGGCCCCGTGGATGGGTCTGACGCTGGCCGCGATGCTCGGCCAGATCGGGCTTGCCGGAGGCGGTTTCGGGCACGGTTACGGCTCCATGAACGAGCCGGGGCTGGCCCCGCTGCGCCATTCGCTGCCGGTGCTGCCGCAGGGCGCCAACCCGGTGCGCACCTTCATCCCGGTGGCCGCGGTCAGCGATATGCTGCTGCATCCCGGCGAGCAGTTCGACTACAACGGCCGCCGACTCACCTACCCGGATATCCGGCTGGTCTACTGGGCCGGCGGCAACCCGTTCCACCACCACCAGAACATTCCGCGGTTGCGCCGCGCGCTGGCCAGACCGGACACCATCGTCGTGCACGATCCGTACTGGACGGCGATGGCCAAACACGCCGATATCGTGGTGCCGTCGACCACCGCCTACGAGCGTGACGACTACTCCGGCTCCAAGAACGACCCGCTGCTGGTCGCGATGCCCGCGCTGGCCGCACCGTACGCACAGTCCCGCGACGATTACACGACCTTCGCCGCGCTGGCCGACCGGCTCGGTATCGGCGAGCAGTTCACCGAGGGGCGCACGGCCCGGCAGTGGCTGGTGCACATGTACGAAAAGTGGTCGGCAGGATTGGATTTCGAGGTGCCGTCGTTCGACCAGTTCTGGGCCGACGGCCGGCTGCGGCTACCGACCGAGGCCGGGCTGACGCTGCTGGCCGACTACCGCAGCGATCCCTACACCCACCGGCTGAACACCCCGAGTGGGCGCATCGAGATCTTCTCCGCCGATATCGACGGGTTCGGCTACTCCGACTGTGTCGGTCACCCCGCGTGGTTCGAACCCACCGAATGGCTCGGCGGGCAGCGCGCGGCGACCTACCCGCTGCACTTGCTCGCCAATCAACCGGCGAGCCGCTTGCACAGCCAGCTCGACACCGGGGCGACCAGTCAGAAGTCCAAAGTGTCCGGGCGCGAACCGATCCGGATGCACCCCGAGGATGCCGCCGAGCGCGGCCTGACCGATGGTGATGTGGTGCGGGTGTTCAACGACCGCGGTGCCTGCCTGGCCGGTGTGGTGACCGATAGCGGTGTCCGCCGCCGGGTGGTCCAACTGTCCACCGGCGCCTGGTATGACCCACTGGACCCCACCGACCCGGATTCGCTGTGCGTGCACGGCAATCCGAACGTTCTCACCGAGGATGTCGGAACCTCGTCGCTGGCGCGCGGGTGCACGGGTGCCCATGTGCTGGTGCAGGTGGAACTGTTCGCCGGGGAGGTCCCGGCGGTGACGGCCCATGAGCCTCCGGTGATCCGTTAGTCCTGGCCCTCCCCCGTCGCTTCGCTCGCCCCGCGGGGCAGCCGGGGCGCAATCAGGTCGACGAAGGCGTCGACCACCCGGTAGCTGTCGGCCATCAAGAAGTCACCGCGGATCGATCCCGACAGCATGGTGGAGATGATCCCCCAGACCATGAGCGCGGTATCGGCCGACTCCTGTTCGCCGAGTGCCGCGAAATCGGTGGCCAGCGTGCGCTGTGCCACCGTGGCGAACTGGTCCATCAGGGCCCGCGCGTTGTCGTCGGTCGTGTTCTGCAGCAGCATGCACACCTTGAAGAAGCCCGGCCACCGTTCGAAGCTGGCGATCACGCCGCGCATCTTCTCGCGCACCCGTGTCTCGGTGGGCGGGGCGTCGGCGGCGGCGTCGGCGAACACCGGTTGCGCCCATTCCATCAGCACGGCCGCGTAGACATGCTCCTTGGAGCTGAAATAGCGGTACAGCGTCCCGAGTGCCACGTGGGCGGCCTCGGCCACATCGCGCATCTGGATCTGCTCGTAATCGTGGGCCTTCAGCAGATCCATTGCTGCGGTGACGATCTGGGTGCGCCGGGCCTGCTTGTAACCGGGCAGGGTCTCCGTCACGATCGGGGCAGACCGAGGATCATGGTGGCGATGATGTTGAGCTGGATCTCGATGGTGCCACCACCGATCACCTCGGCGGGCATCATCAGGCTGTCGGCGACCGCGGGTTGCGCACCACCGCCGACCATGGCGGCCCGCCCGCTGAAGGCCAGCGCGTCGGCGGTCACCTTGCGCACCAGCAGCGCGGTGCCCACCTTGCCGACACTGGACGCCGGCCCCGGTCCGTGCCCGGCCAGCCGACGCAGCGTGTCCCGGACGGCCAGCGCACCGATCGCGTTGGTGGCCGCGCGCACCTGCCCGAGCGCCTGGCGCACCGCCGGGTCACCCTGGCAGGCCAGTGCGCGCAGTTCACTTTCCTTGTCCAGCTTGGCATATGCACCGATGGCGACCCGTTCGTTTGCCATCGTCGCCAGTGCATGCGACCAACCCGCGGTCGGCTCCCCCACCAGCATGTCGTCGGGCACGAACACATCGTCGAAGAACACCTCGTTGAAGTGTTCGTCACCGCTGGCGGTGCGCAGCGGCCGGACCGTGATCCCCGGGGTGTCCATGTCGACCAGGAAGTAACCGATGCCTTTATGTTTTGCAGCGTTTGGGTCCGTTCTGGCCAGCAGCGCCCCCCAATCGGCACGCTGCGCCGAGGAGGTCCAGACCTTCTGGCCGTTGATCCGCCAGCCCCCGTCGACCTTGGTGGCCCGCGTGGCCAGTGCGGCCAGATCCGAACCGGCGCCCGGCTCGGAGAACAGCTGGCACCAGCCGATCTCGCCGCGCAGGGTCGGGACGGCGAACCGGTCGCGCTGGGCATCGGTCCCGGCGATGAGCACGGTGGGCAGGATCCATTGGGCGATGCCCAGCGACGGCCGTACCAGGTGGGCGCGCTTGCCGAATTCCTCGTCGATGATGAGCTGTTGTGCCGGTGTCGCATCCAGGCCCCACGGCGCGGACAGATAAGGCGCCACCAGCCCGGCGTCGGCCAGAGCACTGCGTTGCGGGCCGGTCCAGTATTCGTCGTAGTCGGGATTCTGCCGGCCCGGCGCTTCGTTGCCCAGCAGGGCCGCGGCGTCCAGCTCGGCCGCCACCGAGGCCCGGAACTCCTCCTCGACCTCGGCCAGTTCGATGGCGAAATCTCTTGGTGGCCAGTCAGTTTCACCGAGGGTGTGGCACCACTGCGTGACGTTCCCGGCCGCCGCGGCCAGGCTGATCGACCGCTTCCAGTACAGGTGCAGGTCGTGTTCCCAGGTGTAGCCGATGGCACCGAACATGGTCAGCGCGTCGACCACGAGTTCGGGGAGCCGGCCGATCGCGGTGATGGCCGCGCCCGCTGCCGCGATCCGATGCTGGGCAGGCGACTGCTCGGCGCCGCGCACCGCATCCCACGCCGCGGCGGCCGCGAGTTCGGAGTTGATGAACAGCATGGCGGCCTTGTGCTGCAACGCCTGGAAGGATCCGATCGGTCGGCCGAACTGTTCGCGGACCTTCAGGTAGGCGACGACATTGTCGACACACCAGCGCGCGATGCCGGCGGCCTCGGCCGCCATCAATCCGATGGCATGACACTGTGCACGGACGGGGTCGATGTCGGCCAGCACGGCCGCGACATGGACCCGCGCACCGTCGCAGGTCAGCGTGCCGACATCGCGGGTCAGGTCGGTGGGTGCGTCGGCGTGCGTCGAGACGCCCGGTGCATCGGTGCGCAGGACACACCAGAGTGGTTGACCGGTATCGGTTTCCGCGCTAACGATCACCCGGGTGGCCGCGGCGATGCCGAGCTGCGGGCCGGCGGTGCCGGTGAGGCGCCATCCGTCGGCATCGGCGTGCGCCCGCAGCAGCCCATCGGCCGGTAACAGCACCGCCGCCGGTTCGCCGTCGACAATGGCCGCCAGCAGCTCCCGCGCCGCGGGCCGGTCCGGGTCGTCGGCGACCACGACCCCGGCGATCACGGTCGGCAGCAGCGGTCCCGGCAGCAGGCCGTAACCGGCCGCATCGAGCACACAGGCCACGTCGGCGGTGCCACCGCCCTGGCCACCGACCTGTTCGGGCAGATGCACCGCGTGCAGGCCGTGCGATACCAGCGCGGCCCAGAAGCCGGGCAGGGTACCGGCAGCCAGCGAATCGAACTGCGCACGGGTGAGTTCCAAACCGCCGTGCCGGGCGGCGAATCCGGTCATCGCCTCGGCCAGCTGGGCCTGTTCGTCGGTGAGGGCCAAGGCCACGGGAGTCTCCTAGTCCGCCGCGGTGTAATGCAGCAGGGTGATATCGGATTCGGCGGGTTCGGTGAACACGGGTGTCATCGGCATGCCGATGCGCAACCGCGCGGGATCCACGCCGACCAGTTCGGTGGCCAGTCGCGGGCCTTCGGTCCACTGCACGACGCCGAGCAGATGCGGTACGGCATCGGCGAACTGGGGTGCGACGGGCCGTTGTGCGACGGCGAAGCTGACCAGGGTCGCCGCCCCGGAGATCTGGCGCCACTGCAGATCGTCGGCCAGCGTGCCCGGCGCCAGCACCCGCGGGTAGAAGACGTAGGCGTCCAGCGACGGCGAGAACTGGACCCAGATCTCGTGGCGGCGCAGGCCGTCCCAGAACGGCGCCGAGGTGGGTGTGGGCAGGGGCAATGGTCGAGCGAGCGGCCCCTGCATCGCGGTGGTCATCTAGTCGCCCTCCAAGACGAGTGCTTCCTGCTCGCTGAGCACACCACCGTTGCCCGAGACGAAGGCGCGGTGGCACTCGGCGATCTGGGTGGCCGCCGCGCGGCCCATCAGCTGGCGGGTGGCGTCGCAGACATGGTGCAGCCCACCGGCATTACCGGGCTGGCCGTACCCGAGCTGACCGCCGGCGGTGTTCATCGGGAAGTCGCCGCGGAAGGTCAGGTCGTGGTCGGTGACGAACTGCATCCCCTTGCCCTTCTCGCAGAATCCGGCGTCCTCCAACGTCAGCAGCGCGGTGATGGTGTAGCAGTCATAGATCGACACCATGTCCATATCGGCGGGTGTCACCCCGGCCATCCCGAAGGCGGTGTCGGCGACCTTGATCATCGGGGTCTGCAGCGGGTCGGCGGCGTACACCGGCGACTTGTAGGGCACCCGTTCGCCGAAGCCCTTGATCCAGACCGGGCGGTGCCGGCTCTTGCGGGCGAGCTCAGCGTTGGTGATCAGCACCGCCGAGCCGCCCATGCACGGCATCACGATCTCCAGCATGTGCAACGGCGAGGCGATGATCGGGCTGTCCAGCACATCGGCGATGGTCAGCGGCTTGTCCTTGAACACCGCGCCCGGGGTGTGGTTGGCGTTGGCCCGTTGGTCGACGACGATCTTGGCCATCGCCGTCTCGTCGTATCCGTATGCGGCGGCGTACATCTGGGCCACCTGGGCATAGGGCCCGTTCTGGCCGAGGTAGCCGTAGGGGATCTCGAACTCGGCCTGCGGCGACCCGAACCGGAAGCTGGAGGCACCGAAATACAGGGCGTCACCGGGATCGTAGGGCCGCTGCGCCGACATGGGCGTCAGATAGTTGGCCGGGATGGCGCACAACACCGCCTGACAGATACCCAGTTCGATGGCCGCCGCCGCCCGCCACACCATCGCGGCCCCGGAGGCGCCGCCGAGGTCGACGAGTTCGGCGTAATTGACGTTCAGGCCGAGGTATTCGACGACGGTCGACGGTACGAACAATTGGGATTCGGCCACGCCGCAGGTGATCAGGCCGTCCACCTGGTCGACCGAGATACCGGCATCGGCCGCGGCGGCCGCTGCCAACCGCGCCCACTGTTCGAGGATGAACTCCGGCGTCCCGGTCGGCTTCCGGGTCGCGGGCAACTCGTGAAACCCGACGATGGCCGCTTCGCCGCGCAGGCCCATGTGTTGCTCCCTTCGTCGCGATCGACTTTATTAGAATTAGATTCTACTTTCAATCCGGCTGTTTACGACCCGGTCACGGCCCTTGAGTGCAACGATCCGATTGGCGCCGGCCGACCGGGGGTGAGTAGATGCGAATCGCGAGACGATCCATCTGTGCGGTGGTGTCGGTTTTGCTGGCGGTGGTCCTCACAGCGGCCTCGACGCTGTCGTTGGCGGTCGCACTGGCCGCGACCGCGCTCATCGTCCCGGGCACCGGAACCCCGAATGCCAACATCGTCGGCGGCTACCTGGAGAACGCCCGCGACTACTACATCGCTCCGTTCAACCCGGCCTGCACCGCGGCCGAGGACTGCACCCTGCAGGGCATCGACTATCCGGCCCAGTTCTGGCCGATCCCGCTGCCCGGCTGGGGCGGGCTGACCGGCGACAAATGGGATGTGTCGACCGGCAAGGGACTGACCGGGCTGAACTCCGCGCTGGTCAACACCCTGGCGCAGAATCCGCCGAACACCCCGGTGGTCCTGATGGGCTACTCGCAGGGCGGGAACATCGTCAGCCGGCAGAAGCGCAACCTGGCCGGCCTGCCCAAGGATCAGAACTATCTGTCGTTCGTGATGATCGGCAACTCCAACCGACCCAACGGCGGGCTGTTCGAGCGGCTGGCATTCCTTGGGCACGTCCCGATCCTGGATGCCACCTTCGGTCTGCCCGCACCGACCGATACCTGCGATCACATCTGCGCCACCGATATCGCGTTCCGCTACGACGGAGTCGCCGACTTCCCGCTGTACCCGCTCAACGGCCTGGCCGTGCTCAACGCGATCGCCGGATTCTGGTACGTGCACGGCACCTATCTGGCCCCCAACGAGAACAGCGATGTCGGCGAACTGCCCGATGACTACACCCCCGAGGAGCTGGCCGCCGAGATCGCCGATCCGGACAACTGGGACGAGTACGGCGACACCCGCTATGTCACCATCGACACCAAGACACTGCCGATCGTGCGGCCGTTCCTGGAGTTCGCCTCGTTCACCAAGACCGAATTCCTGATCAAGCCGATCGTCGAACTGGTATCCCCGCTGCTGCGGGTGCTCATCGAAACCGGCTACGACCGCTCACTGAGTTACGGTGTGCCCGCGCCGTTCCGGCTGATCCCGCGGATCAATCCGGTCACCTTCGCCAAGGATGTCGTCGCCGCGATCGACGAGGGTGTGCAGAACGCGTTCGGCAGGAAACCGGCCGCACCACAACCTGTCTCCGAGCCACCCACGACCGTCACCGCCGCCACGTCCGAGCCAGAACCCGCGGCCGAGTCCGAGGACACACCCCGCGACCGTCCCACCCTGCTGCGCGGCCCGACCGGGGCGCAGGTACTGGAACTGTCACGCAAGCGGCACACCGAATCGGCAGCACCGGTGCGGGCGACCGAAGACACAGAAGAAGACAACGAGGAGACCACCGTCGAGGTGATCGACGAGACCGAGCCCGTCACCGAGGACGAACCGGAAACCGCCGAACCACAGTCCGACTCCGATGACACCGACACCGACGACGACACCGCCGCGCCGTCGTCCGATACCGACGCCGCGGCGGCCTGACCCGCGGGCAGGCGCATCGACCACGTGAACCGCGGGGGATTCCGCGGACGGTGCGCCTGCTCGTGTAGTTACCAGTTGCTGAAGTCGCGCAGCGCCGCGGCCAGCGGAACCGGCACGCGCGCAGCGATTCTGGTGCCCTGCTCGGTGTGCTCGGTGGTTTCGACACGACCCTCGGCATGCACCCGGGCGACCAGGTCGCCGCGGTCATAGGGCAAGGTCACATCGATGAACGCATCGGTCGGTTCGACGAGCTGCGCCATCCGGGTCCGCAACTGGTCCAGACCCTCGCCGGTATGCGCCGAGACGAACACCGCATCGGGTAGCGCCCGGCGCAGCTGAGCCAGCGCCAGATCACCGGCGGCGTCGATCTTGTTGACCACCAACAGTTCCGGCAGCTGCGCGATCCCGTACTCGGTGACGACATCGTTGATCACCGCGCGGACCGCGTTGATCTGCGCCAGCGGGGTGGCATCGGAACCGTCCACGACGTGGATGAGCAATTCGGCGTCGGCGACCTCTTCCAGGGTGGACCGGAATGCCTCGACGAGCTGGGTGGGCAGGTGCCGGACGAAGCCGACGGTGTCGGTGAGCACGAACGGGCGGCCGTCCTCGAATTCCCCGCGCCGCGTGGTGGGTTCCAGGGTGGCGAACAGCGCGTTTTCCACCAGTACTCCGGCACCGGTCAGCGCATTCAACAGGCTGGACTTTCCCGCGTTGGTGTAGCCGACGATCGCCAGCGCGGAGACGTCGCTGCGCCGTCGACTTCCCCGCTGGGTCTCGCGGATCTTCTTCATATCGCGAATCTCGCGACGCAACTTGGACATCCGCTCCCGAATGCGCCGACGGTCGGTCTCGATCTTCGTTTCACCGGGTCCACGGGTACCCACCCCGCCACCGGCGCCGCCGGCGCGGCCACCGGCCTGCCGGGACATCGACTCACCCCAGCCGCGTAGCCGCGGCAGCATGTACTCCATCTGCGCCAGCGATACCTGCGCCTTGCCCTCACGGCTGGTGGCGTGCTGGGCGAAGATGTCCAGGATCAGCGCGGTGCGGTCGATGACCTTGACCTTGACGGCCTTCTCCAGGGCATTGAGCTGTGCGGGACTGAGCTCACCGTCGCAGATGACGGTGTCGGCGCCGGTGGCGGTGACGATCTCGCGCAGCTCGATGGCCTTGCCGGAGCCGATGTAGGTGGAGGCATCGGGTTTGTCGCGGCGCTGCACGAGCCCCTCGAGCACCTCCGAGCCGGCGGTCTCGGCGAGTGCGGCGAGCTCGGCCATGCTCGCGTCGACGTCGGCGGCGCTGCCCTCGGTCCACACCCCGACGAGCACCACCCGTTCCAGGCGCAGCTGGCGGTATTCGACCTCGGAGATGTCGGTGAGCTCGGTGGACAGCCCGGCCACACGGCGCAGTGCCGCGCGGTCTTCCAGGGCGAGCTCACCCGTGCTGGGGACGGGGTTGCGCGGAGAATAATCAGGTTCGGTCATATGTGCTTTCGATGGTGACATGCCGCACCGCGGTCATGCACCCCAATAATCGGCGGCGAGCTCACCGCGGGCGACCAGCACCGACGGGCCGCGCAGGAAGCTGGTGGCGTCGGTGATGGTGACGGTCACCTCGCCGCCGGGGATCCGGACCCGCAGCGAGCCGGTCTGCTCGCCGCGGTAGGCCAACGCCGCCAGCGCGGCGGCCACGGTTCCCGTTCCGCAGGAACGGGTTTCGCCGACCCCACGCTCATGGACACGCATGTCGACTGCACCGGCGTCCGGCCGGGTCAGCACCTCGATATTGACGCCTTCAGGGAACTGCGCGGGGTCGAACGACACCGGGGCGGCGACGTCGAGGGCGGCCAGCTGCTCGGCGTCCAGGTCGGTGACACACGCCAGGTGCGGATTGCCGACGTCCACGCCCAGCCCGTCGAAGGACTGTCCACCCACCACGGCGGTGCCGGTGCCCAGGCGATTGGCCTTGCCCATGTCGACGGTCACCTCGGCCTGGTTGGGATGCGCCGGGTCGAACCCGTGCACCACCACCGGCCGGGGCCCGGCCAGCGACCCGACCACGAACTCGTCGCGGTGTTCCAGCCCGGAGGCGCGCAGATAGTGGGCGAACACCCGCACCCCGTTGCCGCACATCTGCGCGATGGAGCCGTCGGCGTTGCGGTAGTCCATGTACCAGTCGGTGCCGGCCACCCCCTCGGGCAGCGCATCGAACACACCGGCGGCCTGCGCCGCGGCGGCCGTCGTGACCCGCAGCACCCCATCGGCACCGAGCCCGCGACGCCGATCGCACAGCGCAGCGACCGCATCCGGGGTGAGCGGTAACTCGGCCTGCAGGTCCGGCAGCACGACGAAGTCGTTCTGCGTACCGTGCCCCTTCACGAAGCCGATGGCGGATTTCACCTGTCCAGGATACTCAGCGCGGCGTCGGCCAGGTCGTCGCGCGCACCGTCGAGCCAGTGCACACGGTGGTCACGACGGAACCAGGACCGCTGCCGGCGCACGTAGCGGCGGGTGCCGATGAACGTCGGCTCGCGTGCGGCCGACCCGTCGTCACCGGCGTCGAGGGCGGCCAGCACCTGGGAATAGCCCAGCGCCCGGGCTGCGGTGACACCTTCGCGTAGGCCGTGGGCGATCAGCGTCTGCACCTCGGCGACCAGGCCGTCGGCGAACATGGCGTCGGTCCGCTGGGTCAGTCGTTCGTCGAGAACACTTGTCTCCCAATCCAACCCGATGATCTCCGTGCCCCAGCGCGGGTTGCCGATCCGCGGTGCCGACGCCGCGAACGGCTCGCCGGTCAGTTCGACGACCTCCAGTGCCCGCACGATGCGGCGACCGTCGGTGTCCAGGATGGCCGCCCCGGCGGCCGGATCGACCCGGGTCAGCTCGGCGTGCAGCGCCGACGCCCCGATCTCGGCGAGCCTGGCCTCCCAGCGGGCCCGCACCGCCGGATCGGTGTCCGGGAACGACCACTGGTCCAGCAGCGACTGGATGTAGAGCATCGACCCGCCGACGATCACCGGCACCGCGCCGCGCTCCATGATCGCCTCGATATCGGCGGCGGCACTCTGCTGATACCGCGCGACCGAGGCGTTCTCGGTGACGTCGAGGATGTCGAGCTGATGGTGGGTGATGCCGAGCCGCTGGTCGACCGGAAGTTTGGCGGTGCCGATGTCCATGCCGCGGTAGAGCTGCATGGCGTCGGCGTTGACGATCTCACCGCCGAGGCGTTGCGCCAGCTCGAGCGCGAGCGCGGATTTGCCGGTGCCGGTGGGCCCGATGACGGCGACCGGCCGGATCACAGGCGCCACAGGCCCGCGAAGTAGCCGACACCGTAGGGGGCACCGCGATAGAGCTCGGTCGCGACGACGGGGCCCGCGCCGACCAACCCGGCGAGCACCCGGTAGGCCGGTTCCCCCACCGCGCCGGCGGCGCAATCGATCAGCCGCTCGGCGTCACCGGCGGCCAGACAGTCATCGAGGGCGGCCTGGGCGGCCACCGAATCCGGCTCGAAACCACCGGGCGCGGATGCGGTCAGGGTGTTCGCACCGTCGGCGACCAGCAGGACCCCGACCGGCTCGGGGGTGGCGTCGATTTCCGCGCGCAGCGCGGTGCCGGATGCTCCGGCGCCGAATACCCGCACCTCGGCGGTGACCTCGGGGGCCACGTGCGCGCGCACCCAGCCGGTGATCAGGGCCGGCAGCGGCAGTTCGGACACCGGGCCGGTCGCTGCCGCGGACAGCGCCACCGGGATGTCGACGCCGTAACCGGCGAAGGTGCCCGTCGCGTCCGGGCCGATGACGGTCTTGTCGGCACCGGCGCCGACGGCGATCCAGCGTGACGGGAGGCCGGCGGCCGCGGCCAGCACGGCGGCGCGCAGATCGGCCACCTCGGCGGCGGCCGCTCCGGCCAACTCGGGCACCAGGATCGGCGCCGACGGGATCAGTGCAATGGCCGCCAACACGCCCACAACGCTAGCGCGCGGCCGAAACCTGGTCGCCGGCCCAGCCCGCCTCGCCGCGTGCCAGCGCCGCGGTGGCGACCACCATGACCGACACGGCGGCCACCAAGGTGAACCACCCGGACTCCCCCGGGCGCAGCGTCTCGCCGAGTACCACCACACCGAGCGCGGAGGCCACCACCGGTTCGGTGACCGTCATCGTCGGCAGCGAGGCGGTCAGCGCTCCGGCCCGGAACGCGGCCTGCTGGTATCCGGTACCGGCGACCGCCACCAACGCCCAGGCGTAGAGCTCCGGGGTGGCCAGCAGCTGCCAGAACCCGTCGCCGAGCCGGTCGACGACGGCCTTGGTCAGGATCGCGAACACACCCCACAGGGCACCCGACACGATGGCCAGCAGTACCGGCCCGGCCTTGGTGGCCGACCAGATGCGGGCACCGACGATGCACAGCACCAGCGCCGGGCCCAGCACCGCACCGACGGCCAGCCAGGCGTCGGTGCCGGCGCGAGCGTGCCCCGCCGTCGGGTTACCGACCGTCACGATGACCGCCACCGAGACCGCCAGCAGCACCGCCCAGGTCCACTCGAACCGGCTCACGCGATGGTGGTTGGCCCGCGCGTTGATCGGCAGTGCGAACAGCAGCGAGGTGACCAGCAGTGCCTGCACCAGCAGCACCGAGCCCAGTCCCAGCGCCGCGGCCTGCAGGCCGAAGCCGAGCGCGGACACCAGGCTGCCGATCCACCAGCCCCGGTCGCGCAGCAGCTGGCCGAACAGCTGGAGATGGCTGACATCGTCATCGGTGACCTCGTGCGCGGAACGCTGGTGGATGACATCGCCGATGGCGATGAACAACGCGGCGCCCAGCGCCAATAACGCGGCGATATCCGCCTTGTCCACCGGTCCTCCTGAAGGGTTCGGGTCCCGAGGTTGCCGGTAAACCCGTTCACATCGCAACCGCAAGACGCGCACGCATCGCGAAGCTGCGCGCACAGCCACTGGCGACCTGCTTGAATAACCATCGGAAGTTACAGGCGCCGCGTCGCGCGGCAGGTGCGTGGGTCAAACCATGCGGGGAGTGCGAGGAAGATATGACATCCAGCGATACAGGTTCGGGCGAGAACACCGAGGCGGCTCCGCAGGCGGCGGCCCCGAAACCGAAACCGATGCCCCGGCCCGGCCCGCGGCCCGCTCCCCATCCCCGCCCGGCGGCTGCCGCGCCGGCCCCCGTGGTGCCACCGTCGGTGGACCCGCACCGGTTCGGCCGCATCGAGGACGACGGCACCGTGGTGCTCATCAGCTCGGCGGGCGAGCGGGTCATCGGCTCCTGGCAGGCCGGCGATGCCGAGGCAGCCTACGCCCACTTCGGTCGCCGCTTCGACGATCTGAACACCGAGGTCGCGCTGCTGGAGACCCGGCTGGCCTCCGGTACCGGCGATGCCCGCAAGATCAAGACGGCCGCGGCCGCACTGGTGGAGACGCTGCCGACGGCCGCCGTGCTCGGCGATGTCGATGCCGTCGCGGCACGGTTGAACAGCATCCTGGAGCACGCCGACGGTGCGGCGGCCGAGGAGCGGGCGCGCCGCGACGAACACCGCTCGGCGCAGACCGCCCGCAAGGAGGCGTTGGCGCTCGAGGCCGAGGAGATCGCCAATGCGACCGGGCAGTGGAAGGCCGCCGGTGACCGGCTGCGGGCCATCCTGGACGAGTGGCGGACCATCACCGGCCTGGACCGCAAGACCGATGACGCGCTGTGGAAGCGCTACTCGGCCGCCCGCGAGGCGTTCAACCGGCGCCGGGGTTCACACTTCGCCGAGCTGGACCGCGAACGCGTCGGTGCCCGACAGGCCAAGGAATCGCTGTGTGAGAAGGCCGAAAAGCTCAGCGATTCCACCGACTGGGCCGCGACCGCGGCGCTGTTCCGGGATCTGCTGACCCAGTGGAAGGCGGCGGGCCGGGCCGCCAAGGACGTCGACGATGCGCTGTGGGCGCGGTTCAAGGCCGCCCAGGACACCTTCTTCGCCGCCCGCAATGCCGTGAACGCCGAGCGTGACGCCGAGTTCAGCGCCAACGCCGAGGCCAAGGAGAAGCTGCTGGTCGAGGCCGAACGCATCGACATCTCCGACGCCAAGGCCGCGCAGGCGGCGTTGCGCAACATCGGCGACAAGTGGGATGCCATCGGCAAGGTGCCGCGCGAACGGTCCGCCGATCTGGAGCGCCGACTGCGCGTCGTCGAGAAGAAGGTCCGTGACGCCGGCACGGTCGATCACACCGACGCCGAGGCGCAGGCGCGCGCCGATCAGTTCCGCGAGCGTGCCGAGCAGTTCGAGCGCCAGGCCGAGAAGGCCGAGGCCGCGGGCAAGACCAAGGACGCCGAGAAGGCGCGCGCCAGCGCCGCGCAGTGGCGGGAGTGGGCGGAGACGGCTGCCGAGGCCGTCACCAAGAAGCGTTAGCGCTTATCGCCGGAGTCCGGGCGCAGCTCGTCGAGCAGTGAGGTGTGTTGCTTGGCGGCGATCGCCCGGCGCCGTTCCTCTTCGGCGCTCAGGTGCACCGCGGTGCGGGTCCACACCACCCGCGCCCAGTGGAAGGCCAGCACCAGGACCGCGATCCAGGCGATGATCAGGCCGATACCGGGACCGGGCAGGTCACCGGCGGCGGTCTGGCGCGACCACACCGCGAGCATGCCCGCCGGGCAGGCGACCGTGGTGCCGGCCAGCGCGACCCAGGCCAGTGTCCACTTGCGGGTCAGCAGCGCCAGGACGGAGAACCCGACCCCGAACACCAGGGCCAGCCAGACGAACACCCGCGACGGCAGCGACAGTCCGTCGGCGACGGCGACGTCACTGGCCACCAGCACATCGAGACCACGCGAGGAACCGGTGTGCGGAAGCACGAAGGTGCCCAGCAGGACGAACACACAGATCGCCACCACCAGTGCCCGGGCACCCGGGTCGATCTCGGAGGCGACCTTGCGCTCGGCGGCCTCCAGGTCGTCCTTGAACTCGTCGAAGTTGGCCTTATCGCTCACAATCCACATCCCGATTCACATCCACTGGAAACCGGCGGCATCGCCGGCGCGCCAATTCCCGGCATACCCAGTCCGACCCCGGTGCCCGTCACGGGACGAAGCCCGGCCGCGTGCGCGTCCCCGGCGCGGGTGCGCCGGTGCGTGTGCACCGGGCCGTCGGCGACGAGGAAGTGCGGCGCGGCCCGGGTGACGGTGGTGGTGACGATATCGCCGGGGCGGATATCGGCACCGCCGGAGGCAAAGTGCACCAGTCGGCCGTCGCGGGCCCGGCCGGACAGCCGCGCGGTGGCGGCGTCCTTGCGTCCCTCGCCGGCGGCGACCAACAACTCGACCTCGGTGCCGACCTGAGCGTTGTTCTCCTGCAACGAAATCTGCTCCTGCAGGTCGATCAGGCGCTGATAGCGTTCGCTGACAACCTCTTTGGCCAGCTGCCCCTCGAGCGTCGCGGCCGGGGTGCCGGGCCGCTTGGAGTACTGGAAGGTGAATGCGGAGGCGAACCTCGCCTGGGCCACCACATCGAGGGTGGCCTGGAAGTCCGCTTCGGTTTCCCCCGGGAACCCGACGATGATGTCGGTGGTGATGGCGGCGTGCGGGATCGCGGCGCGCACCCGATCGATGATCCCGAGGAACTTCTCGGCCCGGTAGGACCGCCGCATGGCCTTGAGGATGCGGTCGGATCCCGACTGCAGCGGCATGTGCAGGGTCGGGCACACGTTCGGGGTCGCCGCCATGGCCTCGATGACGTCATCGGTGAACTCGGCCGGGTGCGGTGAGGTGAACCGCACCCGCTCCAGACCCTCGATACCGCCGCAGGCGCGCAGCAGCTCGGCGAACGCCCCACGGTTGCGTGGGACGTCCGGGTCGGCGAAGGAGACACCGTAGGCATTGACGTTCTGCCCCAACAACGTGACCTCGAGCACACCCTGGTCCACCAGGGTCGTCACCTCGGCCAGAATATCGCCGGGCCTGCGATCGACCTCCTTGCCGCGCAGCGCGGGCACGATGCAGAACGTGCAGGTGTTGTTGCAGCCGACGGAGATGGAAACCCAAGCTGCATAAGCAGATTCACGCGATGCCGGCAGCGCCGACGGGAATTCCTGTAGCGCCTCGGCGATCTCGACCTGGGCGACCCGCTGATGGCGGGCCCGCTCCAGCAGCACCGGCAGTGCGCCGATGTTGTGCGTCCCGAAGACCACGTCGACCCAGGGCGCCTTCTTCAGGACGGTGTCGCGGTCCTTCTGCGCCAGACAGCCGCCGACGGCGATCTGCATGTTCGGCTCGGACGCCTTGCGTGGGGCGAGGTGGCTGAGGTTGCCGTAGAGCTTGTTGTCGGCGTTCTCGCGCACCGCGCAGGTGTTGAACACCACGATATCGGCGTCGTCGCCCTCGGCGGCGCGGACGTACCCGGCCGATTCCAGCAGGCCGGACAGCCGTTCGGAGTCGTGCACGTTCATCTGGCAGCCGTAGGTGCGGACCTGATAGCTGCGCGGGCTCGAATCGGCGCTTGCGGCCGACCAGCCCTCGCGCGCCACCATGGAAGTCACGACAATCATGTTACGGCCGGGTGTCGATCCGCCCCAAGCTGAGCGTTCCCTGGGTAGGGTCTGAACCCATGACCACCGCGACTTCGGTCCCGATGATCTCGATACAGGCTGTCAACAAGCACTTCGGCGAGCTACACGTGCTCAAGGACATCGATCTCGATGTCCCGCGCGGTCAGGTCGTGGTGGTGCTGGGTCCGTCGGGTTCGGGCAAATCCACGTTGTGCCGCACCATCAATCGGCTCGAGCCGATCGACGAGGGCACCATTTCGATCGACGGCGAGGTGCTGCCCGAGGAGGGCCGCAAGCTCGCCCAGCTGCGCTCCGATGTCGGCATGGTGTTCCAGTCGTTCAACCTGTTCGCGCACAAGACGATAGTCGAGAACGTGATGCTCGCCCCGGTGAAGGTGCGAAAAATGGCCAAGGACAAGGCCCGCGCCGAGGCGATGAAACTGCTCGACCGGGTCGGGATCGCCAGCCAGGCCGAGAAGTACCCGGCGCAGCTGTCGGGCGGGCAGCAGCAGCGTGTCGCCATCGCCCGGTCGCTGGCGATGAGCCCGAAGGTGATGCTGTTCGACGAGCCCACCAGCGCCCTGGATCCGGAGATGATCAAAGAGGTGCTGGCCGTCATGACCGATCTGGCCACCGAGGGGATGACCATGGTGGTGGTCACCCACGAGATGGGTTTCGCCCGGCGGGCCTCGCAGCGGGTGGTGTTCATGGCCGACGGGGCCATCGTCGAGGACACCGAACCCGAGGAGTTCTTCAACAACCCCAAATCCGACCGTGCCAAGGACTTCCTCGGCAAGATTCTCAACCACTGAATCGAAGGAGCACGTGATGTCATTCCGAGTTCGGGTGGCCGCTGCCGCCGTTCTGGCTGCAGCGCTGCCGCTGGCCCTCACCGCCTGTGGCGGCGGCTCCGGTGGCGACGAGAACAAGGTCGTCATCGGCACCAAATTCGATCAGCCCGGTCTGGGCCTGAAGAACCCCGACGGGACCATGAGCGGGTTCGACGTCGACGTGGCGACCTATGTCGCCGGGCAGCTCGGTTACACCCCCGAGCAGATCGAATGGAAGGAAGCACCGTCCGGCCAGCGCGAGACGCTGATCCAGAATGGCCAGGTCGACTTCATCGCCGCGACATACTCGATCACCGATGCCCGCAAGGAGAAGGTCAGCTTCGCCGGGCCCTACCTGATCACCGGCCAGAGCCTGCTGGTGCGTGCCGACAACACCGACATCGTCGGTGCGGAGTCCCTGGAGAACAACAAGAAGCTGTGCTCGGTGACCGGTTCCACGCCGGCCCAGCGCATCAAGGACAAGTACCCCGGTGTGCAGTTGCAGCAGTACGACACCTACTCGGCCTGTGTCGAGGCGCTCAAGAGCGGTGCCATCGACGCGGTGACCACCGATGAGGTGATCCTGGCCGGGTATGCCGCCCAGTCCCCCGGCACCTTCAAGCTGGTCGGCGAGCCGTTCTCCGAGGAGAACTACGGTATCGGCCTGAAGAAGGACGACACCGAGATGCTGACCAAGATCAACGACGCCATCACCAAGATGGAGACCGACGGCGAGTGGGCCGCGGCGTTCGAGAAGAATCTCGGCCCGGCCGGTATCGCCACCCCTGAACCGCCCGCCGTCGACAAGTAGGCGCACAGGTAGCTGTGGAGGTTTTCAGCGAGTACCAGGACCGGATCTTCGCCGCGTTCCTGGTGACCATCGAACTCACGGTCTACGCGGCGATCGGCGCACTGGTGTTGGGCACCGTCCTGGCAGCGATGCGCCTGTCGCCGGTACCGGTCATGCGGGCGGTCGGCACCACGTACGTCAACGTGGTGCGCAACACCCCGCTGACCCTGATCCTGGTGTTCTGCTCGCTGGGCCTGGCCAACACGCTGCACATCACGCTGACCGACTCGAATTCGCCGACCTCGATCGTCGACAGCAATTTCCGGCTGGCGGTGCTCGGGTTGACGGTCTACACGGCGGCGTTCGTGTGTGAGGCGATCCGGTCCGGGGTGAACACGGTGCCGATGGGTCAGGCCGAGGCGGCGCGCTCGCTCGGCCTGACCTTCACCCAGAATCTGCGGATCATCCTGTTGCCGCAGGCATTTCGTGCGGTCATCATCCCGTTGGGTTCGGTGCTGATCGCCCTGACGAAGAACACCACCATCGCCTCGGCGATCGGGGTGGCCGAGGCGGCGCTGCTGATGAAGGAGATGGTGGAGAACACCTCGGCCCTGCTGATGGTCGGCGGGATCTTCGCAATCGGGTTCGTGATCCTGACCCTGCCGATGGGATTGTTCTTCGGCTGGCTGGGCAAGCGTTGGGCGGTGTTGCGGTGATGAGCGCTTGCGCGAAGAACGGACAGATATGAGCGCGGGATCTTCGGTTCTCTTCGACGCGCCGGGGCCCCGGGCCCGCAAGATCAACCTGGCGCTGGCGGTCGCCACGGTCGCGGTGTTCGCCGCCGTCGGCGGCTGGGTCGTCTACAAGTTCGCCGCGGCCGGGCAGTTCGAGTCGGCCAAGTGGGAGCCGTTCTTCACCGGCAACCTGTGGACCACCTACGTGCTGCCCGGTATCGAGGGCACGCTGACCGCGGCCGCGGTATCGATCGTGCTGGCCCTGGTGCTCGGCTGCCTGCTCGGTATCGGGCGGCTGTCACCGGTGCGGGCGGTGAGTTGGGCATGCGGGGTGTTCGTCGAGTTCTTCCGCGCCGTGCCGGTGCTCATCATGATGCTGTTCTCCTACGCGCTGTTCGCCATGTACGGCGTCTTCGCCTCCGAGTACCTGGCACTGGCCGGTGTGATCACCGGCCTGACGCTGTACAACTCGGCGGTGATCGCCGAGATCGTGCGGACGGGTGTGAACGCGCTGCCCCGCGGGCAGGCCGAGGCATCCTCGGCGCTGGGCATGACGTGGACCCAGACGATGGCCAACGTGCAACTGCCGCAGGCCATCACCTCGATGCTGCCGGTGCTGGTGTCGCAGATGGTGGTGGTGCTCAAGGACACCGCGATCGGCTACCAGATCACCTTCGTGGAGATGGTCCGCCAGGCCCAGAGCGTCGGATCGTCGTACGGCAACTACATCCCGGCGCTGATCGTCATCGCGGCCCTGATGATCGGACTGAACTTCGCCCTGTCGGCGTTCGCGACGCGGCTGGAAGCCCGGTTGCGGCGTTCCAAGAAGGGACCAAGACCGATGGCCGCCAAGCCGTTGGCAGATCAGGACGCCGGGGTCTGACCGGCGGTCGGTCGGGCCAGCAGCAATCCGGCGCAGGCCAGGACAGCGGCGGCCACCATCACGGCGGCCAACGGTCCGGCGGTGTGCTCGCCGGCCAGGCTGACCAATGGTGACACCGCCGCGGCCAGCAGGAACTGGGTGGCGCCGAGCACGGCCGACGCGGTGCCCGCAGCACGCGGTGCGGCCGACAGTGCCAGGGCGGTCGTATTGCCGAACACCAGGCCCATGCCCGCGACGGCGGTGAACAGCGGCAGCGCCAGCCAGCCGACCGGGATAGCGGTCAGCGTCACCGCCGCGACGGCCAGACTGGAGGCCAGGATCAGCGCAAGGCCGGCGGCAGCCAGCGGCCGGGGGTCGATCCGGGCCGACAGACGCGCACTGAGCGCACTCATCAACAGCAGACCGAAGGCGTTCACGCCGAACATCGCTCCGTACTGGGCCGAGGACAGGCCCATCATCGTCTGGTAGACGAACGGCGAGGCCGAGATATAGGCCATCATGACCGCGAAGCCGAACCCGAACGCGATCAGGTTCCCGAGGTAGGTGCGCTGCAGCAGATCCCGCAACGGTGAACCGGCGGTGGCCTTTTCGGCGCGCAGGGCGGTGCGGCGTTCGGCGGTGTGGGTCTCCCGGATGACCACGAGCGCGGCGATCAGCATGAGCACGACGAGCACCAGGATGACGCCCAATGCCCCGCGCCAGCCCACCGGCCCGACCAGGAATCCGCCGGCCAGCGGCGCGATGATCGGCGCGACGCCGCCGACGATCATCATCAGGCTGAAGGCCCGCGCGGCGGCCCGCCCGGTCGCCAGATCGGAGATGATGGCCCGCCCGATGACCATGCCGGCGGCTCCGGTCAGGCCCTGGGCCAGCCGGGCGGCGATGAGCACTTCGACGGTGGGGGCGAGCGCGGCAGCCAGGCTGGCGAGCACACAGATGACCGCACCGATCAGCAGCGGCCGGACCCGTCCGAAACGATCCGAGAGCGGCCCGAAGATCAGCTGTCCGGCCGCCAGACCCAGCAGAAAGGCGGTCAGCGTGAGCTGCACATCGGTCGGGGTGGTGCGCAGGTCGTCGACCATCTGCGGGAAGGCCGGCAGGTACAGGTCGGTGGCGAACGGCGCGACCGCCGACAGCAACGCGAGGGTGACCAGCAGTCCGATCGTGATGCGCGGTGCGGTATCGGCACGTGTCGGGGTGTCGACGACGGGCGGCATACAGGCTTCTCCAAAAGTCATTATCATTTGATAGTTATTAACATATAACTATCAGGTAGGCTGGCGCCATGCAAGCCCGATCGAGTCACACCGAGCAACTGGCCGACCTGGCGGATCTGGTGCTCACGGTGTCCCGCGCGATCAAGGCGCGCACCGCGGCCGACCCGTCCGTGCTCGACCTGTCGGCGACCGAGGTGACGGTGCTGCGCTTCATCGACCACCACCCCGACACCGGCCCGAGTGCGGTCGCCGCGGGCACCGGCCTCCAACGCAGCAATCTCAGCCGTGCGCTGCGCGACCTCGAGACCAAGGGGCTGATCCGGCGCTCCCCCGACCCGGCCGACAATCGACAATATCGCCTGCAGTCCACCGAACTGGCCGCCGAGAACCTGGCTCGCATCAGGGCGATCTGGTCGTCGATTCTCGATGCGGCACTACAGAATTCCGGCGACCACGACATCGCCGGGGCGGTCCGCATGCTGGCCGCCCTGGAGCAGGGCCTCTACTGAGACTCGGCCGGCCAGGCCAGCAGCGACCGATCGGCGATGGCATGCAGTTCGTCGCGGGTGGCACCACTGCGGGCCTGGATCGCGATGCCCTGGCACACCGCAGCGACCCAGCGGGCCAGCGCGCACGGATCCTGTCCGGCGAGCTCACCGTCGGCCTGAGCCGCGGTGAACCGGTCGACGAGCACCTGCACGCCGGCATCGCGCAACTCGGCCAGCTCGGCGCCCGGCTGCACCAGCAGGCAGCCCTGCGGCCGCTGTGGTGTCGAGGTGGCGTCGGCCGCGCCGTGCATCATCGCCGACGCGACCTCACGCGCCGTCGGCCGGGCCAGCGCCTCGGCGGCATAACCACCATGGCCGGCCACGTAGTGTTCGATCGCCCGGCGGTAGAGATCGTCCTTGGACCCGAATGCTGCGTATAGGGTGCGTCGGTTGACCCCGGTCGCCTCGGTGAGATCGGTGATCGACACGCCGTCGTAGCCGCGTTCCCAGAACAACCGGGTCGCGACGTCGAGAACCTGCTCGGGTTCGTATTCTCTCGGTCGCCCGATCGCCATGACACCTCCCGTGTGACTCCGGCCACAATGCGGAATGATCCGTATGCATATCCGCTTGACCTGAACGTATTTAGTAACCAATCGGTTCGAAAGAACCTTCCCATACCGGAGGTCGTCATGACCAGCACCACAGCACCCCTGTCCGGACGCCGCGCACTCGTCACCGGCGCCTCCCGCGGCATCGGCGCCGAGATCGTCCGCCGCCTCGCCGCCGACGGGGCGTCGGTCGCGTTCACCTACAACTCGTCACCCGCCCCCGCAGAAGCACTGGTCGCCGAACTGACCGCCGCCGGGGCGAAGGTCGTCGCGATCCAGGCCGACGCTGCGGATGCCGACGCTGTGGCCGCCTCGGTGGACACCG
This sequence comes from Mycobacterium sp. C31M, assembly GCF_053345865.1. NCBI lineage: Bacteria > Bacillati > Actinomycetota > Actinomycetes > Mycobacteriales > Mycobacteriaceae > Mycobacterium > Mycobacterium sp. C31M. The sequence continues at coordinate 86,570 of NZ_JBKFAX010000010.1, read as the reverse complement.
CCGTCGCCGAGCTCGGCGGCCTCGACATCCTGGTGAACAACGCCGGTGTCGCCTCGGGTGCCCTCATCGAGGATTCTGACCTCGAAGAGTTCGACCGGATCGTCAACATCAACGTGCGCGGGGTGTTCGTCGCCAGCAAAGCGGCCGTGGCGCAGCTCAACAAGGGTGGCCGCATCATCAACATCGGCAGCGTCAATGCCGAACGTGTCCCGGTACCGGGATTCTCGATCTACGCGCTGTCGAAGGCCGCCGTCGCCGGATTCACCCGCGGACTGGCCCGCGACCTGGGCCCGCGCGGTATCACCGTCAACAACATCCAGCCGGGACCGATCGCCACCGATATGAACCCGGCCGAAGGTCCGCTGGCCGACCAGATGACCCCGCTACTGGCCGTCGGCCACTACGGCCAGACGTCGGACGTCGCCGGCGCTGTGGCGTTCCTGGCCTCGCCGGAATCCGGCTACATCACCGGCGCGAATCTGGATGTCGACGGCGGGTTCCTGATCTAGGTTCAGACCGCCCGCCGCTCGCGTTCCTGGGCGAGTTGGGTGCTGACGACGTCGAAGGCCATGCCCTGGTTGTAGCCGCGGCGGGCCAGCATCGCGACCAGTCGGCGGGTCACCTTCAGCTCGTCGTCGAGACGCTCACGACGCAGCTTGGTGGCCACCAACTGTTCGGCCTGCACCCGCCATTCGCCGGCATCCACACTGTCCAGTGTTTCGGCGATCAGCTCCTCGTCGACACCCTTGGTTCGCAGCTCGACAGCCAAGGCGCGCTTGCCTTTTCCGGAGTTGGCGCGGCGACTGCGCACCCACTCCTGGGCGAACGCGGCATCATCGAGCAGCTTGACCTCGACGAGGCGGCCGAGCACCGGCGTGATGACCTCGTCGGGATAGCCCCGCTTGGTCAGCTGCTCGACGAGTTCGGCCCGGGTCCGGGCCCGCACGGTGAGCAGACGCAGACACACGTCCCGCGCCTGCTCCTCGCGCTTGGGTCCCTTCCCGGATTCGGCCGACTCAGAAGTCGACGGGGGCGGGGAGAACGTCATCGTCGGTCAGCACGGCACCGATACCGAGCTTCTCCTTGATCTTCTTCTCGATCTCGTTGGCCACTTCGCCGTTCTCCAGCAGGAACTTGCGGGCATTCTCCTTGCCCTGCCCCAGCTGCTCACCCTCGTAGGTGAACCACGAGCCGGACTTACGGATGAAGCCGTGCTCGACACCCATGTCGATGAGCGAGCCCTCGCGGCTGATGCCATGGCCGTACAGGATGTCGAACTCGGCCTGCTTGAACGGCGGGGACACCTTGTTCTTGACGACCTTGACGCGGGTGCGGTTACCGACGGCGTCGGTTCCGTCCTTGAGCGTCTCGATCCGACGGACATCCAGGCGCACCGAGGCGTAGAACTTCAACGCCTTACCACCCGTGGTGGTCTCCGGCGAACCGAACATCACACCGATCTTCTCGCGCAGCTGGTTGATGAAGATCGCGGTGGTGCCGGAGTTGTTCAACGCACCGGTCATCTTGCGCAGCGCCTGGCTCATCAGGCGGGCCTGCAGACCGACGTGGCTGTCACCCATCTCACCCTCGATCTCCGCGCGCGGCACCAGGGCCGCCACCGAGTCGATGACGATGAGGTCGATGGCACCGGAGCGCACCAGCATGTCGGCGATCTCCAAGGCCTGCTCGCCGGTGTCGGGCTGGGACACCAGCAGTGCGTCGGTATCCACACCCAGCTTCTTGGCGTACTCCGGATCGAGCGCGTGCTCGGCGTCGATGAACGCCGCGATACCGCCGGCGGCCTGGGCATTGGCCACCGCGTGCAGCGCGACGGTGGTCTTACCCGAGGATTCCGGGCCGTAGATCTCGACGACCCGGCCGCGCGGCAGACCGCCGATACCGAGTGCGACGTCGAGCGAGATGGAGCCGGTCGGGATGACCGAGATCGGCTGGCGCACCTCCTCACCGAGGCGCATCACCGAGCCCTTGCCGTAGTTCTTCTCGATCTGAGCCATCGCCAGTTCGAGTGCCTTTTCGCGATCGGGAGCCTGTGGTGCCATGGGAATACCTCTCCGGTAGTCGTACGGTCTGACCGGGGTTCCGGTCGGTTGGCTCAGACACTAGGACGAGCCACCGACAAGTAGCTTCCGGTCGAACGATCACCAGATTAGCGAACAGGTGTTCGAAGGCAAGCGGACACGCCGTTGCGGCCAGACAGGGGCGGGCCTATCGTGGAGTGATCCAGCCCGGATCGGGGCGAACGTGCACGAAATGGCAATCACCCAGAGCGTCGTCGAGGCGGTGTGTGAACACGCCGCAGGTCGCCGGGTGCTCAGCGTCAAGGTCGAGATCGGCGCGCTGTGCGCGGTGGTACCCGACTCGATGCGGTTCTGTTTCGATCTGGCCACCGAGGGCACCGTCGCCGACGGTGCCCGCCTGGATCTCGACATCCCACCCTGCACCGCCCGTTGCCGCGACTGCGGCACACACTTCGCGGTGGCCTACCCCATCCTGCTGTGCCGCTGCGGCAGCGCCGACGTCGAGGTGCTGACCGGACGGGAACTCAAGATCCTCTCGATGGAAGTGAGCTGATATGTGCGCCACCTGCGGCTGCGGCGAGGACGCGGCAACCGTCACGATGCCCGGCCACGAGCACTCCCACGAGCACTCCCACGAGCACTCCCACACCGAGACCATCTCGCTCGAACAGAAGGTCCTCGCCAAGAACGACCACCTCGCCGGACACAACCGGGCCTGGCTGGCCGAACGTAAGATCGTGGCCCTCAACGTCACCAGCTCGCCGGGCGCCGGCAAGACGACGCTTCTGGAGCGCACCATCGGCGAACTGCTCGGCTCCGGCCGGGCGGTCACCGTCATCGAGGGCGATCAGGAAACCCTGCTGGACGCCGAGCGCATCCGGGCCGCCGGCGCCCGTGCCGTACAGATCAATACCGGGTCGGGTTGTCATCTCGATGCGCAGATGATCTCCGATGCACTGAATACCCTTGATCCCGAACCATATTCACTGTTGTTCATCGAGAACGTGGGCAATCTGGTCTGCCCGGCCTTGTTCGATCTCGGCGAGCACACCATGGTGGTGGTCATCTCGGTCACCGAGGGTGCCGACAAGCCGCTGAAATATCCGCACATGTTCGCCGCAGCAGGTCTGGTCATCGTCAACAAGGTGGATCTACTGCCGTATGTGGACTTCGATCTCGAAGTCTTTCGGCGCGCGGTTCGTTCCCTGAACCCCGGCGTGCAGGTACTTCCGCTGTCGGCGGCCACCGGCGAGGGCATCGCGGCCTGGCAGGATTGGATCGCCGCGGCGGCCGGACGCGAACATATGACCACCCTCCGTTGACAAGTCAAACCCCTCGGAGTAAACCGAGTATCAGCACCGCATAGCGGGCCGAACCTCGACTCCTGCGGTGGAGGGGATTCAGTTCGTCCCCTTGGAAGATCGCGGAAAGATCTAAGTAGGGACCCAGCCCGTCCCGGAAAGAACTGCGCTATGCCCACTTCGGCAGCAGTCAAAGCAGAAGAGACGCTGATCCACGTGCTCTGGATCAACGCCGGCCTGAGTTGTGACGGCGATTCCGTGGCGTTGACTGCCGCCACCCAGCCCAGCATCGAGGAGATCGCACTCGGCGCGCTCCCCGGCCTGCCCAAGATCGCCGTGCACTGGCCCCTGATCGACTTCGAATGCGGACCGAACGGGGGTGCCGACGACTTCCTCGAATGGTTCTTCCGGGCCGACCGGGGTGAACTGGAACCGTTCGTACTGGTCGTCGAGGGGTCGATACCCAACGAGCAGTTGCACGCCGACGGCTACTGGTGCGGGTTCGGCAACGACCCGGCCACCGGGCAACCGATGACCACCAGTGAGTGGCTGGATCGGTTGGCGCCCAAGGCAACCGCTGTGGTGGCCGTCGGCACCTGCGCCACCTACGGCGGCATCCATGCGATGGCCGGCAACCCCACCGGCGCCATGGGTGTTCCCGACTATCTGGGATGGGACTGGAAGAGCAAGGCGGGTATCCCCATCGTCTGCGTTCCGGGCTGCCCGATCCACCCGGACAACTTGTCCGAGACGCTGACCTACCTGCTGTACATGGCCACCGATCAGGCGCCGATGATCCCGCTGGACGAAGCGCTGCGACCCAAGTGGCTGTTCAGTGCCACGGTGCACGAGGGCTGCGACCGGGCCGGATACTATGAGCAGGGCGACTTCGCTCACGAATACGGATCACCCAAATGCATTGTCAAACTGGGATGTTGGGGACCGGTCGTCAAATGTAATGTGCCCAAGCGCGGCTGGATCAACGGTATCGGCGGCTGCCCGAATGTCGGCGGTATCTGCATCGGGTGCACGATGCCGGGGTTCCCGGACAAGTTCATGCCCTTCATGGACGAGCCACCCGGCGGCAAGGTCTCCACCGCGGCATCGGGACTGTACGGATCGGTGATCCGCGGCTTACGCCACATCACCGGACACACCGTCGATGTGGAACCACGCTGGCGGCACCGCGGCACAACGCTCGAAACGGGAGCGACCCGCACCTGGTAGGTCGGGCAAGCGAGGTTCAGTTAGGGAGCGAAGTCCATGACAACCCAGTCCACAACGACGACGATCGTTCCGGAACCGTCACAGGTCAAGCGTGAGCCAGGCCAGCTCGTGGAGATGGCCTGGGATCCGATCACCCGGATTGTCGGCAGCCTCGGCATCTACACCAAGATCGACTTCGAGAACCGTGAAGTGGTGGAATGCCACAGCACCTCGTCGATCTTCCGCGGCTACTCGATCTTCATGAAGGGCAAGGACCCGCGCGACGCGCATTTCATCACCAGCCGCATCTGCGGAATCTGCGGTGACAATCACGCCACCTGTTCCTGCTACTGCCAGAACATGGCCTACGGCGTGAAACCTCCGCACCTCGGCGAATGGATCGTCAACCTCGGCGAGGCTGCCGAATACATGTTCGACCACAACATCTTTCAGGAGAATCTGGTCGGCGTCGACTACTGCGAGAAGATGGTCGCCGAGACCAATCCGAGCGTGCTCGCCAAGGCAGAGAACACGCTGGCGCCGCAGTCCGATGCACATGGCTATCGGACCATCGCCGACATCATGCGCTCGCTCAACCCGTTCACCGGAGAGTTCTACCGGGAGGCGCTGCAGGTCAGCCGCTGGACACGCGAGATGTTCTGCCTGATGGAAGGCCGGCATGTGCACCCGTCCACGCTGTACCCGGGCGGTGTGGGCACGGTCGCCACCATCCAGCTCATGACCGACTACATGACCCGGCTGATGCGCTACGTCGAGTTCATGAAGAAGGTCGTGCCCATGCACGACGACCTGTTCGACTTCTTCTACGAGGCCATCCCCGGCTACGAGCAGGTCGGGTTGCGCCGCACCCTGCTCGGCTGCTGGGGTTCCTTCCAGGATCCCGAGGTGTGCAATTTCGCCTACAAGGACATGGAACGCTGGGGCGACGCGATGTTCGTGACGCCGGGCGTGGTGGTCGACGGCAAGCTGGTCACCCACTCGCTGGTCGACATCAATCTCGGTATCCGGATCCTGTTGGGCAGTTCTTATTACGACGACTGGACCGACCAGGAGATGTTCGTCAACAGCGACCCGCTCGGCAACCCGGTCGATCGTCGGCACCCGTGGAATCAGCACACCAACCCGCACCCGCAGAAACGTGACATGGAGGACAAGTACAGCTGGGTGATGTCGCCGCGCTGGTTCGACGGCAAGGACCACCTGGCGCTGGATACCGGTGGCGGTCCGCTGGCCAGGCTGTGGTCCACCGCGCTGGCCGGGCTGGTCGATATCGGCTATGTCAAGTCCACCGGACACAGCGTGCAGATCAACCTGCCCAAGACCATTCTCAAGGGACCGGTCGAGCTGGAATGGAAGATCCCGCAGCACGGCAGCAACACCATCGAACGCAACCGTGCCCGGACCTACTTCCAGGCCTATGCGGCAGCGGCCGCACTGCATTTCGCGGAGAAGGCGCTCGTCGAGATCCGCGCCGGCCGTACCAAGACCTGGGAGCACTTCGATGTGCCCGACGAGGGCATCGGCTGCGGGTTCACCGAGGCGGTGCGTGGTGTGCTGAGCCATCACATGGTGATCCGCGACGGCAAGATCGCCAACTACCATCCCTACCCACCGACACCGTGGAACGCCAACCCTCGGGACAGCTACGGCACCCCGGGTCCCTACGAGGACGCGGTACAGGGCCAGCCCATCTTCGAGGAGAACGACCGGGAACATTTCAAGGGCATCGACATCATGCGCACGGTGCGAAGCTTCGACCCCTGTCTGCCCTGTGGGGTGCACATGTACCTGGGTAACGGAAAAACCTTGGAGCGGTTGCACTCCCCCACCCAGTCCGCCACCGGGGAATAGCCTATGGGCCCGCCTGGATTGTCAAGCCCCGACGAAACCCAGGGCCTCATCCGGGGAGAGGCACATTGGCGCGCGGCGGGCGACCGGATACAGACGCTGCTCGACGCCAGCGCGACGGGCGGCACAGTGGCACGCATCCGAGCCGAACAGCTGGTCGGTGAGGTCACCGACCTGTACGGCGCCGCGCTGCAACGCATCACGGAGCTGACCGCCGCGCATCCCGCGCTCACCGAGGAGCTCGCCGCCGATGACCTGATCGCCAGCCTGCTGCTGGTGCACGGGCTGCACCCGCACGACACCACCCGGCGTATCGAGGATGCCCTGGACGGGGTCAGACCCTATCTGGGCTCCCACGGTGGCGATGTCACCCTGCTCGGTATCACCGACGATGCCACGGTCCGGCTGCAGTTCACGGGCAGCTGCAAGAGCTGTCCGTCCTCCGCGGTCACCCTGGAACTCACCGTCGAGGATGCCATCCGCGCGGCCGCCCCGGAGGTCACCGGTATCGAGGTGGTATCCGCCGACACCGCACCAGGTGCCGGGGTGATCCCGGTGGAGTCACTGCTGAGCCGGGTCCACCGCAACGGCCAGACCGCGACGGCCTGGCATCCGGTGCCCGAGTTCGCCGAACTCGGCCCGGGCGAGGTCGGCGGATTCCGGGTCGCCACCGCCACCCTGGTGGCCTGCCGGGTCGGCGACGAGCTGTTCGTCTACCAGGACCGGTGCGGCCGCTGTGACGGCTCCCTGGCCGGGGCCGCCCTGCACCGGCGGTTGGGTGCGGCCGACCCTGTTCTGCGCTGTCCACGCTGCCATGCGCACTTCGATATCGTGCACGCCGGGGCCCGCCTCGACGACGACGCCGACACGGCCGAACATCTCGACCCGGTACCACTGCTGATACGCGACGGCGTGCTGTCCGTCGCGGTGCCGGCCGGTGCGTCATGACCGGCGCCTACGACGTGCTGGCGCGGATCCGCGCCAACCGCCCGGCGCCCGCTCCGGCCGGCGAACGCTGCGAGATGTGCTCGGAGTCGATCGCCGACGAACACCAGCATGTGGTCGATCTCGACGGCCGACAACTGATGTGCGTCTGCCGGGGTTGCTTTCTGTTGTTCACCGACACCGCCGCCGTCCTGCGTTACCGGGCGGTGCCCGACCGGTACCTGGCCTTCCCGGACTTCGCACTCGGCAGCCGGGTCTGGGATCTGCTGCAGATCCCGGTCGGGCTGGCGTTCTTCTTCCGCAATTCCACGCTCGGCCGCACGGTGGCGTTCTATCCCGGCCCGGCCGGAGCCACCGAATCGGAGCTGGATCTGACCGCCTGGGACCAGATCCGCAGCGCGGATCCGCGGGTGGAACTGCTCGCCGACGACACCGAGGCACTCATCGTCCGGGTACCCGACGGGCACGGCGGTGCCTGCGAATGTTTTCTGGTGCCCATCGATACCTGCTACGAGTTCGTCGGCCGGCTGCGGATGCTGTGGCACGGCTTCGACGGTGGCCAGCAGGTGCGCCGGTTCGTCGACGACTTCTTCGACCGTGTCGGGGCCCGCAGCAAGGTGGTCATGCCGTGAGTGACGTGACGTTCGCGGTGCTCGCGATGGCTCCCGAGCCGTACGCGGTGACACCGATGCTGACGACGCGGCTGGGGATCGCAGCCATCGGCGACGAACCGGTGCACGCCATCGCACTGCGCTGCCAGGTGCGCATCGAACCGCTGCGCCGCGGCTACACCGACGAGGAAGCGGCCGGCCTGCTGGACCTGTTCGGCACCCGGGACCGGTGGAGCACCACCCAGCACACCTTCCTGTGGCAGCACACCAGCGCCATGGTGCCCGGGTTCGTGGGTACCACGCAGGTGGAACTGCCGCTGGTGTGCACCTACGATTTCGAGGTCACCGCGGCCAAGTACTTCCATGCCCTGCAGGACGGCATCATCCCCCTGCAGTTCCTGTTCAGCGGAACGGTATTCATCAAGGGCCGCAACAACTTCGCCGTCCAGCAGATCCCGTGGGACCGCGAGGACCACTACGATATGCCGGTCGCGGTGTGGCGCGACCTCATCGACCTGCACTTCCCGAACACCGGCTGGGTGCGGCTGGCCCATGACACCATCAATGCGCTCGTTGCCTACAAGTCCGCGCACGGCATGCTGGGATTGGATGCCGCCGTCACCGCACTGCTGGACACCCGCGCCGCCGAGGACGCCCGATGAGCGCCGTCAGGGACCGGGTGAGAGCCGTCGCCGACGCCGTGCTCTACGAGGGCTACCTGCTCTACCCGTACCGGGCGACATCGGGAAAGAATCAGTCCCGGTGGCAATTCGGTGTGCTGGGCCCACAGCGGGCGGCCGAACGCGGGATCGGCGAGGACGCCACCCTCTCGGGCCAACTGCTGCTGCGACCCGGACCCGAAGCCTCGTTGAACATCGTGGTGCGGTTCCTGCAACTGCAACACCGGGCCGTCGAACGCGAACTGAACGGTGGCTTCGAACCGGTCGGCGAACTGACCGCGGCCGGCCGCACCTGGCTCAGCTGGGACGAGGCGGTGGAATGCGAGCTGCCGGTCGGCCCGTTCGACACGCCGGGCGCCGCGCGGACGCTGCCCCTCGTCGTTCCCGGCGGCCACGATACCGAGCGGATCCCGGGCGGACGGCTGGTCCACACCCGCGAGCAACTGCACGCCGAGCTGACGGTGACATCCGAGGCAGATGGCGGTCTGCGGCGAATCGGCCTGTCGCTACGCAATATCGGGACGCCACCGGTGGACAAACAGCACGCCGTTGCCACCTCGCTGATCGGCACCCACCTCATCGTCAACGTCTCCGACGGTCAGTTCGTGTCGCTGTTGGACCCCCCTGCAGCGGCCGTCGAGGCGGTCGGCCGGTGCCGGCAGCACCGCTGCTTCCCGGTGCTGGCCGGCCCGCCCGGCGACACCTCCGTGATGCTGGTGTCACCGATCATCCTCTACGACCACCCCGAGATCGCCGAACAGAGCGAGGGCGCCCTCTACGACTCCACCGAGATCGACGAGATCCTCACGCTGCGGGTCATGACCCTGACCGATGACGAGAAGGCCCAGGCCCGCGCCACCGACCCGTTGGCCGCGCAACTCATCGACCGCTGTGACGCGATGTCACCGGAAGCCCTGCTGAACCTGCACGGGGTGCTGCGTGATCTGCACACCGCGATGCCGGGCCTGATCCCGGAGGTCCCCGACGGGGTGGACTGGTGGGATCCGCTGGCGGACAACGCCGTTGATCCGGGCATCGACGCGGTGCTGGTCAACGGGACGCGGGTGAGTCGCGGCAGCCGGGTCCGGTTGCGGCCGTCCCGGCGCGCCGATGCACAGGACCTCTTCTACGCCGACCGGATCGCGCGGGTCACCTCCGTGCACGAGACCGTCGACGGAGACCAGCAGATCGGGGTGGTCCTCGAGGACGACCCGGCCGCCGACCTGCACGACTGGTACGGCCGCTATCTGTACTTCGCGCCCGACGAGGTTGAACCGCTGGGTGTCGAACCGTTGATCGAAGGGAGACCGAAATGGAAGTAGTGGGCTGGGTGGCGGTGGCGGCCGCCGCCGTGGTGGTGGTTGCCGGCGCGGTCGTGGGACTGCGCTCCATCCCGGATGCGCGGCGTTATCTGCGTATGCGGCGGATGTGACGGAGGTGCCCTCACGTCACGGATTCTGGTAGCCGGGATCGGCAACATCTTCCTCGGTGACGACGGGTTCGGCCCCGAGGTGCTGCGCCACGTCCACCCGGCCGGGCCGGATGTGCGCGCGGTCGACTACGGCATCCGGGGGATGCACCTGGCCTACGACCTGCTCGACGGGTGGGACGCGCTGGTGCTCGTCGACGCGGTCCCGGATCGGGGTGCGCCAGGGACCGTGCACGTGTTCGAGGCCGACCACGAATCGCTGTCGGCCGCTGCGGGTCTGGACGCGCATGCGATGGATCCCGCCGCGGTGTTCGCGAGCCTGCAGGCGTTGGGCGGCACTCCCCCGCCGACGGTCGTGATCGGTTGTGAGATAAGCACTGTCGCGGAAGGTATCGGTCTGTCCGACCTCGTCGCGGCGGCGGTGCCCGCCGCGATCGGCGAGGTCGAGGCGGCCGTGACGCGCCTGTCGTCGATGCTGATTTCGGAGGGCTGACCGATGTGCCTGGGGATACCGGGGCAGGTGATCCGGATGCTGGACGGCTACGGCGATCAGCTCGCGCTCGTCGACGTGGCCGGCGAGGCGCGCAAGGTGAACATCGGCATGCTGCCCGAGGAGACCTTCGGACCCGGGGACTGGGTGATCATCCACATGGGCTTCGTGGTCGAGAAGACCGATGCGGCCGGGGCCGCCGCGGCGCTGGACGGCTTGAAACTGATGGGCAGCGGCCCATGACCCGCCGCCGGCTGCTCATCGCGGTGCACGGAGTGGTCCAGGGCGTCGGTTTCCGGCCGTTCGTCTACACCACCGCGGCGTCGCTGGCCCTGACCGGGTCGGTGCGCAACGACAGCTCCGGCGCGGTCATCGAGGTGGAAGGCGACGCCACCGCCATCGGAGATTTCCTGGACCGTCTCCGGGACCGGCCCCCGCCGCTCGCCGTGATCGAAACCATTCGGACACAGGATCTTCCACTGCGCGGTGGCACTGGGTTCACCATCGTCGACACGTCCCGCTCGGACGGGGGCCGCACCCTGGTGTCCCCCGATGTCGCGATGTGCGCCGACTGTGCCGCCGAGCAGCGGGATCGCACCGACCGGCGCTACCGGCACGCCTTCGTCAACTGCACCAACTGCGGCCCGCGCTTCACCATCATCGCCTCACTGCCCTATGACCGCGCCGCCACCACCATGGCGGCCTTCCCGATGTGCGCCGAATGCGCCCGGGAATACGCCGACCCGGCCGACCGGCGCTTTCATGCCCAGCCGGTCTGCTGCCCCGACTGTGGACCGACACTGAGCTTTCGCGACCATGACGGTCACCGCGCCGACGGTGAGACCGGACTGCGGGATGCGCGAAACCTGTTGCGTCGCGGCGGGATCCTTGCCGTCAAGGGCATCGGCGGATACCACTTGGCCTGCGATGCCGCCCACGGCGCGGCGGTCACCGAACTGCGGGCCCGGAAGCGGCGCGGTGACAAACCGTTCGCGGTGATGGTCGCCGACCTTCCGGCAGCGCGCACGATCGCCGACGTGGACACTGCGTCCGGACGGGTGCTGACCGGGCCGCAACGCCCGATCGTGCTACTGCCGCGCCGTACCGGGGCCGCGGTGGACGATGCCGTCGCGCCGCATATTCCGGACCTCGGCGTGATGCTGGCGTACACGCCGCTGCACACGCTGTTGTTCGGGCTGCCCGGCGACGAGCCGGCGCCGACCGTACTGGTGATGACCTCGGGAAACCTGGGCGGCGAACCGATCTGCTTCACCGATGACGATGCCGTCGATCGGCTCGCGCCGCTCGCCGACGGGTGGCTGATACATGACCGGGCGATCCTGGTGCCCTGCGACGACTCGGTGATCCGGGTGTTCGGCGACCGCGAGATACCGGTGCGCCGCTCCCGCGGTCATGCCCCGCTCCCGGTCGCCCTGCCGGTATCCGTTCCGCCGACCCTGGCGGTCGGGGCCGATCTGAAGAACACCCTGGGCATCGCCGACGGGAAATACGCCTGGCTGAGCCAGCACATCGGCGATATGGACGATCTGGCGACCCTGACCGCCTTCGACTCGGCGCAGCACCATCTACGGGCTCTGACCGGCGTGGAACCCACCACACTGGTCACCGACGCGCACCCCGGCTACCGGTCCACGGCGTGGGCACGACGTCACGCCGCGGGGCGGCCACTGCGTTCCGTCCAACACCACCACGCCCATATCGCGGCGGTGATGGCCGAGCACGGCCTGGACGGCACCGCGCAGGTACTCGGATTCGCCTTCGACGGAACGGGTTACGGCCCTGACGGTGCGATCTGGGGCGGCGAGGTGCTGCTCGCCGACTACAAGGGCTACCGGCGGGTGGCCCAGTTGAAGTACGTGCCGCTGGCCGGAGGAGACATCAGCGTGCTGCGTCCCTACCGGATGGCCCTGACCCACCTGTGGGCCGCCGGCCTGCCCTGGGATGACGACCTGGCGCCGGTGCGTGCCTGCCCGCATGACGTACGCGCCGTGCTCGCCCACCAGGTGCAGACCGGACTCGGCTGCGTCGACACCTCCAGCATGGGCCGGTTGTTCGACGCGGTGTCCGCACTGGCCGGGGTGCGCCAGGTGGTGGACTACGAGGCGCAGGCCGCGATCGAACTCGAGGGACTGTCACGCGGTGTGGATTGCGGGGCAACGGCTTACGCCTTCCGCATCGACAGGGCCGACCCGGCCGTCATCGACCCCGCGCCGGTGCTGGCCGCCATCGTCGCCGACACCCGCGCGGGTGTGCCGGCCGCGATGATCGGGGCACGGTTCCACCGGGCGGTCGCCGACCTGATCGTGGGTCTCGCGCAGGCCGCCGGCACCGGCGCACCCACCATCGCGTTGTCCGGCGGCGTGTTCCAGAATGCGCTGCTGTTGCGACTCACCCTGGACGCACTGGACGCCGACGGTTTCGAGGTCATCACGCATCGGCACGTGCCGCCCAACGACGGCGGTATCGCACTCGGCCAACTGTTGGTGGGGAACTCGGTATGAAAGGAGTAGCCCATGTGTTTGGCGGTTCCAGGCAAGATCCTGAGTCTGGCCGACCGGGACGGCACCCTGATGTCGCTGGTCGACTTCGGCGGCATCCAGAAGGACGTCTGCCTGCAGTACATCCCCGACGCGGCCGTCGGTGACTACGTCGTCGTCCATGTCGGATTCGCGATTCAGCGCCTCGACGAGGAGTCCGCGAAGAGGACGCTGGCCGAGTTCGAGCATCTCGGGGTGCTCGACGAGGAGTTCGGTGACGGATTCGAGATCGCGGCGCGACAAGCGGGGCTCGTCCCGCCGCAGGACAGTGCAACCGAGGTGACGTCATGAAGTATCTGGACGAATTCAGCAACCCTGAGCTGGCCGGCAAGCTCGTCGACCAGATCCGCGCGGCCACCAGCCGACGCTGGTCGATCATGGAAGTCTGTGGCGGGCAGACGCATTCGATCATCCGACACGGTATCGACCAGCTACTGCCCGACGAGATCGAGATGATCCACGGCCCCGGTTGCCCGGTGTGCGTGACACCGCTGGAGATGATCGACAAGGCGCTGGCGATCGCCGCCCGGCCCGAGGTGATCTTCTGCTCGTTCGGCGACATGCTGCGGGTACCGGGCAGCGCGAAGGACCTGTTCCGGATCAAGAGCGAAGGCGGCGACGTCCGGGTGGTGTACTCCCCGCTGGATGCGCTGACCATTGCCCGGGAGAACCCCGACCGGCAGGTGGTGTTCTTCGGGATCGGATTCGAGACCACCGCACCCGCCAACGCCATGACGGTGTATCAGGCCAAACGGCTTGGTATCACGAATTTCTCGCTACTGGTGTCACATGTGCTGGTACCGCCGGCGATCGCCGCCATCATGGAGTCCCCGACCTGCCGGGTACAGGCGTTCCTGGCGGCCGGGCACGTCTGTTGCGTGATGGGCACCGGCGAATACCCGGCGCTCACCGAGAAGTACCGGATCCCGATCGTGGTCACCGGGTTCGAACCACTCGACATCCTGGAAGGTATCCGGCGCACGGTGATCCAGCTGGAATCCGGACGCCATGAACTGGAGAACGCCTATCCACGCGCGGTGCAGGTCCAGGGCAACACCGCGGCCAAGGCGATGCTGGCGGATGTCTTCGATGTCACCGATCGCACCTGGCGTGGTATCGGCATGATCCCGCGCAGCGGGTGGCGGCTGTCGGCCGCCTACCGGGATTTCGATGCCGAGTACCGATTCTCGGTCACCGGAATCCACACCGCCGAGTCGGTGATCTGCCGGTCCGGGGAGGTATTGCAGGGTCTCATCAAACCTCACGAATGCGCGGCCTTCGGCTGCGAGTGCACGCCGCGTAATCCGCTGGGCGCGACGATGGTCTCCTCCGAGGGCGCCTGCGCCGCCTACTACCTGTACCGACGACTCGAGGTGACCCATGCCTGAGATATCGATCGACCTCGAATCGTGGGTATGCCCGGCGCCGCTGCGCGATGCACCGAATATCGTGATGGGCCACGGCGGCGGCGGGGCCATGTCGGCCGAGTTGATCGAGCACCTGTTCCTGCCCGCCTTCGGCCCGGCCGCCGACGCCGGGATGGGTGATGCGGCGGTGATCGAGGTCGGCGGGACCCGGTTGGCGTTCTCCACCGATTCGTTCGTGGTCAAACCGCTGACGTTCCCCGGCGGCAGCATCGGTGACCTGGCGGTCAACGGAACCGTCAACGATCTCGCGATGGCGGGCGCGCGGCCGCTGGTCCTGTCGACGGCGTTCATCCTGGAGGAGGGCACCGCGCTGGCGGACATCGCACAGGTCGCGCGAACGCTCGGCACGGCCGCGCTGGCCGCCGGCGTGAAACTGGTGACCGGTGACACCAAGGTCGTCGACTCCGGCCACGGTGACGATGTGTTCGTCAACACCGCCGGCATCGGCATCGTCGATGACCGCGCCGATATCCGTCCGCAGCGGGCGGCACCGGACGACGTGGTGATCATCAGCGGCGATATCGGTGTGCACGGAGTGGCGGTGATGAGCTGCCGCGAAGGGCTGCAGTTCTCCACCACCGTCGCCAGTGATACCGCACCCCTGCACGGGCTGGTGGCCGCCATGATCGACACCGGCGCGGACCTGCACGTGCTGCGGGACCCGACGCGTGGCGGGGTGGCGGCCACACTCAACGAGATCGCGAAGGCGGCGCGCGTCGGGATTGCCCTGGACGAACGTACCTTCCCGATCCCGGCCGAGGTGCGCGACGCGTGCGGGTTGCTCGGCCTGGATCCACTGCAGGTCGCCAACGAGGGCAAGCTGCTGGCGTTCGTGCCGACGGGCGACGCCGAGCAGGTGCTGGCCGCCATGCGCGGCCATCCGCTCGGGGCGCGCGCCGCGGTGATCGGCCGCTGCGTCGCCGAGCATCCGGGGATGGTGGTCGCGCGGACCGCTCTCGGGGGCACCAGGGTGGTGGACCTGCCGGTCGGCGAGCAACTACCGCGGATCTGCTGATATGACCGGTACGGCGCAGATACCGGCGGGACATGCGTCGTTCGCCCGGTACGCCTACCCCCCGAACGAACTCGGATACTGCGGACCCACCGATCCGGGAGTGCTGTGGCGTGCCGACGACACGGCGGCCATCACCGCGCACGCGACGGAGTTCGACGGCGCCTGGCCCTATCTGCGGGCGATCGCCGACGCCGTGGGCGGCACCGATCCGCTCGGCGATGACGTGGTCCGCAACTACTGGGTGGGTGGCGACCTGTTGGACCGGGTGCATCCCGGCGCGCTCCTGCACCGGTTGCGCACTGCGTTCGGCAGCCAGGTCACCGGCCTGCTGTCGGATCTGAGTGATCCGAGCGGTGTGCTGGCGCACCACAGCTTCCACGTCTTCGTCGTCTACCCGTGGGTGCGGTTCCTGGACCGTGACCAGGTGACGCCGCTGCGGGTCCTGCAGAACTGCCGTATCCGCTGGGGCACCGTCGAATCCGTCGCCGGTGAACACGTGACGATCACCTCACGCCCCCTCACCTACACGGGCGGTGCGCTGGCACTCGGTGCGCCGCTCGCCGAGCGGGTGCGGTGGAGCCGGGACGGCGCGTCGTTGTCGGCCGTGCCGGCGCCCGGTGACACGGTCACCGCGCACTGGGACTGGGTGTGCGGGACACTCGACGCCGCCGATTGCCGCGCGCTGGGACTGGCGACGCAGACGACATTGGATCTGGTCAACGCGGTACACGCGCGCCGGTGATTCACCACTCGTCGCGCGGGACATCGAAGTCGGCGCACAGCGCGCGCCACACATCACGTGGTTCCACGCCCGCCTCGATGGCTTGGGCGGCGGTACGCCCACCCAGCACGCTCAGCACGTGATCGACGAGCACCGACGCGCCATAGGCGGCACCGAACAGGCCCGTCACACGTTCGTTGAACTCGGTGATGCGCACGCTATCAAACTAGCGCGTCATGGCACACCCGTACCGGATCGGCCACCTCGCCGGCACCGGCCCGCGCCCGCTCGGCGGCCGACCGATACCCCGGATCCGCCAGCACCGCACCCACCGCGGCGGTCAGCGCCTCGGCCGTCAACGGCCTGATCAACTGTCCACTTCCTTGTCGCACAACACGATTGGCGATCTCCCACTGGTCACCTCCGCCGGGCACCGTCACCAGCGGAACCCCGTGCAGCAGTGATTTCGCGACGATCCCGTGTCCGCCCCCGCATACCAGCACATCGGCCTCGGAGAGCAGTTCGTCCTGGCGTCCCAGGCCGACGACCGCCCAGTCCGGGACGTCCAGATCGGCCCCGCCGAGCCGGGACACCGCCACCCGGGTTGCGGCCGGCAGATCCCGTCCGGGTTCCAATGCGGTCAATGCCAGCTCCGCCAGCCCCGCCGTCCCGGTCGTCGCCGTCGACGGTGCCACCACGACCAGCGGGCCGTCCCCCGGCGGCGGGGTGAGCACGTCTGCGGTCGGTTCAAAATGCAGTGGTCCGACGACCACGGCCGCGGCAGGCCAGTCCGGGCGTGCGACCTCCAGGGCGGGCAGTGTCGCGATCAGCCGACGCAACGGTCCCGGGTCGCGCGCAGGAAGCCCGATACCCACCCGGGCCGTCGAGCGGTCGCGCTCCCCCGCCCGGATCGACCGGGCCGTCAGCGCCCGCATCACCGTGTCGCGCAACCGGCCACGCAGCCCGACCCCGGGCGCCAGACCACTCCCGAGCGGCGGCAGCCCGCGCGACGGCAGGTACAGCGGGTGCGGGACCAGTTCGATCCAGGGCAGACCGAGCAGTTCGGCACCCAGTCCGCCAGCTGCGGTGATCACATCCGAGACGACCAGATCCGGTGCCAGCGACCGCAGTCCAGCGACGTTGAGCTGCGCCATCCGGGCCGCCCGGTGGTGGATCTTGGCCCCGGCGTCCCCGTCGTCGTCCTGTTCGTCGGGGTCCAGGCCCTCCAACAGGCGGGCCCGCACACCGGCGGCGCGCGCGGTGTCCAGCCACTGTGCACCGGTGAACAGGGTCGCGGCATCACCGGCAGCGGCGAAACGCAGGCACAAGGCGATCGCCGGGAACGCATGCCCGGGATCGGGACCGGCCACGACGGCTACACGCACCCGGCCAGCCTGTCACATACCCTGAGGTACATGACCGACCAGGCTCTCACCGCCACCGAAGCGGCCAATATCGCCACGGTGGAGAAGTTTCTGTTCTCGCTGCGTGGCCCCGATCTGGATACCGCCGGCTCCCTGATCGACGATGACCTCGTCTATCAGAACGTCGGCTTCCCGACGGTGCGCGGCCGGGCGCGCACCCTCAAGGTGTTCAAGGCGCTGGACCGGCCCGCCTTCGGGTTCGATGTGGCGATCCACCGGACCGCCGCCGACGGCCATGTCGTGCTCAACGAGCGCACCGACGCGCTGGTCATCGGCCCGGTGCGGCTGCAGTTCTGGGTGTGCGGGGTGTTCGAGGTGCACGACGGCCGGATCACCCTGTGGCGCGATTATTTCGACATGTTCGACATGACGAAAGCCCTGGCCCGTGGTCTGGCCGGTGCGGTGCTGCCCGCGCTGCGCCCCAAGCTCTGATGTCCAGAACCAAGCCCAACCTGTTCCAGCTGATCAGGTACTGCCTGGGCAAGCGACTGCCCGATTCGATGCTGGACTGGGTACGCAACGATCTGGCAGGCCCCGGCGCCACCCGCCGGGTGATGTTGCGGGTGCTGGTGCCCGCGGTACTGGTGTTGGCGCCGTTCTGGCTGATCCCGACGACGTTGTACGTGCACCTGGCGATGACGGTGCCGATCCTGATCCCGTTCATCTACTTCTCGCACGCACTGAACAAGATCTGGCGTCGACACATGCTGCGGGTGCACGGGCTCGATCCGTCCCTGGTGGACGCGCTGGCACGCAAGCGCGACGCCGCCAAGCACCAGTCCTACATCGACCGGTTCGGGCCGCGCCCGGATTCAGCCGAGCTCGGCACGCACGATATCTAGGCGCCGCGTAGCTGACCCAACTCGTCAAATGCCTGCGCCCAACCCTGCAGCCGGTCGGTGGCGTTGACCAGTTCGCTGCGGTAACGCTGTTGGGCCATCGGCGAGTTGGACACCGGCCCGGAATTCACCGAGGACACCAGTTGTGCTGCAGCGGTGACCATCTCGTCGTACTGGCGCGCCCCGTGGGTGAGCTGGCCGGCGAACGAGGCGATGGTCGGGGCCAGGTGCGCACGTGACCGCGGCGACGAGGACGCGGCGCGTTCCATCGCGACGACCTCGTTGGCGGTGGCGGCCATGGTGACCGCCGTCTGACCGGCGGCCGCCGCGATCTCGCGCAGCTCCTCCTCGGGCAGCATCCGGCCGCGTTGCAGCACACCCAGCATCGAGTACAGCCCACGCTCGGCGGCGGCCAGATCAGCCATCGGCTTACGGGCCGCCGAACCGAACGGCGGCAACCGGCGTGCGGCGGGCCCGACGGGTAGTGGTTCGGCCCGCAGCCAGCGGTACCGCAGGAAGAACAGCGTCGCGGGGAAGGCGGCGCCGGCGGCGATCACCCCGGTGACGATCAGTGCCCACACCGGGGTGCTCCACGATGCGAGCACCGCGGTGACCAGGATCCAGAAGACACTGCTGAGGCCGAAGAAGATGCCCAGCCGCAGCGCCCAACGCCGCTTGCGCAGCAGTTTGGCCCGGGGATCGGAGATGGCGGCGAGCTTGGTCGCGAGCAGATCGGAGAACTCGGCCGCGGTGTCGATACCGCTCTGCAGACCGCGTTCTGCCATCCCGCGCCAGCCGTGCCGACGCCCCGACCTCGATCCGGTCGCCATCTATCCCTCCAAAACTATTGCGAGAGTGGGTTTTCCGGTGCCGCAGCCGGAGGGTTCGCGGCCGGAGTGGCAGGTGTCGCCGGGGTGGCATCGCCGGCGGGAAGCGCCTCACCACGCATCGAGGCGCGAATCTGCTCCAGACGCGAGTGCCCTGCCATCTGCACGCTGGCCTGCTGCACCTCCATCATGCGGCCCTGCACCGAGTTCTGGGCGAGCTCGGTGGCGCCCATCGCGTTGGCGTAGCGGCGTTCGATCTTCTCGCGTACCTCGTCGAGGTTCGGCGTACTGCCGGGCGCGGAGATCTCGCTCATCGACTGCAACGACTTGCTGACCTGCTCCTGCATCTTGGCCTGCTCCAGCTGGGACAGCAGCTTGGTGCGCTCGGCGATCTTCGTCTGCAGCACCATGGCGTTCTGCTCGACGGCCTTCTTGGCCTGGCCGGCCGCCTGCAACGACTGGTCGTGCAGGGCCTTGAGATCCTCGACGCTCTGCTCGGCGGTGACCAACTGAGCGGCGAACGCCTCGGCGGCGTTGGTGTACTCGGTGGCCTTGGCGGCATCACCGGAGGCGGCGGCCTGGTCGGCCAGGGTCAGCGCCTGGCGCACGTTGGCCTGCAGCTTCTCGATATCGGCGAGCTGACGGTTCAGCCGCATCTCCAGCTGGCGCTGGTTGCCGATGACCTGGGCTGCCTGCTGGGTCAGGGCCTGATGTTGACGCTGTGCGTCCTCGATGGCCTGCTGGATCTGCACCTTCGGATCGGCGTACTCGTCGACCTTGGAGCTGAACAGCGCCATGAGGTATTTCCACGCCTTGGCGAACGGATTGGCCATGAGAACGTTTCCGCCTTCTTGTATTCGGTGTGAGCTACTGCCGTCTGGGGAACTGTTGAGTGTCAACCTATCGGTTCGGCACCCGATCAAGCCACCGCCATGGACACAGCCTGCGGAATCACAACCTTGGTCGCAGCGTCGATACCGGTCACCGGAGCCGCCGCACACTCGCGGCGGGCCAACTGCTCGCCGGCGTCGAACAGCACCCGCGACATCGGGATGTCGAGCGCATCGCAAATGGCGCTGAGCAGTTCACTGGAGGCCTCCTTGCGGCCGCGCTCCACCTCGGACAGGTAACCCAGGCTGACCCGCGCCGCATCGGACACCTCCCGCAGGGTGCGCCCCTGCTCGGTCCGTGCGCCACGCAGGACGTCGCCGATCACCTCACGCAGCAGTGTCGTCATACAAGGGTCAACGCCATCGGGTGGCTGGTGGTTCCCGGACTCGCTCAGGTGGCCGGCCGGGCCCGCGAATCGCGGACCGCCGAGACCACATAGTCGATACCGGTGAGCACCGTCAGCAGCACGGCGAGCCACATGATGCCGGTCGCCACCGTGAGCCACACACCGGAGATGGGCAGGATGAACAGCCCGATGGCGACGGCCTGGACCAGCGTTTTCAGCTTGCCGCCGCGACTGGCGGGGATGACGCCGTGGCGTAGCACCGCCAGGCGCAGCACGGTGACGCCGACCTCACGCGCCATGATGACGATGGTGATCCACCACGGCAGGTCGCCGAGCATCGACAGCCCGATCAGCGCCGACCCGATCAGCAACTTGTCGGCGATCGGATCGGCCAGTTTGCCGAATTCGGTGACCATGCCGTAGGCCCGCGCCAGGGCGCCATCCAGGTGATCGGTGATGACCGCGGTGGCGAACACCACGAAAGCAATTGTTCGCCAGGACGTCTCGTGGCCGTCCCCGGCGAACAGGGCCGCCAGGAACACCGGGACGAGGATGAAACGGACACCGGTCAGCAGGTTGGCGATGTTGGCGACGGACGCACGGGGCACCACTGGATCGGTATCTGGTTGTCCCGGCACCGCAACAGAATATCGGTTGCGATTGCCGATACTCTCCCTGCTGTGAGTGAGGTGATCGACCAGGTGACCGTCCGGCGCGCCCGGACGTCCGATGTCCCGTCCATCAAGGAGCTCGTCGACATCTACGCAGGCAAGATCCTGCTGGAGAAGGACCTGGTCAACCTGTACGAGGCGGTGCAGGAGTTCTGGGTCGGCGAGGTCGACGGCGAGATCGTCGGATGCGGCGCCCTGCACGTGCTGTGGGCGGACCTGGGCGAGGTCCGCACGGTGGCGGTGCATCCGAAGGTGCGCGGCAAGGGAGTCGGGCACCGGGTGGTGTCCCAGCTGCTCGACGTCGCCCGCGATCTGCACCTGCAGCGCATCTTCGTGCTGACCTTCGAGACCGACTTCTTCGGCAGGCACGGTTTCGCGGAGATCGAGGGTACCCCGGTGACCGCCGAGGTCTACGAGGAGATGTGCCGCTCGTTCGACACCGGCATGGCCGAGTTCCTGGACCTGTCCTACGTCAAACCCAACATTCTGGGCAACACCCGGATGCTGCTCACCCTCTAGAAGTCCGGTTCGTCATCCTCGTCGGCCCCGTTGGCGTCGGATCCGCCCCGGATGAGCGCCAGCGTGCCGGCCAGCTCATCGGGTTTGACCAGCACCTCGCGCGCCTTGGAACCCTCCGAGGGCCCGACGATGTTGCGGGTCTCCATCAGGTCCATCAGGCGGCCTGCCTTGGCGAAGCCGACCCGCAGCTTGCGCTGCAGCATCGAGGTGGACCCGAACTGGCTGGACACCACGAGTTCGACGGCCTGCAGGAAGACGTCCATATCGTCGCCGATATCGGGGTCGACATCGCCGCGTTCACCACCGGCCGGCTTGGCCTTGGTGACACCCTCGACGAACTCCGGCTCCGCCTGGGCCTTGGTGGCCTCGACGACGGCGTGGATCTCCTCGTCGCTGATGAACGCGCCCTGCATACGGATCGGCTTGTTGGCGCCCATCGGCAGGAACAGGCCGTCACCCATACCGATCAGCTTCTCCGCACCCGGCTGGTCCAGGATGACGCGGCTGTCGGTCAGCGACGAGGTGGCGAACGCCAGTCGTGAGGGCACGTTGGTCTTGATCAGCCCGGTGACGACATCGACGGACGGACGCTGGGTGGCCAGCACCAGGTGGATACCGGCGGCGCGGGCCTTCTGCGTGATGCGCACGATGGCCTCTTCGACATCACGCGGCGCGGTCATCATCAGGTCGGCGAGCTCGTCGACGATGGCCAGGATGTAGGGATACGGCTTGTAGACGCGCTCGCTGCCCAGCGGCGTCGAGATCTCCCCTGATCTCACCTTTTCGTTGAACACGTCGATATGACGCACCCGCGAGGCCTGCATGTCCTGGTAGCGCTGTTCCATCTCCTCGACCAACCAGGCCAGCGCAGCGGCGGCCTTCTTGGGCTGGGTGATGATCGGGGTGATCAGGTGCGGAATGCCTTCATAGGGCGTCAGTTCCACCATCTTCGGGTCGATCAGGATCATCCTGACCTCCTCCGGGGTCGCCCGCGCCAGCAGCGAGACCAGCATCGAGTTGACGAAGCTGGACTTACCGGAGCCGGTCGAACCGGCCACCAGCAGGTGCGGCATCTTGGCAAGGTTGGCCGAGATGAAATCGCCCTCGATGTCCTTGCCCAGCCCGATCACCAGTGGGTGGTGATCGCGGCGGGTGGACGGCGCGGTCAGCACATCGGAGAGCCGCACCATCTCACGGTCGGTGTTGGGCACCTCGATACCGACGGCCGACTTGCCCGGGATCGGAGCGAGCATGCGGACGCTCTCGGTCGCCACCGCGTAGGCGATATTGCGGTGCAGCGCAGTGATTTTCTCGACCTTGACGCCGGGGCCGAGTTCGACCTCGTAGCGGGTGACGGTCGGGCCGCGGGTGCAGCCGGTGACGGCGGCGTCGACCTTGAACTGTTGCAGCACCGAGGTGATGGCGTCTTCCATCTGATCGTTGGCGGCGGTGCGCAGCTTCGGCGGATCACCGGCGATCAGCAGGTCCAGGGACGGCAGGTTGTACGGCCCCTCGACCACCCGGTCGACGACGATGGCGTCCTCGACCTTCTTGGGCTTGCGCGGTTCCGGCTTGGGCCGCCGTGACTTTGCGGCGGCCGGCTCGGGAACCGTTGGGGCGTCCGGTTCCTCGGGCAGCGGGTAGTTCTCCATCGGTGTGCCGGCCGGCAGTTCGGCGGTGGGCCACCGTTGGGCGTCGGCACCGCCGAGGTCGTCGTCACGGTCGTAGTACCCGTCGGAGAAGTCGTCGGTGACAGCATCGTCGTAGTCGCCGCGCTCGTCGTATTCGTCGTCTTCGTCGTAGTAGTCGTCCTCGAACCCACGGGTGCTGAACATGTCTCGCAGCATCGTGGGCAGTTCGCGAATGGTGGTGCCGGTCAACAGCAGCACCCCGAACAGCACACCGATGACCAGCAGCGGGGTGGCGATCCACACCGTCAGCCCATCCGACAGCGGTCCGCCGATGACGAATCCGATGAATCCGGCCGCATCGCGGCGGGCCACTGCATCCAGCGGGGCTCCGGACCAGACATGCCAGAGCCCGAGCACCGGGAGCGTGATCATGGCCGACCCGAGGATCAGCCTGGGCCGCGCATCCAGATTCGGCTCGGTACGCATCAGCACGATCGCGATGCCCCCGACGATCACCGGCACCAGGACCACTGCCCCGCCGATGACGGTGCGCACCACCATGTCGATCCAGCCGCCCACCGGACGGGCGGCGTCGAACCACGAGCTGGCCGCGACGACGACGGCGACACCGAGCAGTGCCAGCGCGATCCCGTCACGGCGGTGGCCGGGCTCCAGATCCCGGGCGCGGCCGACGGAGCGGGCGGTGGAGCCCGCTCCCTTGGCGACCATCAGCCAACCGGCCCGGGTGCCGCGGCCGACGGCCGCGCCGGCGGCGGCGAACGGGGACGGCGAGCGGCGCGGCGCGGGCTTGCGACGCGGCGCCGCCGGACGCTTCACGGGCTTGGTTGCCCGCGACTTGCTCCCCGAGCCGCCCTTTGACGTGCTCGTACGGGCTCCGGACCGGGCAGCGGTCTTGTTGGCCATGGGTATCAGCCTAGTCGCAGACGCCTCTTTTTCACCATCTGCCACACCTGTCACAAGTTGATCTCGAAGCCGTGATGGCGCCGTGACCTGCAATGCAGTCGACTGATTCCGCAGCGGCCACAAACGTTGCCCCACCTGCACAATCTCAAACGTGGCCAGCGTCACCGAGCCAGAAACCGACGGATTCCGTGGTCGCCGCTACTCTCGAAGCGGTGACCCCGCCGCAACCGAAACCCCATGTTAAACCGTTGTTACACACGGTCTTTCGCTATGACGTCCCGGCCTCGCTGGTGGTCTTCCTGGTCGCCCTACCGCTGTCGATCGGTATTGCGGTCGCGTCCGGCGCGCCGGTGGTGGCCGGCCTGATCGCCGCGATCGTCGGCGGCATCGTCTGCGCGTTCGTCGGCGGTTCTCCGCTGCAGGTCAGCGGCCCCGCCGCCGGCCTCACGGTGGTCGTCGCCGAGCTGGTCGCACAGTTCGGGTGGAAGGCCACCTGCGCCATCACCGCCGCGGCCGGCGTCGTGCAGATCCTGCTGGGGCTCAGCCGGATCGCCCGGGCCGCGCTGGCCATCGCACCGATCGTCGTGCACGCGATGCTGGCCGGTATCGGCATCACCATCGCGTTGCAGCAGATTCACGTGCTGCTGGGCGGCGGACCGCGCAGCAACGCCTGGGAGAACCTCACCTCACTACCCGGCCAGCTGGCCGACCCGAGCTGGTCTGAGGTGCTGATCGGCAGCTTGGTCATCGCGGTCATGCTGAGCTGGCGGTTCGTCCCCGCGCCGGCCCGCGCTGTGCCCGGGGCTTTGGTCGCCGTCGTCATCGCGACCACGGTCAGTTATCTGCCCGGCTTCGGCACCGACCGCATCACGCTCGACGAATCGGTCATCGACGCCGTCGGCCTGCCACAGATGCCCCAGGGCACCTGGGGCGCGATCGCACTCGCCGTGCTGACGGTGGCCCTGATCGCCAGTGTGGAGAGCCTGCTGTCGGCGAGCGCCGTGGACAAGATGCACAGCGGTCCCCGCACCGATTTCAACCGCGAACTGGTCGGCCAGGGGACGGCCAATGTGTCCTCGGGCCTGTTGGGCGGCCTGCCCGTCACCGGCGTCATCGTCCGCAGTACCGCCAACGTAAGTGCCGGCGCCAAGACCCGCGCATCCGCTGCCCTGCACGGTGTCTGGCTGCTGCTGTTCTCGGTGTTCCTGGTCAACGTCGTCGAGATGATCCCGATGGCCGCGCTGGCCGGCCTACTGATCGTCATCGGCATCCAACTGGTCAAGCTGGCCCACATCGATCTGGCCCGGCGTACCGGCGAGCTGTTGATCTACGGCGTCACGCTGACCTGCGTGGTGTTCCTCAACCTGCTGGAGGGTGTGCTGATCGGGCTGGTCCTGGCGATCGCCATCGCAGCGTGGCGCATCGTGCGGGTGTCCATCGTGACCGAGGACATGACCAACCGGATCGGCAATGGCGGTCCGGCACGCTGGCATGTCGCGATCACCGGGTCGTGCAGCTTCCTGGCGCTCCCCAGGCTCACCGCTGCGTTGGCCGAGATCCCCAGCGGCGCCGAGGTCGTCATCGATCTCAACGTGGACTATCTGGACCATGCCGCGCTCGACACCCTGCAGGAGTGGATCAAACAGCGCCGCAGCCACGGTGACGAGGTCACCGTCACCGAGACCGGCACGGCGCGTATGGAGTTCGCCCATTCGCAGCCGCCGCGGCGCGATACCGAGGGCCGCCGAGTGATCGGGGCACTGCGGATGATCTGGCCACCGCATTTCGCCGGCGGTGTCGACCGCTTCCACAACGGGCTGGCTCCGCTGCTGCGGGCCCGCATGGAATCGGCTTGGACCGAACATGACCCGCACACCATGCTGATCACCTGCGCCGATGCCCGGATTCTGCCGAACCTGATCACCGACAGCGCACCCGGCGAGCTGCTGAACGTCCGCAACGTCGGCAACCGTGGCGATCTGTCGGCCGAGTCCGCACTGGCCTACGCCGTACAACGGTTGTCGGTCCGGACCATCGCCGTGTGCGGCCATTCGGGCTGCGATGCGATGCACGACCTCATGCACGACAGCGGCGACGGCCCCGTCGGCCGCTGGCTGGACAACGGCGCCCGGTCACTGGCCGCCTTCCGCGACTATCACCCCGTCGCGGCGGCGGCTGCCGAGGCCGGCTTCTCCGGCGCCGACCAGCTCAGCGTCGTCAACGTCGCGATCCAGGTTCAGGCGGCCCGGCAGCATCCCCAGGTCGCCGAGCGCACCGCCGACGGCACGGTGACCGTGGTGGGGCTGTTCCTCGACCTCGCCACCGCGCGGCTGTATCTGGTGGACGACGACTCGGTCACCGAGATCGACTCCCGTACCGCGGCCGTGACGGCGGCCACATCCAAGTAAGGTGAGTCGGCAAGTCACTGGAGAGCTGAGGAGCCGCCCATGCCTGTTGTCGTCGTTGCCACCATGACCGCCAAGCCCGAATCGGTGGACATCGTCCGCGCCGTCTGTACCGACGCCATCGCCGAGGTACACGCGGAGCCGGGCTGCGAGCTGTACTCGCTGCACGAGGCCGACGGGACCTTCGTGTTCATCGAGCAGTGGGCCGACGAGGACGCGCTCAAGACGCACAGCACCGCACCGGCGGTCGGCAAGCTGTTCGGCTCGGTGGGTGAGCACCTCGACGGGGCACCGGATATCAAGATGCTGGCGCCCGTGGTGGCCGGCGATCCCGCCAAGGGCCGGCTGCGCGGCTAGGCCCGCCATGGGATCGCTGACCGGAAAGGTCGCCTTCATCACCGGAGCCGCGCGCGGGCAGGGCCGCGCGCACGCGGTGAAACTGGCCACCGAGGGAGCCGACATCATCGCCGTCGACCTGTGCGATCAGATCGACTCGGTGCCCTACCCGCTGGCCACGCCCGACGATCTGGCGGCCACCGTAAAACTGGTCGAGGAGGCGGGGGCGCGCATCTATGCCGCCCAAGCCGATGTGCGGGACCGGGATTCGGTGAAGTCCGCGCTGCGTGCCGGTACCGAGGCGCTCGGTGACCGCCTGGACATCGTCGTCGCCAATGCCGGTATCGCACCGATGGCCGGCGAGGACGCCTGGCAGGACGTCATCGACGTCAACCTGACCGGCGTGTACAACACGGTCGACGTCGCCATGAAACCGATGGTCAAGTTCGGCAACGGCGGGTCGATCGTGTTGACGAGTTCGGTGGCCGGACTGGTGGGCTTGGGGTCGCCGATCGCCGGTTCGGTGGGCTACGCCGCCGCCAAGCACGGCATCGTGGGACTGATGCGGGTGTATGCGAATGTGTTGGCCCAGTTCAATATCCGGGTCAACTCCATCCACCCGGCCGGGGTCGACACACCGATGATCGACAACGACTTCACCCGGTCCTGGCTGGCCGGGATGGCGCAGCAGCAACAGCGTGGACCGGATATGAGCAATGCGCTGCCGGTGCAGACACTCGACGTCGAGGACATCGCCAACGCGGTGTTGTGGCTGGTGTCCGACACCGCCCGTTATGTCACCGGCGTCACCTTGCCGCTGGACGCCGGGTACGTGAACAAACGCTAGTGGCACCAAACCCTGCCGCCCAGACCGCCTTCGGCCCGATGGTGTTGGTGGCCGTCGAACAGCAGGAGCAACCCGGCCGTCGGCTCATCGAAGACGATCTGGCGCGCGGTTTCCTGCCGGCCGGGTTGCGGGCGCTGACGGCCTCGGCCAGGGTGCCGATGGTGCGGGCGGCCCTGATCGCGGGCTCGGAGCGGTCCGGGCCCGGCCTGTGGGCGAGCATCGTGTGCCGCAAGCGCTATATCGACGACAAGGTATCCGACCCGGCGGCCGAGATCGACGCCGTGGTGATCCTGGGGTCGGGCCTGGACACCCGGCCGTACCGTATTGCACGGTACGGCACGCTGCCGGTGTACGAACTCGATCAGCAGGTCAACATCGACCGCAAGCGAGCGGCGGTGCACCGGGCGCTCGGGGCGCTACCGGAATCGGTGCGGCTGATAGGACTCGACTTCGAGACCGACCCGGTACTGACCGCATTGGCCGACAACGGTTTCCGCGATACCGGTGCGACGCTGTTCATCTGGGAAGGCGTCACCCAGTACCTGTCCCCCGCTGCCGTGCACGGCATGTTCGAGCAGCTGCGCAGCGTCACCCCGGGTAGCCGGCTGGTGTTCAGTTACATCCGGCAGGATTTCATCGACGGGACGAATCTGTATGGCGCGCAGGCGCTGTACCGCAGGTTCCGGCAGCGAGCACAGGTATGGAAGTCCGGTTTCGTCCCGGAACAGTTGGAGGACACCCTGCGCGGTTACGGCTGGCGACTGCTGGAGCAGGCCGGGCCCGGTTACTACCGCGACACCTATATCCGGCCGACGGGCCGCACCCTGGGCGCCTCGCCGATCGAATGGACGGCGCTGGCAGTCCGGACCGACTAGATCTCGATGACGGTGGGCACGATCATCGGCTGCCTGCGGTAGGTCTCGCCGACCCACTTGCCGACGGTGCGCCGCACCATCTGGGCAATCCGCACCGGGTCGGTGATCTGGTCACCGGCGAGGCGTTCCAGCTCCGCCTCGACCTTGAGCGCGACCGGCTCGAGCGCTTTCGGATCTTCGGAGAACCCGCGGGAATGCAGCTGGGCCGGTCCGGCCGGCTTGCCGGTCCCCCGCCGCAGCACGACGGTGACGGCGACGAATCCCGAAGACAGGGTGAGCCGTTCGCCGAGCGTGGATTCGCCGACGTCGCCGGTGATGAGTCCGTCGACGAACATCTTGCCCACCGGGACCGCACCGGCGATCGAGGCGACCCCGTTGATCAGATCGACGCTGACACCGTTCTCGGCGAGCACCACATTCTCCGGCGGAACGCCGGTGCGCACCGCGAGGGCGGCATTGGCCCGCAGGTGACGCCAGGTGCCGTGCACCGGCATCACGTTGCGCGGCCGCACCCCGTTGTACAGGAAGAGCAGTTCGCCGGCATACGCGTGGCCGGAAACATGCACGCGGGCTTGGGCATTGGTGACCACCCGGGCACCGACCTTGGAAAGCGCATCGATGACGCCGAACACCGCTTCCTCGTTACCGGGGATCAGTGAGGACGACAGGATGATCAGATCGCCGGCGGTCAGCGTGATGCTGCGGTGCTCACCGCGCGACATCCGCGACAGCGCGGCCATCGGTTCGCCCTGGGTGCCGGTGGTGATCAGCACCACCCGGTCGGCCGGCATCATCTCCGCGGCGGCGATGTCGAGAATGTCCTCGTCGGCGACCTTCAGGAAGCCGAGTTCGCGGGCGATCCCCATATTGCGCACCATGGACCGGCCGACAAACGACACCCGCCGGCCGAGTGCGACGGCGGCATCGATGATCTGTTGCACACGATCGACATTGGAGGCGAAGCAGGCCACGATCACGCGCCCGTCGGCGCCGCGGATCAGCCGGTGCAGGGTCGGTCCGACCTCGCTTTCCGATGGGCTGACACCGGGGTGTTCGGCGTTGGTCGAGTCACAGAGGAACAGGTCCACCCCGGCATCACCGAGTCGTGACATACCGGGCAGATCGGTGGGCCGACCGTCGGGCGGAAGCTGGTCCAGCTTGATGTCACCGGTGTGCAGGACGGTGCCGGCCCCGGTGTGCACAGCGATCGCGAGCGCGTCCGGGATCGAGTGGTTCACGGCGAAGTACTGGCATTCGAACACGCCATGAGTGCTGCGTTCGCCCTCGGCCACGGTGACGAACTTCGGTTTGATGCGGTGCTCGCGGCACTTTTCGGCGACCAGGGCCAGAGTGAACCGGGACCCCACGATGGGGATGTCACCACGCAGCTTGAGCAGGTGCGGGATGGCGCCGATGTGATCCTCGTGCGCGTGGGTGAGTACCAGCGCCTCGATATCGTCGAGGCGGCCCTCCACGTGCCGCAGGTCGGGCAGGATCAGGTCGACGCCGGGCTCGTCGTGACCGGGGAAGAGCACCCCGCAGTCGATGATCAGCAGCCGACCCAGGTGCTCGAAAACCGTCATGTTGCGGCCGATTTCGCTGATCCCGCCCAGCGCGGTGACCCGCAGCCCGCCGGGGGCCAATGGCCCCGGAGGTGTCAGGTCGGCGCTCATCGCAAGACGCCGGCCGAACGCATGTCCACGGCGAGCGCGTCGATCTCCGACTGCTCCGCGGGCACCTGCGGCAGCCGCGGCTCGCCGGCGTCGATGCCGAGCAGCCGCAGCCCCTCCTTGGACATCGTCACCCCGCCGAGGCGGTTCTGCGCGTCGTTCAGCGGGCCGAGGGTGGCATTGATCTTGCGGGCGGTCGCGATATCGCCGGAGTTGAAGGCCGAGAGCATCTCTCGCAACTCGGCGGCCGCGACGTGTCCCCACACACTGACGAACCCGACCGCCCCCACGGCCAGCCAGGGCAGGTTCAGCGAGTCGTCGCCGGAGTAGTAGGCGATACCGGTCTCGGCCATGATCCGGGCCGCGCCGTGCAGGTCACCCTTGGCGTCCTTGACCGCGGCGATGTTCGGATGCTCGGACAGATTCTGCAGCGTGTGCCAGTCGATCGGGATGATCGAGCGCGGCGGGATGTCGTAGAGCATCACGGGCAGATCGGTGGCGTCGGCCACGGCGGTGAAGTGCGCCTGCACACCACGCTGGGATGGCCGGGAGTAGTACGGGGTGACGGCCAGCAGGCCGTGTGCGCCGGCGGCGGCACTGGCCTTGGCGAGGTGCACGCTGTGCGCGGTGTCATATGTTCCGGCGCCTGCGATGATGCGCGC
The DNA here is from genome assembly GCF_053345865.1 of Mycobacterium sp. C31M. Taxonomy (NCBI): domain Bacteria; kingdom Bacillati; phylum Actinomycetota; class Actinomycetes; order Mycobacteriales; family Mycobacteriaceae; genus Mycobacterium; species Mycobacterium sp. C31M. The sequence continues at coordinate 55,412 of NZ_JBKFAX010000010.1, read as the reverse complement.
GCGGTCACCGACGGCGTCGAGGACGGCTTCCAGGAGCGCGATCTTCTCGTCATCGGTGGTGGTCGGCGACTCACCGGTGGTTCCGGAGACGACCAGTCCGTCGCATCCGGTGTCGACCAGATGGGTCGCTACCTTCTTGGCGGCCGCCAGATCGAGCGAGCCGTCCGGGCCGAACGGCGTCACCATGGCAGTCAGCACGGTGCCCAAACGTGCGCTGACGTCGATTCCACTGGTGGTCACGCGCGTCAGATTACCCGCTCGCTCGAGCGGATTATGCAGCGCGGGCGGTTAGGGGCGTTTCGGTTTAGGGTTGCCCATGACTTCCGCTATGACAGGGCTCACCCGTCGCCTACTGGATGTCATCGAGTTCGACGTGCTGCCGCTGACCGATGCGGGCGTCGCGGCCGGGAACAAGGTCTTCGGCGCGGCACTGCTGCGTAAATCCGATCTGTCGCTGGTGATCGCCGGCACCAACGACGAGACGGACAATCCGCTCTGGCACGGCGAGGTGCACACCCTCAAACAGTTCTACGAACTCCCCGACCGCCCTCCGGCCACGGATCTGCTCTTCCTGACCACCCATGAGCCTTGCACGATGTGCATGTCCGCGATCACCTGGGCCGGTTTCGACAACTACTACTACTTCTTCAGCCACGAGGACTCCCGGGACAGCTTCGCGATCCCGCACGACCTGTTGATCCTCAAGGAGCTCTACGGCTGCGAGCCCGGCGGGTACCGCCGAAGCAACAGTTTCTGGACGGCTCACTCGATCGGCGAGCTGGTCGACGCGGAACCCGAATTGCGCGAACAACAGCAGCGCATCACCGCGCGGTATGCCGAGTTGTCACAGCGGTATCAGCAGTCCAAGGGAGACAACGACATTCCGCTGAGCTGAGTTACACGCGACCGCTCTACCGTAAAGTTCCACCGATGACCTCCGCCGTCACCGAGTGGCGCCGCTACGGCACCGTGCCCGTCGCCGCCGCGCTGGGATACTCCCTCGGCGTGATCCACGTCTACTCCCTCGGCGCGTTCATGCAGCCGCTGGCCGACGAGTTCGGTTGGAGCCGCGCGCAGACCTCGGTCGGATTGACCATCGTGGGCATGGCCGCGGCGGTCGCCGCGCTGCCGATCGGGTTGGCGGTGGATCGGTTGGGCCCGCGCCGGGTCGGGCTGATCGGCACCGTACTCATGTCGGTCGCGTTCACGTTGTTCGCCACTGCCTCCGGGTCGATGGCGAATTGGATCCTGCTGTGGGCGGTGCTGGCGTTCGCCAGTTTCTGGGTGCAGACCACGGTGTGGACCAGCGCCGTGGCGAGCCGGTTCGAGAAGTCGCGCGGGCTCGCGTTCGCGGTGGCACTGTCGGGCGGGTCACTCGGTGCCGCGGTGTTCCCCGCCTTGGCGGTCACCCTGATCGGCGAATGGGGTTGGCGGGCCTCGTTCGTCGGCCTGGGAGCGGCCTGGGGCGCGCTGGTGGTGCTGGCCGTGTTCCTGTTCTTCCGGGGTGCCCAAGACGACCGGGCCGAGGTGACCGTGGCGCCGGAAGCTCCCACACCGCCCGAGCTACCCGGTGTGACCCTGCGGGAGGGACTGACCTCGGCCACCTTCTACCAACTGCTGCTGGCGGCGGGCCTGTTCGCCTTCACCACTCTGGGCGTGGTGGTGCACCTCGTGCCGATCCTGCGCGATGCCGGCGCCGAGCCGCTGGCCGCCGCCGGGACCGCGGCGCTGGTCGGTGTCTTCTCGATCATCGGACGGCTCAGCGTCGGCCAGCTGCTGGACCGATTCACCGGCCGCGTCGTCGGCGCCTGCGCCGACGACGCGGAGCCAGACCGTGGCTGCGGCACTGTTCGGGCTGACGCTGGGCGCGGAGGTCGACGTCATCGCCTATCTGGCATCCCGCTATTTCGGGCTGAAGAACTTCGGTGGGCTGTTCGGCGGGCTGGTGGCCGCACTGTCGCTGGGTACCGCCTTCGGCCCGCTGGCCGCGGGTCTGACCTTCGACAGATTCGGTGGCTACAGCGGATTCCTGGTGCTCACCATCGTGCTGATGGGTCTGAGCAGCCTGTCGCTGGCCTGCCTGCGGCGTCCGCCGGACTGGGCCAGGGTGCCGCAACCGGTCTAGGCGGACCGCAGATAGGTCGAGCCACCGACGTAGACGATGCCGGGGTGGTACTGCGACTGGGCGGCACCGGCGATGGCGGCGGCGAACTCGTCGGCCGACGGCGGCGGCAGGATGTCCGTGCCGTCGATCATGTCACCGGACACCACGGTGAAATGGATTCCGCGGCGGTGGAATTCGTAGCGCATGCCGTACATGGCGGTCTCCCCTGCGCGCATGCTCGCGGCGATCGGCGCGTAACCCTTCGGGACGGCCTTGTGCGGGTAGAAGTGCGCCTGGTGACTGGTGACGAACAGCACGCGGGCACCCGTGGGCATCAGCGGCATGGCGAGCTCGACCAGGCGACGCTGTGCGTCGCGGTTGACCCGCATCGCGGCGTGGGCGTCGGCGTCGGCATCCAGGCCACCGGCGGCGCTGAGCACCAGCGTGTCCAGTCGGCCGAAGCGCTGCCGGATGCCGGCGATCATCGCCTCGGCCGCGGTGGCGTCGGCGATATCCGCGGCCACCGCAGACGCGTGCCCACAGGCGGCGCGGATGGCGTCGGCGACGGCGTGCGCCCGTTTGGGCTTCTCGCGGTAGTTGACGATGACGTGGGTGCCCGGGTGCGCCATCTGCTGGGCCACCTCGGCTCCGATGCCACGTGAAGCGCCCGTCACCAGGGCGATTTGGGTGTCATGCATAGCGGGTCCTTTCGCCGGTCGCACGGCTGCGGCGGCCGGGGCACCGCGCCTTTGCGGGACGTACGAGGATCACCGTACACCCAAATTAAGAAAAATAAGAGATATTTAAGGTCACGGTAAAGTTGAGGTCGAGCGCCCCAAGGTCACGGCGCACCCTCCATGCAGTGCGGTTGCACACGATTGCCGCCGGCCCGTTTGGACCGGTACATCGCGGCGTCGGCGGCGTTGATCAGGTCGTCGAGGAACACCGGGTATTCGATGTCGGAATGCGCGTCGATGACGGCGCCGCACGTGCCCAGGCTCGCGGTGATCCGCACCGGCAGCGCGGCGATCCCCAGCCGGATGCGTTCCGCGGTCGCGGCGTGTTGCTCGGCCGGCCCGACGTCGGCAACGACGAACTCCTCGCCACCGAGCCGGCCCACCACCGAAGCCTGCCCGCAGTACTGCTGCAGGACCGCGCTGATCCCGACGAGCGCCTCGTCCCCGGCGGCATGCCCGCGGCTGTCGTTGAGCCGCTTGAAATCGTCGATGTCGATCATCGTCACGTTGACCGTCATGGCTGCGCCGCGGCCCTGCAGGATCAGCGCGAGCATCGAGTTGTAGAAGGCACGCCGATTGAGCAGGCCGGTGAGGGGATCGCGGTCCGACGTGCGCAGATCGGTGTGCAGCGAGTGCACCAGAGCGTTGATCCCGAACGGCACACCGAGATTGAGCCCCAACACCACCAGCACCGACGCCGACACCAGGGCGGTATCGCCGGTGTCGATCAGCAGCCGGGTCGCCGCGATCGCGGTGCACGCCGTCGCCACCAGGAAGTTGGCGACGACATGCACCAGTGCATGGAAATAGGCCAGCAGTCCCCCGATCGCGGCGAACATGGTGCAGCCCATCAGCCCGCCGTAGGCGGTCGACAGCGTCAGACAGCCGATCGCGATCGACGCGCTGCACACGGCGTGGTAGATCAGCGACCCCCTGCGGGTGGGCCAACCGACCAGCCATACGGTCGCGGCGGCCAGCGCGAGTGCGGCCACCGTCACGGCCAGGATGCGGGCGGTCGGTGTGGCCGGGCCGTACGGGCTCGCGATCATCACCGCCGGCACGGCGGCGAACAACGCGGTGAAGAAGAACGTGGCCAGCCGCCACTGCAGGTCGAGTCCCCGGCCCTGTAGATACACGCTGAACCAGTGGAACTGGTCCTGTTGACGCCACCACGCGCCGCCGCCATACCCCGTCATAGCTATATCTTGCCGCTAATTGACGGTGCCGTCATCATTGATTATTCAAATATATTCGGACCTGGCGAATCCCGCGTACCCGGGGTTCGTGTGCGCTCCGCGGCCTCGATTTCGCGGGTTTCGACGGCCGGGTTCATCGGTGCGGCGCGGGATCAGTGAAGCGCCGCGCGCAGGTCGGCGACCAGGTCCCCGCGGTCACCGACGGTGACGGACTCGGCGCCCAGCCAGCCGGCCATCGACTCCAGTTCCGGGGCCAGCGCCGCCGCCACCCTGCCGCGGTTCTGTCCGTCCTCGGTGAAGGCGCCCAACACCTGCAGGGCACCGTCGGTCCGTTTGAGATCCACCCGGCCGACCAACTCACCGTCGAGCAGGAACGGCCACACGTAATAGCCGAACTGACGCTTGGCGGCCGGTACGTAGATTTCTATCCGGTAGTGGAAATCGAAAAGCCGCTCGACGCGGGGGCGGAAGAAGATCAGCGGGTCGAACGGGCACAGCAGCGCGGTCCCCTTGTTGCGCCGCGGAATCAACTGTCCCGGAACCAGATAGGCCGGCGCGTTCCAGCCGTCGACTGCCACCGGCTCCAGCTGCCCCTCGGCGACCAACGCGGCCAACGCAGGCTTGCTCAGCTTCGGGCTGAGGCGGAAATAGTCACGCAGGTCGGGCTCGGTGCCGATGCCCAACGCGGCGGCGGCCCGCAGCAGCAGTTCGCGTACCGCCTCCTCGTCGGAGACCTCGCGGGCCAGCACCTCCGGTGGGAGCACGCGCTCGGTGAGGTCGTAGTGCCGGGCGAACCCGACCCGTGTCGCTGTGGTGAGCACACCGGACGACCACAGCGCCTCGGCCACCCATTTGGTGTCGCTGCGATCCCACCACGGACCTTTGCGCCCACGCGGTTCGTGTTCCAGGTGCGCTTCGATCTGCCCGGCGGTGGACGGCCCGCGTTCGGCGATCGCCGCGATGACGTCCTCGGCCAGCCGCCCGTTGCGTTTGACGATCTCGGTGCCCCAGCGACCGTGCTCGTACTCGCGCATCCGCCAGCGCAGCAGCGGCCAGTCCTCCACGGACATCAGCGCGGCCTCATGCGCCCAGTACTCGGTCAGCAATCGCGGCGCCTTGGCGCTGTGGCTCCAGGCGGCGCGGTCGAGCACATCACGGTCGTAGGGACCGAACCGGCTGAACACGGGTGCGTAGTGCGCGCGCACGGCGACCGAGACCGAGTCCAGCTGGAGGACCTGCAGCCGCCCGATCAGCTTCTTGAGATGCCCGCGGGTCAGCGCACCGCGGGGTTTGGCTTGGTGGAATCCCTGCGCAGCCACGGCGATGCGCCGGGCCTGCGCGGCGGTCAGAGTCGGCACGCCGCCATCGTGCCGTACGGCACCGACAACGCTCGTCAGCGCAGGTAGCTGGCGAACCGGTAGCGCAATCCCGAACTGCTGGTCAGCCACTCACCGACGGTCCCGGTCCACGATTCGTCGAGCACCGGGGCCATCGCATCGTCGTCATCACGATGCAGGTCGATATCGATCTCGGTGACCTCGCACCGGTCGGCCGCGGGCAGCGCCAAGCCGTAGAGCTGGGCTCCGCCGATCACCCAGCCGTCGAGCTCGGTGGGCAGCGCGGTCACCACCTCGGCGCCGACGGCGGCATAGCCGCCGTCCCGGGACACCACGATATTGCGACGTCCGGGCAGCGGGCGGACCTTGGTCGGCAGGGACTCCCAGGTCAGCCGACCCATCACGACGGCCTGCCCCATGGTCAGTTCCTTGAAATGAGCCTGGTCCTCGGGCAGCCGCCAGGGAATGCCGTTGCCCCGGCCGATCACCCCGGAGCTGGACTGCGCCCAGATCAGCTTCACACCGCCACCGGGGCCTTGATGCCCGGATGCGGGTCGTAGTTGACGATCGCGATGTCCTCGTAGGTGTAGTCGAAGATCGAATCACGCGGTGCCAGAACAAGTTCCGGGTACGGCCGCGGGTCGCGCGACAGCTGCCGGGTGACCTGTTCGACGTGGTTGTCGTAGATGTGGCAGTCCCCGCCGGTCCAGATGAACTCACCGACCTCCAGGCCCGCCTGGGCGGCCATCATGTGGGTCAGCAGCGCATAACTGGCGATGTTGAACGGCACCCCGAGGAACAGGTCCGCGCTGCGCTGGTACAGCTGGCAGCTCAGTTTGCCGTCGGCGACGTAGAACTGGAAGAACGCGTGACACGGCGGCAGCGCCATCTGCGGGATCTCACCGACGTTCCAGGCCGACACGATGTTGCGTCGACTGTCGGGGTCACGCTTGAGCAGCTCCAGCGCCGCGCCGATCTGGTCGATGTGCTCGCCCGAGGGTGTCGGCCAGGACCGCCACTGCACACCGTAAACCGGCCCCAGATCGCCTGTCTCCGAGGCCCATTCGTCCCATATTGTGACACCGCGGTCCTGCAGCCAACGCACGTTGGAGTCACCGCGCAGGAACCACAGCAGTTCGTAGACGATCGACTTGGTGTGCACCTTCTTGGTGGTGATCAGCGGGAACCCGGCGGTCAGGTCGTAGCGCATCTGATGCCCGAACAGGCTGCGGGTGCCGGTGCCGGTGCGGTCGGATTTCGGTGTGCCGTGCTCCAGCACCAGACGCAGCAGATCTTCGTACGGGGTCACAACCTGGGCCACGAACTCAGCTTACGTCGGCACCGGGCTCGCAGCGCTGTGGCCCGACGGTCATGTCGGGTAGAACAGAGCTATGCCGACATCAACCGACAGCATCACCACCCCCGACGGCACCTGCGCTGTCACCGTTGCGACGCCGGACGGCCAGGGCCCGTGGCCCGGCGTGGTGATGTACCCCGATGCCGGCGGGGCACGCGGCACGTTCGACGAGATGGCCGCCCGGCTCGCCGCACTCGGCTACGTGGTGCTGGTGCCCGATGTCTATTACCGCAATCCCGGCTGGGCGCCGTTCGAGATGGCCACGGTGTTCGGCGACGAGGCCGAACGCAAGCGGCTGTTCGGGATGATACAGACCGTCACCCCCGATGTGATGGCAGTCGACGCGGCCGCCTTCTTCGACTATCTGGCCGCGCGCGAGGACGTGATCGGCGAGAAGTTCGGCACCACCGGGTACTGCATGGGCGGACGCACCTCACTCATCGTCGCGGGTCGGGTACCCGAGCGGGTCGCCGCGGCGATGTCCTTCCACGGCGGCGGGTTGGCCTCCGACGATCCGGGCAGTCCGCACCTGCTGGCCGGTGAGATCAAGGCGGTCGTGTACGTCGGCGGTGCCCAGGACGACGCCGGCTTCACAGCGGAACACGCCGCGACCCTGGATCAGGCACTGACCGCGGCCGGTGTCGACCACACCATCGAGACCTATTCGGCCGGACACGGTTTCGCGGTGCCGGACAACCCGCCCTATGACGCCGCGGCCGCGCAGCGGCACTGGGACGCGATGGAACGGGTGTTCGCCGGCGCGCTCGGCTGAGCTATTTCGGCCGTCGCCGCGACACCATCATCGTGGCGACGGCTCGGAAGATGCCGCGCGCCGCGTACACCGCGGCGATGACCGACAGCACGATCAGCGCGATGAACATCACCAGCCAGTTGCTACGGCTGTGGCTGACGTTCCACCAGATGATGGTGAACAGGACGGTGCAGACGAAGACCACCACGTCGCGCCAGTTGCCACTGTAGGAGGCCGCCGCGATGCGGATCTCACGCTGTTTCTCGACCGCGGTGACGATGTCATCGATCCGCAGGTCGATGGAGCGCTGCAGCGCGGCGCGGCGTTCGATCTGGTCGGCCGGGATCTTCTCCAGGAGTTCCATATCCGCCTTGATGTTCCCGCGGATATCGGGTCCCTTGACCGCGCCGGCCGCCAGGCCCAACAGCGCACCACCGGCGATCGGTGCCGCACCCAGTGCGATCTCGGCGAATCCGGGCATCTGCTCCCCCTTGTCACTCGGTCAGCGTCGCGGTCAGTGTGCCATCTCGGTCAGGTCCAGTCGGCCACCGCAGGCCAGCTGTTTTTATCGGCCGGGTCCGGCGCCCATCGCACGGCGGCCAGCACATCGCCGAGTTGCAGCGACCCGGGACCGGAGAGCTCGAAGGTGACGGTCACGCCGGGGGCCACCGTGATCGCTGCTTCGGCGGTCGGTCGGAACTCGTGCAGGAAGCCGTCACGGCCGCCGATCTGGACCGGCTGGGTGAAGGCCTCCTTGCGCTGACCGCCGTCGATGCGGTGTTCCGGGAACTCGTCAGAGGCCCACCACCGGATGTCCAGCCGGTCGGACACGTCGCTGCAGGCGATCACCGGCAGCTCGAACACACCGCTTCCACAGGCGTCGAACGACAGGGTCAGCGGACCGTCCCGCCCCCCGACCACCCCGGAGAGCGGTACGTCGGCGGGCAATGTCGCCAGACTCAGCGGATATCGGATCGCGGTCCGGTCGGCCACGCGGACCCGGACGGCGATATCCAGCAGGCGCGCCAGATCACCCGTCGACTCAGTCGTGCCCTGCACGGTCGCCCAGGAATTCGTGTCGTAGCGCCAGGTGAGCACCGGGCCTGCCGGCCAACGCGGCGGGGTGAGGTAACCTTCGGCGCCGCCAACGGTGACCGGCTCACCGGCCATCGCCACCGCCGGATCGAAGACACCGCGTGCGTAGACGGTCAGCGCTGCAGTCCACGCCGGATGGTTACAGCCCGCGCATTCGTTCGGGTACACGAAGGTCTCATCGTCGGGCTGTAGGTCGAATCGTTGTCGGTTGCGGCTGATTTCGTGGTTGAGCACCCACCAGGCGCCATCGGCGGTGTCGACGGTGATCCAGCGCGGGTCGATGACGGTGCGCACGGCAGGCGCGGGCGCCGCGGCGGTGGCTGTGGCCGTAGTGGCCGGTGGCGACGCGGGTTGGGCACAACCGGTGAACACCGTCATGGTCGCGACGAGTGCCGCGGTCAGTGCTCCCCGAAGTGCCCCCATGAGCACATCATGGTCACCCCATCAGCTGCGCGGCAACGGTTGCGCCGAGATTCCAGCAGGCCTCCAGATCGTTCTTGGACGGTTTGCCGGACACGATCACATGCTCGGCCGCCCGCACCCAGCCGAGTCCGGTGGTGATGCCGTCGACCGCGCGGACCGCACCCTCGGTGCCCTCGTTACCGTGCAACCACAGGCCGTAGGGCCGGCCGCGGGTGCTGTCCAGACACGGGTAGTAGAGCTGATCGAACGCATGCTTGACCGCACCGCTGAGATAACCGAGGTTGACCGGGCTCCCGATCAGATAGCCGTCGGCCGCCAGCGCCTCGGCCGGCGAGACGGTCAGCGCCGGGCGCCGGATGACCTCGACACCCTCGATCTCGGGATCGGTCGCGCCCGCCAGCACGGCCTCGAACATCTCCTGACAATGCGGGGACGGTGTGTGGTGCAGGATCAGCAGCTTCACCGCGCGGCCCGCTCCATCTCGACGGCGGTGCGCATGGTCTCGCGGGCCCGGCTGCGATCCCCGGCGTAGTCATAGGCCCGGGCCAGTCGGTACCAGCGCACCCAGTTGTCGCGATCGGCCTCCAACTCGTCGCGGGTGCGCTCGAACAGCGCGTCGGCGGCATCGCGCTCAATACGTCCCGACGCCCGGCGCGGCAGATCGCTGACGTCGAGATCTATCCCGGCGTCACGGGCCAACCGGACCAACCGCTGATGGGCCAGCCCGGCACGTAGGGTGGCCAGCATCGCCCACAGCCCGATGACCGGCAGCACCAGCAGCGCCACCCCCAGCCCGATCGGCGCCGGCTCGCCGGAGGCGATGAGCGCCAGAGCCGTTCGCCCCAGCATCACGAAGTAAGCCAGCAGCGCGACGCACATGAATCCGATCAGCAGCTGAATCCGCAGCGAACGTGCGCCGTCGGTGCTCATGACAGGTCGAGCAGCGGCTCAATCCCGATGGTGAGGCCGGGATGCTCGGCAACCTTGCGCACCCCAAGGAGCACGCCGGGTACGAACGAGGTGCGGTCCAGGCTGTCGTGCCGGATAGTCAACGTCTCCCCCATGGTGCCGAACAGCACCTCCTGGTGCGCGATCAGTCCGGTCAGTCGGATCGAGTGCACCGGCACCCCGTCGACGTCGGCGCCGCGCGCGCCCTCGATGCCGGTGCTGGTGGCATCGGGGTTGGGCGGCAGATCCTTTCGCGCTTCGGCGATCAGTTTGGCCGTCCGCGCCGCGGTACCCGACGGGGCATCGGCCTTATGCGGGTGATGCAGTTCGATGACCTCGACGGACTCGAAATGGCGCGCCGCCTGCTTGGCGAAATGCATGCTCAGCACCGCACCGATGGCGAAGTTCGGGGCGATCAGCACGGCCTCCTCGGGTTTGCCGGCCAGCCATTCGCGGACTTGGGCGATGCGCTCCTCGGTGAAACCGGTGGTGCCGACGACCGCATGAATCCCGTTGTCGATCAGGAATTTCAGATTGTCCATCACCACATCGGGATGGGTGAAGTCGATGACGACCTCGGTGCCGGAGTCGATCAACAGCGTCAACGGATCACCGGCGTCGACCTCGGCGGACAGTTCCAGATCGGCGGCATCCCGCACGGCATTGACCATGGTGGCGCCGACCTTGCCCCGGGCACCCAGCACTGCGACTCGCATATTCGGAAGCCTACTGGGCCGCCCGATCGGTACCGTGAGCACATGCGCCCCGCCGCCCTGGCTCTCATCGGACTGGCCCTGGCCGGTTGTTCGGCCACCGCCGACGCCGAGGAACTGACGCTGCAAGGCCGCACCTTCATCTCGGTGAACGTCGAGGGTGAGCAGATTCCCGGCGGCGGACCGATGACGCTGGAATTCCTCGACGGCCGCATCTCGGCATTCGCCGGTTGTAATCGCGGGGCCGGGTCTGCCGATCTGGCCGGTGGCCACCTGAGCGTGGGCCAACTGGCCAGCACCATGATGGCCTGCCCGCCACCGTTCGGCGATTCCGACGCCTGGATGACACGACTGCTCGATGCCCGTCCGGCCTGGACGCTCGACGGCGACACCCTGACCTTGCGCACGCCGGCGGCGACGGTCCGGTTGACCGACAAGAAGGTGCTCGACCCCGACCGTCCGGTGATCGGCACCAGTTGGCGGGTCGACAGCCTGATCACCAGCGACGCCGTGATGACGTCGGTCGCGCTGACCGAGTCGAAGCCCGGTCTGACCATCCGCGATGACCACACGGTCACCGGGTGGACCGGGTGCAACACCTTCTACGGCCGCGCCGATGTCGTCGCCCAGACGGTCACCTTCGGGCCACTGAACACCAGTGGGCCGCCCTGTCCGGGTGAGGTCGGCCAGATCGAGGCGTCGATCCTGCGGGTGCTCACCGATGAGGTGGGCGCCGAGGTCAGTGCCGACCGGTTGACACTGACCGGCGCCGAAGGCAACGGACTGGTGCTGCGCGCCGAGTAGCATCCGCCCCATGCGCGGATCCAAGATCCTGATCACCGGCCCCACCGGGCAGGTGGCGGCACCCCTGGCCCTGTCTCTGGCGGCCGACAACGAGGTGTGGGGTATCGCCCGGTTCACCGACGCTGCGGCGCGGGAAAGGTTGGAGCAGGCCGGAATCCGCTGTGAGCAGGTCAATCTGGCGGCCGGTGATTTCAGCGCCCTGCCGTCGGACTTCGACTATGTGCTCAACCTCGCCGTCGCCAAGAGCGGTCGCTGGGACAAGGACCTGGGCGCCAACGCCGAGTCGGTCGGTCTGCTGATGGCCCACTGCGCCGATGCCAAGGCGTTCCTGCACTGCTCGTCGGCCGCCGTGTACGACCCGCCGGATGACGATCCGCGCACCGAGGGCGCCGCCCTCGGCGACAACCACAAATCGCTGTTCCCGACCTACTCGATCTCCAAGATCGCCGGCGAGGTGGTGGCCCGCACCATGGCCCGGGCGTTGGGCGTGCCGACGGTGATCGCGCGGCTCAACGTGCCCTACGGCGACAACGGCGGGTGGCCGTTCTATCAGATGGAGATGATGCTGGCGGGCATGCCGATCCCAGTGCCCCCGGGTGGGCCGGCCCGCTACAACCCCATTCACGAGGACGACATCATCGCGATGCTGCCGGACATGCTCGCGGCCGCATCGGTGCCCGCGACCACGGTGAACTGGTGTGGGCATCAGACCGTCAGCCTGCAGGACTGGTGCGGCTATATCGGCGAATTGGTAGGTCACGAACCGGTTTTCGAGGTCAGCGAGCAGGCGCTGCGCGGTGGCCCCACCGATATCACCCGACTGCACGAACTGGTGGGCACCACCGCGGTCGACTGGCGTGACGGCATCCGTCGGATGGTCAGCACGTTCCACCCGGAGTTGGTTCAGCCCTCCGCGGTGTAGTGACCCGCCCGGATGTCGTCGAGCAGCGTCGGCTGCACCGGGTCCCAGTTCAGCAGGCTGCGCGTTGCCGCGCTGGACGTCGGATTGTCCAGGGCGGCAATGGCGCCGACGAAGCCCAGTTCGTCGATGGCCTGCTCCTGGGTGACCCCGACGGTCGGTAACCCGAGCTGGGCACCGATCGCCGCGGCGATATCGCCGAAGGCGATCCCCTGCTCGGCGGCACCGTGCAGGATCGTCCCGGCCGGCGCGGATTCCAGCGCCAGCCGGTACAGCCGCGCAGCGTCGAGGTTGTGCACGGCGGGCCAGCGGTTGGCGCCGTCGCCGATATAGACGGAGCGCCCGGTCGCCCGCGCGTTGGCCACCAACCGGGGCACGAATCCGTGGTGGTCGGTCGGCCCGTGCACGGTGGGTGCGAGCCGGATCACCGCAGACCGAACATCCTTGTCGGCCAGGGCGATCGTCGCGTTCTCCGAGGCCACCCGGGGCCCGGACGGATGGACCGGGGTGTCCTCGGCACCCAGTTCGCCGGAGCCGCCGAAGGCCAGCATCGCGGTACCTGAGGTGGTGACCAGCGGTTTGTCGGTACCGGCCAGCGCCGACCCGATCGCCTCGGTGGCGGCCAGGTCGACGGCGGCGGCGTCCGCGTAGTCGGTGAAATCGTGTTTGAACGCCAGGTGGATGACGCCGTCGGCATCAGCGGCGGCGTCGGCGAGCCCGTCCGGATCCTCGAGCGTGCCGCGCCACACCTCGGCGCCGGCGGCCCGCAGGGCCTGCGCCGAGACATCGGACCGGGCCAGGCCGGTCACCGTGTGCCCGGCCCCGAGTAGTTCTGCGACGACGAGCTCACCGATATGGCCGCTCGCGCCGGTGACAAAAACGCGCATGTGCAACTCCTCAATATGATGTCAGTAGCTGACATCACCAACGTTACGCTCGATGTCAGTACCTGTCATCACCTAGACTCGTGGCATGGGCCGTTGGCAACCGGACGCGCGGGGCCGCCTCGAGCAGGCGGCGCTGGAGTCCTACCTGGACCGCGGCTTCGAACAGACCACGGTCGCCGAGATCGCGGCCCGTGCCGGCCTCACCGAGCGCACCTTCTTTCGGCATTTCGCCGACAAACGCGAGGTGCTGTTCGGCGGCCAGGACGATCTCGGGGCGGCGATGACGGCCGCCATCGCCGCGATGCCCTTCGACACCGCACCGCTGGACGCGGTGACGGCCGCGCTCGAGTCGACATCGGACTTCTTCACCGACCGCCGCGACCACGCCCGTCGCCGCCAGACCGTCATCGCCGCGAATCCCGGACTGCAGGAACGGGAACTGATCAAACTCGCCACCCTGGCCTCGGTGATGGCGCAGGCGTTACGCGAGCGGGGTGTCGCAGCCGGCACCGCCGGCCTGCTGGCCGAGACGGGTATCGCCGTGTTCAAGGTCGCCTTCGAACGCTGGCTCGCCGAGGACGCCGACACCGCATTCACCGGGCACATCCGGCAGTCGATGGCCGATCTCAGGTCGGCGACTCACCGCTGATCGTCGCGATCTCCGAATCCGCCTGCGCCAGTGCGGTTTTTGCATCCGCCAGCTCGGCACCGACGATATCCACCTGATGTTCGGCGCCACCGAGTTGCGCCAGCAGCTCCTCATAGCGCAGCAGTGCCGCCGCCACCGCTTCGCGACGATCGGTGACGGCGGCAACGGCCTCGGCGTGAATGCGTTCTGCCCGTTCGACGTCCGCGGCGGCCTCGGCCCGGCGGCGGGTCGCTTCCTGTCGACGCTCGGCGGTGTCGACCTCGGGCTCAGGATCGGATGCGGGCGCGGGCTCTACCGCAAACTCGGGCGCCACCGCCAGCCCGAAATCGCCGAAACCCGACCACTCCTGCGCCCGCTCCAGTCGGCCGAGCCGACCCGCCACCTCGGGATCGGCGATCGCGGCCGCCAGCGTGTTGGTCACATCATCGCGCAACGCCGACGTCGAATTCTCCACATCGGCCGCGACCAACCCGGCGCGCGCCAGCTCGCTCACCAATTTCCGCTGCTGCGTGGACAGTTCGCGAATCCGGGCGCCGTCCATCGCCGCATGCGCGGCACGCAGTGCGGCGGTCAGCTCAGCGATCCGGGTACGTGCGGTCGGATCCGACCGGATCAACACATTGACCACCCACGCCGCGACGGTCGGCCGCCGCGCGGCCGCGATCGCCGTCGCGGCGTCGATGTCGCCGCGCTTGCGCGCCGCGACCGCCAACTGCTTGCGCAGCGCGGTGAACTCCTGCGGCGGTACGCCGTAGAGGGTGTCCAGATCCGCATCGAGACTCACAGCGGCGAGGCACCGCGAAGATGCTCGAAGATGAGCGAGGTCTGGGTGCCGGCCACGTCGGCGTCGGCATTGAGGTTCTCCACCACGAAGGCCCGCAGATCGTCGGTATCGCGGGCGGCGACGTGCAGGATGAAATCGTCACCGCCGGCCAGGAAGTAGACATCCATCACCTGCGGCTTCTGCCGGATCTGTTGGATGAAGTCACGGATGCGGCCCCGTGCGTTGGACTGCAGGCTCACCGAGATCATCGCCTGCAGTGTCAGCCCGACGGCCGCCGGATCGATATCGGTGTAGAAACCGCGGATCACCCCGAGGTCCTGCAGCCTGCGCAGCCGGCCGTGACAGGTCGACGGGGCGATCCCCACCGATTCGGCCAGCGCACTGTTGGAGATACGCGCGTCGGCATGCAGGGCCAGCAGCATCCGGCGATCGATCTCGTCAAGATCCGACGGTCGAACATCCTTCGGCGCGGGGGCCAACCGTGAACCTCGGACTGATGATCGTTCATTCATGACCGGATACTATCGAATTATCCACAACATCATTGTGCGTTCCTCGACGTTTCTTCACAATTGACTGTGAACCCAGTCTCAGCAATCGCAAGGAGCGATCATGCTCGTCGGCATCCCGACCGAGATCAAGAACAACGAGTTCCGCGTCGCCATCACCCCCGCGGGCGTGGCCGAGCTGACCCGTCGCGGTCACGATGTGATCATCCAGGCCGGTGCCGGCGAGGGCTCGGCCATCACCGACAACGACTTCAAGGCCGCCGGCGCGCAGATCGTCGAGACCGCCGTGCAGGTGTGGGCCGACGCCGAACTGCTGCTCAAGGTCAAGGAACCGATCGAGGCCGAGTACGCGCTGATGCGCAAGGGTCAGACCTTGTTCACCTACCTGCACCTGGCCGCGTCCAAGCCGTGCACCGACGCGCTGCTCGCCTCCGGCACCACTTCCATCGCCTACGAGACGGTGCAGACCGCTGACGGCGCCCTGCCGCTGCTGGCCCCGATGAGCGAGGTCGCCGGCCGGCTGTCCGCCCAGGTCGGCGCCTACCACCTGATGAAGGCCCACGGCGGCCGCGGCGTCCTGATGGGCGGTGTCCCCGGCGTCGCACCCGCCGAGGTCGTCGTCATCGGCGGCGGTGTGTCCGGCTTCAACGCCGCACGGGTGGCCGCCGGCATGGGCGCCCACGTCACCGTGTTCGACCTCAATGTGAACACGCTGCGCCGCGTCGACGGCGAGTTCGGTGGCCGCATCGAGACCCGGTACTCGTCGAGCCTGGAACTGGAAGAGGCCGTCAAGAAGGCCGATCTGGTCATCGGCGCCGTCCTGGTGCCGGGCGCCAAGGCGCCCAAGCTGGTCTCCAATTCCACTGTCGCGCACATGAAGTCCGGCTCGGTGCTGGTCGACATCGCGATCGACCAGGGCGGCTGCTTCGAGGATTCGCGGCCCACCACCCACGACGATCCAACCTTCGCCGTGCATGACACCGTGTTCTACTGCGTGGCCAACATGCCCGGCGCGGTGCCGCGCACCTCGACGTTCGCGCTCACCAACGCCACCATGCCCTTCGTCCTCAAGCTGGCCGACAAGGGCTGGCAGGACGCCTGCCGCACCGACGCGGCGCTGGCCAAGGGCCTGTCCACCCACGATGGTGCCCTGCTGTCCGAGCAGGTCGCCGCCGATCTGGAACTGCCGTTCACCGATCCCGCGGCACTACTGGCCTGATCCATCCGCCGGCCGGTATGTCCTACATTCCGGCCGGCGGATGGCCCAGACAGATCAGCGCGCCCATCGGGTCCTGGATCACCGCCAGCGTCCCGTACGGAGTCTCCTCCCCCGGCATCGGACTGCTGGCCCCCAGTGATTCGGCCAACGCCACGGTCGCCGCGACATCGTCGACGGTGATGTAGACCTGCCAGAACGACGGCACCTCGGCCGGGAACAAGGTGGCGGAATCCATGATGCCGCAGTACGCACTGTCCCCGACGAACACCTGCGAATAGCGGTCCGGGCCCACCGCCGCGGCATCACCACCGGTGCCGATCTCGTCCAACCGGGCACCGATCACCTGCGGGTAGAACGCCCGCGACTTCTCGTAGTCCTTGCTCTGGCATTCGAACCAGTACGGTGCGCCGTGCTCCCCCCATTCGGTGAACCCGACGTGCGACTGCGGCTGCCAGAAACCGACGACCGCACCGGCGGTGTCGACGATCACCGCCATACTGCCCATGTCCCCGACCGGCATCGGCGGCACCATGACCGTCCCGCCCGCCGCCTCGACGGCCGTCATGGTGGCCCCGGCATCCGCGGTGTGCAGGTACACCGACCAGATATCGGCAGGACCGTCACCCATGTGCGGGGCCAGCCCGGCCACCCGCTTACCGTTGCAGGTGAAATTCTGGTAGCCGCCGAACTCAGGTTGCGGCGGTCCCTCGACCTCCCACCCGAAGATCGCGTGGTAGAACTCGGCGGCCCGCGCCGGATCGCTGCTCATCAGGTCGAACCAGATCGGTGCCCCCACGGGCGCGGCGTACTCGGACATCGGAGTTCCTCTCGTCGACACGGTCACCAGATAAGACGGCGCGGCCGAGGAAAACTCATCGCTAGTGCGCGCCGAGCAGATGCGGGAGCACCAGCGCGGCGACCTCGCCGATCATCGGCCGCAGACCCGGCGCCTCCGGATCGGCCGACTGCGTGCGCGTCATGATCGACAGCAGCACCCGGGTGCCGCCCGGACCGTAGGCGATCCCGACATCGTTGGTGGTGGCGTAGTCACCGCTGCCGGTCTTGTCGGCGGTGGTCCAGTCCGGCGGCAGGCCGGCCCGCATGCTGGAGGTCTGATTTGCCCGCATCCACCCGTCCAGCAGATCACGCTGCGCGGGCGGTAAGGCGTCGCCGGCCAGCAGGTTGCGGTAGCCGCTGCCCAAGGCTTCCGGTGTGCTGGTATCGCGGGGATCCCCCGGAATGGCCGAATTGAGTTCCAGCTCCCAGCGATCCAACCGGGTCGCGGTATCACCGATGCTGCGGGCGAAATCGGTGATGGCCCGCGGACCGCCGAGGGTGGCCAGCAGCAGGTTGGCCGCGAGGTTGTCGCTGCGCTGCAGCGCGGCCTGGCTCAGCTCTGCGAGCGTCATCTGACCGCCGGCCCGCTCCTCGGTCACCGGCGAGTTGGCGATGATGCCGGCCGGATCCACGAAAACCGGCTTCTCCAGCGATAATTCACCCTCGGCGACGCGGCGCAGCACCAGCGCGGCGGCATAGGTCTTGAAGGTAGAGCACAGTGCGAACTGTTCACCGGCGCGGTTGCGCACCGACAGCCCGGAGTCCAGGTTCACCCCGTACACCCCGATGAAGGCATTGTGCCGGGCTTCGAGGTCGCGGATCTGTTCGGGTAGCGACGGCACCGGGGCGGCGAGTGCGGACTCGTCCGCACAGCCGGCTGCCGCGGCCACCGTTACCAGCGTCAATCCTCCGATGAAGAGATCTCGTCGTGACAGGCGCATCAACCGACTGTAACCCACTACCCCGCGATATCCCGAAGTCGCTGCGGCAGCGACCTTTTCGATTTGTAGGGGCCCAGCACAGCGGCACCCAGCGGCCTGGCCAGCAAACGTCGCGCCACGGCGTTCACCTCGTCCAGGGTCACCGCGTCGATCTGGGCGAGGGTTTGCTTGATGGTGCGGTGCTTGCCGAAGTTCAGTTCGCTGCGCCCGATCCGGTGCATCCGCGAGCTGGAGTCCTCCAGACCCAGCACCAGCCCACCGCGCAGCGAGCCCTTCGCGATCCGGTACTCGGATTCGGTGATACCGTCGCGGGCCACATCGGCCAGCACATCGGTGGCCACCCGCACCACCTCGTCGAACCGCTCGGGCAGACACGCCGCGTACACCGAGAAGGCACCGGAGTCCGAGAAGGTGTCGGTACTCGAATACACCGAGTAGGCCAATCCCCGGGTTTCCCGGATCTGTTGGAACAGGCGCGAACTCAGACCGCCACCCAGGGCGTTGTTGAGCACCGACAGCGCCCAGCGATGCTCGGAGTAGCGCCCGAAGCTGCGCACCCCGGCCAGCAGGTGGCTCTGCTCGCCATCCCGGCTGACCATTTGCAACGACGGCTTACCCGGCACTCGGCCGGTGCCCTTGCGGTGCGGTGCGGCCTTGCGGCCCCGGACCAGCCGGGGGCCGAAATGATGCCGCGCCAGGGCGACGACCTCGGCATGGTCGACATTGCCTGCCACCGCCAGCACCATCCGGTCCGGTGTGTAGCGCCGGGTATGGAAGGAATGCAGCTGCGCGCGGGTCATCGCCTCGATGGACTCGGTGCTGCCGATCACCGGCCGCCCGACCGGATGCGAGCCGAACATCGCGGTCAGGAAGACGTCACCGAGGGTGTCCTCGGGGTCGTCGTCGCGCATCGCGATCTCTTCCAGCACCACATCGCGCTCGACCTCGACATCCTCGGCAGCACACCGCCCGTTGAGCACCACATCGGCGACCAGGTCCACCGCAAGCTCCAGATCGGAGTCCAGCACGTGGGCGTAGTAGCAGGTGTGTTCCCGTGCGGTGAACGCATTGAGTTCACCGCCGACGGCGTCGACGGCCTGCGCGATCTGCACCGCCGACCGTGTCGGCGTCGATTTGAACAGCAGATGCTCCAGGAAGTGCGCCGCGCCGGCCACCGAGGCGCCCTCGTCGCGGGACCCGACGCCCACCCAGACACCCACCGATGCCGAATGCACCGACGGGATGTGTTCAGTGACCACCCGGAGCCCCCCGGGCAGGTCCGTGCGGCGCGTGGCCGTCGCCATGGGCGCTCCTCTCTGCGGCGACCCATGTTGCCGTACCCAGGGTCGGTGCGCGAAATCGACGAATGCCCGGCACCACGTGGGTGCCGGGCATCCGATCGGTTGAACTAGGCCTCTGCGCCGGCAGGCACGGGCTGTTCGGCAGGTGCCTCGGCGTTGTCCTCGTCGACCAGGACCAGCGAGATCTTGCCGCGGTTGTCGATATCGGCGATCTCGACGCGCAGCTTGTCACCCACCTTGGCCACATCCTCGACCTTGTTGATGCGCTTGCCACGGCCCAGCTTGCTGATGTGCACCAGGCCGTCGCGGCCCGGCAGCAGCGAGACGAAGGCACCGAAGTCGGTGGTCTTCACCACGGTGCCGAGGAACCGCTCGCCGACCTTGGGCAGCTGCGGGTTGGCGATCGCGTTGATCTTGTCGATCGCCGCCTGGGCGGCCTCGCCATTGCTGGCGCCGACGAACACGGTGCCGTCGTCCTCGATGGAGATCGACGCGCCGGTCTCCTCGGTGATCGAGTTGATCATCTTGCCCTTGGGCCCGATGACCTCACCGATCTTGTCCACCGGGACCTTGATGGTGGTGATACGCGGCGCGTACGGGCTCATCTCGTCCGGGGTGTCGATGGCCTCGGCCATCACCTCGAGGATGGTCAGGCGCGCGTCCTTGGCCTGGCTCAGGGCACCGGCTAGCACCTGCGAGGGGATGCCGTCGAGCTTGGTGTCCAGCTGCAGGGCGGTGACGAACTCCTTGGTGCCCGCGCACTTGAAGTCCATGTCGCCGAAGGCATCCTCAGCGCCCAGGATGTCGGTGAGGGTCACGAAACGGGTCTCGCCGTCGACCTGATCGGAGACCAGGCCCATCGCGATACCGGCGACCGGGGCCTTGAGCGGCACACCGGCGTTCAGCAGCGACAGGGTCGAGGCACAGACCGAGCCCATCGAAGTGGAACCGTTGGAGCCCAACGCTTCCGAGACCTGGCGGATGGCGTACGGGAACTCCTCGACGCTCGGCAGCACCGGCACCAGGGCACGCTCGGCCAGCGCGCCGTGGCCGATCTCGCGGCGCTTGGGCGAGCCGACGCGGCCGGTCTCGCCGGTGGAGAACGGCGGGAAGTTGTAGTGGTGCATGTAGCGCTTGCTGGTCTCGGGTCCCAGCGAGTCGATCTGCTGGGCCATCTTGACCATGTCGAGGGTGGTGACACCCATGATCTGGGTCTCGCCGCGCTCGAACAGCGCGCTGCCGTGCGCCCGCGGGATGATCGCGACCTCAGCGGACAGTGCGCGGATATCGGTGACACCACGGCCGTCGATGCGGAAGTGGTCGGTCAGGATGCGCTGGCGCACAAGCTTCTTGGTCAGCGACCGGTAGGCGGCGCCGATCTCCTTCTCACGGCCCTCGAACTGGCCGGCCAGGCGCTCGAGCACCTCACCCTTGATCTCGTCGGTGCGATCGTCACGCTCGGCCTTACCGGCGATGGTCAACGCCTGCGACAGCGCGTCGGTGGCCACCGCGGCGACCTGCTCGTAGACATCGGCCTGGTAATCCGGGAACAACGGGTACTCGACGGTCGCCTTACCGGCGGCGGCGTGCAGCTCCTCCTGGGCGGTGCACAGCGCGGCGATGAACGGCTTGGCAGCCTCCAGGCCTTCGGCCACGACGGTTTCGGTGGGAGCCACGGCCCCACCGGCGACCAGTTCGATGACCTTCTCGGTGGCCTCGGCCTCGACCATCATGATGGCGACGTCAGCCGAGTCGTCCTGGCCGACCTTGCGGCCGGCGACAACCATGTCGAAGACGGCGTCCTCGAGCTGCTCGACGGTCGGGAAGGCGACCCACTGGCCGTTGATCAACGCAACCCGCACGCCACCGACCGGGCCGGAGAACGGCAGGCCGGAGATCTGGGTGGACGCCGAGGCGGCGTTGATCGCCAGCACGTCGTACAGATCCTTGGGATCCAGGCTCAGCACGGTGACCACGACCTGGATCTCGTTGCGCAGGCCGGACACGAAGGTCGGGCGCAGCGGCCGGTCGATCAGGCGGCAGGTCAGGATCGCGTCGGTGGAGGGCCGGCCCTCACGACGGAAGAACGAGCCGGGGATGCGGCCCGCGGCGTACATCCGCTCCTCGACGTCGATGGTCAGCGGGAAGAAGTCGAAGTGATCCTTCGGGGACTTGCTGGCAGTCGTCGCGCTCAGCAGCATCGTCTCTTCGTCGAGGTAGGCCACGACGGAACCGGCGGCCTGCTGGGCCAGTCGGCCGGTCTCGAAGCGGATGGTGCGGGTGCCGAAGCTCCCGTTGTCGATGACGGCGGTGGATTCGAACACGCCTTCGTCGGTTTGAACTGCAGACATACGCAGCCTTTCTGGGTATTCAGCTGTTTTGCGCGCACACGCGCCAGCATTTCCCTGAACTCGGCTACGGCCGTCGATCGAAGCGGCCGGGGTTTCGTTTACCCCGGCAGCCACTACCGAAGACCGCCCGATCAGGCGAGCACTGCTGTGACGCGCAGGGACGGTGCGCGCGGATCTGCGCGAACCGCACCTTCTCGTTCCGGACCGAAGTGGGCCCAAAACAACTTCATGTTACACCGGCGTCTCCTGACGACCGCCCACCCACGTCGTCCACGCACACGGTGAACTCACGCTGGTCGTAGGCATAGCCGATACCGCTGCGGCACTGGTCGACATTGGCCACACCCGACAGGATCTCGGTTGCCCGCTGCCGGTGCGGTTGAGCGGTATCGGCACAGTCGACGCGCAACGGGTCACGCCCGTTGTCCGGGTCGACACCCATGCACTGCCCCACCACCCAGTCGACATCCATGCACACCGTGGTGCTGGTGTCACTGAACGTGCTGTGCGTGGAGTAATACGAGTCGACGTCCATCGGGCAGTCCTCGCTGGAACTGCCGGTGCCGATCACCTTGAACGTTGAGTCCGGGCTGCCGCAGGTCGCCTTGACCGCGTCGGGCCGATCCGGTGTGCCGACCACCTTGAGGCAGTCGCCGACCTGAAAGGCAGCGGCGGCGGCCGATGAGCAGCCGGTGAGTCCCCCCGAAACACAAATGGCGGCCACCAGGGCCGCCATCCGCAGTGTCAGCGACGCAGACCGAGGCGCTCGATCAGCGACCGGTAACGCTCGACGTCGACCTGTGCGACGTACTTGAGCAACCGGCGCCGACGACCGACCAGCAGCAGCAGCCCCCGCCGCGAGTGGTGATCATGCTTGTGCTGCTTGAGGTGTTCGGTCAGATCCTGAATCCGCTTGGTCAGCAGTGCGACCTGGGCCTCCGGCGAGCCGGTATCGGTGTCATGCAGACCGTACTGGCCGAGGATTTCCTTCTTCTGTTCGGCAGTGAGCGCCACGAAACAACTCCATCAAAAAGGTCCGCGAGGAACATCTGGGGCGCGGCCGCCGCGAACTGCAGCACGCGCTGGGTCGGGACGAGATACTAACAGGACCTCACTGCGAACCGAGAATCGAGCGGGCGCGGCCGACATCACCCTGCATGGCGACCACCAGGTCGTCCACCGAGTCGAACTTCTCCTGCCCGCGGATGCGCGCCACGAAGTCGACCGCGACATGCTGGCCGTACAGGTCGGCCTCGGTGTCCAGGACGAAGGCCTCGACGGTGCGGGTGCGCCCGGAGAAGGTGGGGTTGGTCCCGACCGAGACGGCCGCCTGGTAACGCTCGCCCGGCGTGACGGTGCCGACCACCGGGCCGTGCCCCAGCACGGTGAACCAGGCCGCGTACACGCCGTCGGCCGGAATGGCCGAATGCATCGGCGGGGCGACGTTGGCCGTCGGGAAGCCGAGTACCCGGCCCCGTCCGTCACCGCGCACCACCACCCCTTCGACCCGGTGCGGGCGACCCAGCGCCTCGGCAGCGGCCACCACGTCACCGGCATCCACACAGGAGCGGATATAGGTGGACGAGAACGTGACGGTCTCATCGCGATTGATGCCGGCGGAGCCGGCGGCGCCAGAAACCTCGGATACCAACGACATTCCCTCGACCGCGAACCCGAACCGCTCGCCGGCCTTGCGCAGCAGCGACACGTTGCCCGCGGCCTTCTTGCCGAAGGTGAAGTTCTCCCCCACCACGACCTCCACCACGTGCAGGCTCTCCACGAGCAGTTCGTGGATGTAGCGCTCGGGGGTGAGTTTCATGAAATCGGCGGTGAACGGCATGACCAGGAAGACGTCGATACCGGTCTCCTCGGCCAGTTCGGCGCGCCGGGCCAGCGTGGTCAGCTGGGCCGGATGACTGCCCGGGAACACCACTTCCATCGGATGTGGGTCGAAGGTCATCAGCACCGTCGGTACTCCGCGGGAGCGTCCCGACTTCACCGCGTGACTGATCAATTCGGCGTGCCCGCGGTGTACACCGTCGAACACGCCGATCGTCAGGACGCACCGACCCCAATCCGTGGGGATGTCCTCTCGGCCCCTCCACCGCTGCACAGCAGTCAGCCTACGGCCCGTGCGCCTCGCCGTCTGCGTGCGGGATGCACGGATCAGGCAAAGATTGCCTAAACTCACTAGTCGTGAGTCCGAACAGCAACCCACAAGACTTGACGACGGTTGCCCAGGACTATCTGAAGGTGATCTGGACGGCGCAGGAATGGTCGCCGGACAAGGTCAGCACCAAGCTGCTGGCCGAACGCATCGGCGTGTCGGCGAGCACCGCGTCCGAATCCATCCGCAAGCTCGCCGATCAGGGTCTGGTCGACCACGCCAAGTACGGTGCGGTGACCCTCACCGAGGCGGGCCGCCAGGCCGCGCTGGCCATGGTGCGCCGGCACCGGTTGATGGAGACGTTCCTGGTCCGTGAACTGGGCTACGGCTGGGATGAGGTGCACGACGAGGCCGAGATCCTGGAGCACGCGGTATCGGACCGGATGCTCGACCGCATCGACGCCAAACTCGGATTCCCGACCCGCGACCCGCACGGCGACCCGATCCCGGCACCCGACGGCCGAGTGCCGACACCGCCCGCCCGCCAGTTGTCCACCTGCTCCGACGGCGAGGACGGCACCGTGGCGCGCATCTCGGATGCCGACCCGGAGATGCTGCGGTATTTCGACAGTGTCGGCATCTCGCTGGACTCACGGCTGCGGGTGGTGACCCGCCGTGATTTCGCCGGAATGATCTCGGTGGCCGTGCAGAGCCCGGCCGACCCCGAGCAGCCGGCAGCCACCGTGGACCTGGGCAGCCCTGCGGCCGAAGCGATCTGGGTTGTCTAACGCACCGCGCGCAACGGGGTGGTCCCGACGCGGGGACGGGTGACGGTCTTGCGCTCCGGCGCCGAGTGCACAAGCCTCAGGGCCGGACGGGCGGGCCGCTCACGCACGGTGATGGCCAGATCCTCCAGCAGCGCGATGCTGCGCTCGAGCTGATCGGCGCCGTCCTGCTCGATGGCACCGGTGATCGTGTCGTTGAGCAGGTCACCGGCGATCTCGGAGGTGACGGTCAGCTTGGACCCCTCCTCGGTCGCGCTGACCCAGAAGGTCAACCGGGTGCGCATACCGGCCTCGCCGGCACCGATGAGGACCAGCGTCCCGGGCGCGATGGCCGACTCGACCGTCCACTCCACGGTGTTGGACACCCCGAGCATCAGGGTCTCGGCGGTCATCCGGGCGCCGGGCACGAACTGCGCCCGCGGTTGCGCGACCCAGCGCTGGTGCACGGTCAGCCAATCCGACCAGGTGCGCGGATCGGCCAGCACCGTCCACAGCGCGTCGGGCGCGACGAGAAGGTCGGCGTGCCGGGTCACACGGGCCACCGCCGCAGCGCGACTGTGGGCCCAGCCCGGCTGGTAGGTGAACAGCGGGTGGTCGCAAACCGGTGCATGCTCGCTCATACAAGTTCCAACGCCCGCCGACGCCGGATAGTTCGCCAGAAACCTGGGATTTGGCTAATAAAAACCGGTCGTTATTAGGGAAAACCTGAAGATTGATTAGCCATGCTTCTCAGCGGGCATCCCCTACCCATGCTTCGGGTTCGGCCCTACAGCGTCGCCGGCCGCAGCACCACCACACCCTTGGTGCGGGTGCGCCCGTCCTCCAGCAGCGCCATCACCCGTCCGTCCGGGGCGACGGCGGCGTAGATGCCCTCGATCCCGGCCGGTTCCAGCGCACGGCCGTGGCTGGTGTCCACTGCCTGCGCCTCGGTGAGATCGCGGCGGGCGAACCCGAGCAGGCAGGCCCGGTCCAGGTCGTAGGACAACTCGGCGGCCTCGGCGAGATCATCCAGGGTGCGGGCCTCGTCCAGGCCGTAGCGGCCCACCTTGGTGCGTCGCAGCGCCGTCAGGTGCCCGCCGACGGCCAGGGTCGCGCCGACATCACGGGCCAGCGCCCGGATATAGGTGCCCGAGGAGCAGTCCACCTCGACATCGACATCGGTGAACTCACCGTCGCGACGAATCGCGGTCACCTCGAACCGCCCGATGCGCACCGGCCGGGCCGCCAGCTCGACGGTCTGCCCATCCCGGGCCAGCTTGTAGGCGCGCTGGCCGTCCACCTTGATGGCGCTCACCGCCGAGGGCACCTGCTCGATGTCCCCGCGCAGCGGCGCGATCGCGGCCTCGATCTGCGCCGCGTCCAGGTGTCCGGCCGGGATGGTCGCCAGCACCTCGCCCTCGGCGTCCTCGGTGGAGGTGCTCTGTCCCAGCCGGATGGTCGCGGCGTAGGACTTGTCGGTGCCGGTGATCAGGCCGAGCAATTTGGTGGCCCGCTCGATGCCGATGACCAGGACGCCGGTGGCCATCGGGTCCAGCGTGCCGGCATGGCCCACCTTGCGGGTGCCGAACAGCCGCCGGCAGCGGCCGACGACATCGTGGCTGGTCATACCGCCGGGCTTGTCGACGATCACCAGCCCGGGTGCCGGCGCCGTCACAGCGTGATCGCCGTCAGCGCAATACCTTCGGCGACCGACCACCGACCCGACAGTGATGTCAGCGGTGGGCCGTGCTCGGCGGCCGGGTCGATCAGGATGCGCGACCGGAAGTTGCCGGTGCTGCCCGAGCCGTCCACCGTGAAGCTGATGTGGGCGTCCTCGAATCCCAACCAGCGATGGGTCAGCGGGAACCACGCCTTGTAGGTGGCTTCCTTGGCGCAGAACAGGATTCGGTCCCAGTGCAGTCCGGCCGGCAACGCGGCGAGGTCGAGGCGCTCGGCGGGCAGGCTGATCGCGTCCAACACTCCCCTGGGCAGCACATCGTGTGGCTCGGCGTCGATGCCGACGGAGCGGACCTCCCCCGCCCGGCCGACCACCGCACCGCGGAAGCCGTCGCAGTGGGTCAGGCTGCCGACCACCCCGGCCGGCCAGCACGGTTCGCCCTTGTCCCCCTTGAGGATCGGCACCGGGTCGACACCGATCTCACCGAGGGCAATCCGGGCGCAATGGCGCACCGTGACGAACTCGTTGCGCCGCTTGGCCACCGAGCGCGCCACCAGGGGCTCCTCCTCGGGAAAAGGGGACAGGTCCGGCGGATCGTCGTAGAGCTCGGCGGTGTGGACCAGTCCCGGGACCACGGCCGGTAACAACGGCATCTACAGACCTCTCCGCGACTTGATCCGGTCCTGCATCTTCTGCGCGTTCTCGCGCATCTCCTCGGTGATCTCGAAGTGCCCACCGAAGTCGTTGAGGTAGCCGGGCGCATACTTGGGGTCCGGCAGGATCTGTCGCAGCCAGCGATAAGGCTTGCGGCGCCGCCACTCTCGCGGGTAGCCGACCGACACCTCCTCGTGACGCACCCCGTCATACCAGGTGGTCCGCGGGATGTGCAGATGCCCGTACACCGAGCAGATGGCGTTGTACCGGGTGTGCCAGTCCTTGGTCGCGGTGGTGCCGCACCACAGCGAGAACTCCGGATAGAACATCGCGTCACAGGGTTCGCGGACCAGAGGGAAGTGGTTCACCAGGACGGTCGGGTTGATCCAGTCGTCGAGGTCCTCAAGCCGCTTGCGGGTCTGGGCCACCCGGTCGCGGCACCAGGCATCGCGGGTGGCATACGGCTCGGACGACAGCAGATACTCGTCGGTGCCGACGATATTGCGCTCCTTGGCCAGGGCGAGCCCCTCGGCCTTGGTGGCGGTGCCCTCGGGCAGGAACGAGTAGTCGTAGAGCAGGAACATCGGCACGATCGTGGCCGGGCCGCCCTGCTCGTTCCAGACCGGATACGGATGTTCGGGCGTGATGATCCCCATCTGGTCGCACATGTCGACCAGGTAGTCGTAGCGGGCCCGGCCGAAGATCTGCATGGGGTCGCGGGTGGTGGTCCACAGCTCGTGGTTGCCGGGCACCCAGATCACCTTGGCGAAGCGTTTGCGCAGGAGGTCCAACGCCCAGCGGATCTCGTCGGTGCGTTCCCCGACGTCGCCGGCGACGATCAGCCAGTCGTCCGGGCTGGACGGGTAGAGCGATTCGGTGACCGGCTTGTTGCCGGTGTGGCCGGTGTGTAGGTCGCTGATCGCCCACAACACCGGTTGTCGTTGTTCACGTGATGGCTTCGAGACAGGGGACGACACAACGGTCCAGCCTACTTGGGCACCGACCGCGCCGGGATGCCCGAACCCGGGCAACTAGAACGTGTTCTCGTTTAGACTCCCGGCAGGGTTCGGTTCGGCCCGTGGGTCCGATGAGGAAGCATGGAGGTGTGATGGGCGCCAAACTGCGGCTGCTGTCCGCGCTGGGAGCGTTCGTCGCGGCGGTGATCGTGGTGTGGCAGACCAATCCCGCCGGCGCCCCGGTGCAGGTGAACACCGCCGATCTGCCGATGACCAACGTCTCGACCACCATCAAGTGGCCGGTCATCGAGACCACCGACCCGCGGCCGTTCGATCCGTGCGAGGACATTCCGCTCGATGCCGTGCAACGAATCGGGCTGGCCTTCACACCACCACTGCCCGAGGACGGGCTGCGATGCAAGTACGACGCCGGCAACTACCAGATCGCGGTCGAGGCGTTCGTGTGGCGGACCTATGAGGCCACCCTGCCCGCCGACGCCGTCGAACTCGACATCGCCGGGCACCGCGCGGCACAGTTCTGGGTGATGAAGCCCACCGACTGGAACGACCGCTGGTGGGTCACCTGCATGATCGCCTTCAAGACCAGCTACGGCGTGCTGCAGCAGTCGATGTTCTATTCGCCCATCCACTCCCCGGACCGCCCCGACTGCCTGCAGGTCAACCTGCAGCGCGCACACGAATTGGCGCCGTACTACAAGTTCTGATCGGCCACGTACGGTTGATTAGGTGAGCTCACGACCGTCCCGTCATGTCCGGCAGACCCTGAGCCGGGCGCTGCGCCTGCCCGCCCCCACCACCGATTTCGTCGTGCACAAGCGGGTGCCGATCCCCATGAGCGACGGGGTTGATCTGCTGGCGGACCGCTACGAACCGCTGACCTCGGCACCGGCGGGCACCCTGCTGGTGCGGGCACCTTACGGGCGCCGGTTCCCGTTCACGGTGCTGTTCGGCAGCGTCTACGCCACCCGTGGTTATCATGTGATATTCCAAAGCGTGCGGGGCACATTCGGCTCCGGCGGCCAGTTCACTCCGATGGTCAACGAGATCGCCGACGGCGCCGACACAGTCGACTGGTTACGCGACCAGCCCTGGTTCACCGGGTCGTTCGCAACCGTCGGCCTGTCGTATCTGGGCTTCACGCAATGGGCGTTGCTGACCGATCCACCGCCGGAACTGGCAGCCGCGGTGATCACCGTGGGACCCCATGATTTCGCCCAATCCTCCTGGGGCACCGGCGCATTCTCGCTCAACGACTTTCTGGGCTGGAGCGATATGGTCGCCCATCAGGAAGACCGCGGTATCCCCCGGGCGCTGGTGCGCCAGGCCACCGCGGGCCGCCGGGTCGGTGCGGCGGCGCTGAACCTGCCACTGGGCGAAGGCGGCCGTGAGTTCCTCGGCGACGGCGCGCAGTGGTACGAATCCTGGCTGCAACCACCCGAGGAGAATCCGGCGCACTGGGACCGTCTCGGCGCGACCGAAGCACTGGATCGGGTCCAGGTGCCTGTCCTGCTGCTCAGCGGCTGGCAGGACCTGTTCCTGGAACAGACGTTGGCACAGTATCGGCATCTGCGCGGCCGTGGTGTCGAGACCGCGTTGACGGTCGGATCGTGGACCCACTCCCAGATGGTGACACGCGGCGGGCCGACCGTGCTGCGTGAGACGCTGGACTGGCTGGACAGCCACCTCGGCGGGGCGACGCCGCAGCGGCCAGCGCCGGTGCGGATCCACGTGCACAATGCGTCCGGCGACGGTTGGGTGCAACTGCCGGACTGGCCGCCCACGACCGGCACCCGGGTGCTCTATCCGTGCGCCGACGGCACGCTGGCGGATGCCCCGGTCGACGGGGAATCCGGTTTCACCTATCGGCCCGCGCATCCCACCCCGACCCTCGGCGGCCGGTTGCTGTCCTCGCGTGGCGGCTACCGCGACGATTCGGCGCTGGCCGAACGAGCCGATGTGCTGGCCTTCACCGGCGCGCCGTTGCCCGCCGACCTCTATACGGTCGGCTCCCCGGTGATAGAACTGGCACACCACGCCGACAACCCACATCATGATGTGTTCGTTCGGGTCAGCGAGGTGGACGCAGCCGGGCGTTCCCATAACGTCACCGACGGATTCCGAAGGTACGCAGTTGATTCCGAGGACGGACCGATCCGCATCGAACTGGATGCCGTCGCACATCGGTTCGCGGCCGGGTCACGGATCCGGGTACTGGTGGCCGGCGGTTCGCACCCGCGATACGCCCGCAACATGGGCACCGGGGAACCGGCAGTGTCCGGCACCACGATGCGCTCGGTCCACCACACCATCACCCACGGCGAGCGGACCCGGCTGGTTCTGCCCGCCGATCCGCGCCCGCCGTCAGCCCACTGAGCTGCGCACCCGCGCCGTGATCTCGGCGAGGGTGTCGGCGTCGTGCACGGGCGCAACACAGGCCGGGGCCGGCACCGGCAGCTGCACCCAGCTGTTACACCCGCGGTAGTCCGGAATGCGCTGCAGGCGTATAGGTTCGACCAGCGCCCGGGGCGCCACCACCAGCACGGTCAGCCGGTGCCGCGGTCGGAAGTCCAACCGGTCCGCGCGCACCGATTCGGCGGTCCAGATGTGCAGATCGGCGAGCTCGTCGATCCGCTCGGGCTGGTTTACCTCCACCGCGGCCACCACTTTGGCGCCGGCGCGTAACAGCACCGAGTCCTCGGTACTGTCCGCCGAACCCGCCAGGGTGTCGCGGTGTTCGGGGCGGACCCGCTCGGCGTGACTGTGTGCCACGGTCGGGAACAGCAGAAAATCCGCGGCGTCCAGAGCGAACCGTTTCTCGTGGATACCGCCCTTGCGCAACAGCACGGTCTGTCGGCCGTCGAGCAGGGCGTGCACCGCCGCGCCCCATTCCTTGAGCGCGGGGGTGCTCACAGACCGAGCCGGGCGCGTACCTCGGCGCGGCGCAGCGGCGGCACCGTCTTGGGTGGCTGACGCCGCGGCGGCAGCTGAGACAGCAGCCGTTCGGTCGTGGCGGTGACCTCGGCGATGGCCGCCTCGAACGTGTCGACATTGGCGGCGGTGGGGCGGGTGACCCCGCTGATCTTGCGGATGTACTGGCGGGCGGCGGCCTCGATCTCCTCAGATGTGGCCGCGGGTTCCAGTCCGCGCAACTCGGTGATGTTTCGGCACATGACCTCCACGATAGGCGCTTGACACCTATCGATACGGTGAGCGGATGACCGAAACCCCCGTGCTGCTGATCGACACCGCCGACCGTGTCCGGACCCTCACCTTCAACCGCCCGCAGGCGCGTAACGCACTGTCCGCGGCGCTGCGCGATGCGTTCACCTCCGCGCTGCGGGCCGCCGACGCCGACGATGACGTCGACGTGGTGATCCTGACCGGAGCCGATCCGGTGTTCTGCGCCGGCCTGGATCTCAAGGAGCTCGGCGACACCACCGAACTCCCCGATATTTCGCCCAAGTGGCCCGCGATGCGCAAGCCCGTCATCGGTGCCATCAACGGCGCCGCGGTCACCGGCGGCCTGGAGATGGCGCTGTACTGCGATGTACTGATCGCCTCGGAGCGGGCCCGCTTCGCCGATACCCATGCCCGCGTAGGGCTGCTGCCGACCTGGGGATTGTCGGTACGGTTGCCGCAGAAGGTGGGCGTCGGACTGGCCCGCCGGATGAGCCTGACCGGGGACTACCTGTCTGCCGAGGATGCGTTGCGTGCCGGACTGGTCACCGAGGTGGTGCCACACGAGGAGCTGCTGCCCACCGCACGCCGGATCGCCGCGACCATCGCAGGGAACAATCAGAAGGCCGTCCGCGCGCTGCTGGAGTCCTATCACCGCATCGATGCCGAGCAGACCCAGGCAGGGTTGTGGATCGAGGCCGAGTCGGCACGGGCATGGATGGCGACCGCGACCGGTGACGATGTCGCCACCAGCCGGGCCTCGGTCATCGAGCGGGGTCGCACTCAGGTGTAAGCACTCCGCGGCTCCACGGACCTCGCTTTGCTCATATGAGCAAAGATATGCGCATACGTTGACGTAACCTCACGTTCATTCCTACCGTGATGGTCGTCACGCGCTTCGATGCCGAAGCGCACGTAAGGAGTAGCAATGAGGTTCGCAAAGGTCATCACGGGAGTCGCGATCTCGGCCGCCCTGGCGATCAGCGCCACGGCATGTTCGATGCCGGGCGAGGGCGGTTCGTCTTCCAACAACGCCACGGGCGACGGTGCCATCGTGATCGGTTTCAGCCAAGCCACCCAGCAGAGCCCCTTCTATGTGGCGCTCTCCGACGCTGCCCGGCAGACCGCCGAGACCGAGGGCAACGAGTTCTACTTCGCCGATGCCAACGGCGATGTCACCAAGCAGAACAACGACGTCCAGGATCTGATCACCCGCGGCATCAACGTGCTGGTGATCAATCCGGTCGACCCCAAAGGCATCGCCCCGTCGCTGGCCGCCGCCGACGCCGCGGGTATCGAGGTGGTCACCGTCGACCGGCCCGTCGAATCCGGCGCCGCCGCATTCGTCGGCCGCGACAACAAGGCCATGGGCGAGATCGTCGGCGAGGCCGCCGTCGCCGCACTGGGCCCCGAGGGCGGCAAGATCATCGAGATCCAGGGTGACGCCGGCGGAGCGGTCGCCCGCGACCGGCACGACGGGTTCGCGGCCGCGGTCGCCGGCCAGCCCAAGATCACCGTGATCGCCGGCCCCTACAGCGATTACATCCGTTCCAACGCCGTCACCGCGATGCAGGATCTGCTGCAGGCCCATCCCGATCTGAAGGCCGTGTACGCCCAGAACGACGATATGGCGCTGGGCGCCCTGCAGGTGCTCGCCGAGAACAACCGCACCGACGTCAAGGTGTTCGGTGTCGACGGCCTGATGGAGGCGATCCGCGCCATCGCCGACGGCGACGAATACGTTGCCACCGCGCTGAACGATCCCAATGCCGAAGGCGCCCTTGCCGTTCAGACTGCCGTCAAGGTGGCCCGCGGTGAGACCGTCGACGAATTCATCGATGCCGGAACGGGCCTGGTGGACAAGTCCAATGCCGCATCGCTGGTCGGCGACACCACCTTCGCCCAGGCGCCGCAGCCGCCTGCCTGATCGACGCTCGTAAACACGTCGCGAAACCCCAAGAGAGAGAAGTCATGACAACCGAAGCACCGACGCGCGATCTGACCGTCGAGCAGAGTATTCCGCAAACGATGGCGGCCGCCGTCATGCACGCCCCGGGCGATATCCGGGTCGAAGAGGTCGCCACTCCCCGACCCGGCCCCGGCCAGGTGCTGCTCAAGATCGCCGTGTGCGGTGTCTGCGGTTCCGACATCCCCCGGATGCTGCGCAACGGCGGCTACATCATGCCCATCATCTGTGGGCACGAATTCTCCGGCTGGGTGGTCGAACTCGGTGACGGTGTCACCGGTTTCGAGACCGGCGAACTGGTGTCGGTGCCACCGCTGATCCCGTGCCGCAACTGCGATTTCTGCCTCAAGGGCGCCTTCGGGCTCTGCGAGAACTACGACTATTTCGGCAGTCGCTGCGACGGCGCCTACGCCCAGTACGCGGTGTCCCCGGTCGGCAACCTGCTCAAGATGCCCACCGGGATCGACCCCCGCGCGGCGGCCATGCTCGATCCGGCCGCCATCGCCCTGCACGGACTGTGGAAGACCGGGTTGCGGGCCGGGCACCGGGTACTGATCATCGGTGCCGGGCCGATCGGTCTGTTCGGTGTGCAGTGGGCACGGTTGCACGGAGCCTCCGAGGTGGTGGCCGTCGACCTCAGTGAGGAGAAGGCCGCCATGGCCCGCCAAGCCGGGGCCGACCACGCGGTGCAGGGTATCGAGGAGGCCCGCGCACTCGGTGGACGCGGTTTCGACATCGTGCTGGAATCGGCCGGTGTGCCGGCGACCGCGGATATGGCCGCCAACCTGACCGGCCCGCACGGACACGCCGTGTTCATCGGCATCCCGCACGCTCCGGTGCCGCTGGCCAAGGAGACGTTCAACCAGTTCATGCGCCTGGAGGCGACCCTGCACGGGTCGTGGAACTCGTTCTCGGCGCCGTTCCCCGGCGACGAGTGGCGCACATCGGCGAAAATGATGTCGACCGGCCAACTCGAGTGGGAGTTCATGATCACTCACGAGCTGCCGCTGTCTGCGTTGCCGCAGACGATGCATCAACTCGGTGAGCGCTCGATCTTCTCCTCGAAGGTTCTGTTCCTGCCCAACGAGGACTGATCATGGGGATTCTGCTGTCGATCGATCTGGGCACCGAGGGTGCCCGGGTCGGGGCCTTCACCGAAGACGGTCGGGCGCTGGGCACCGCGCACCGTCCGTATGCCACCCGGTTCCCCCGGCCCGGCTGGGCCGAGCAGGACCCGCGCGACTGGTGGGAGGCACTGAGCGCGGCCAGCCGAGAGTTGT
Source organism: Mycobacterium sp. C31M (assembly GCF_053345865.1). Classification (NCBI taxonomy): domain Bacteria; kingdom Bacillati; phylum Actinomycetota; class Actinomycetes; order Mycobacteriales; family Mycobacteriaceae; genus Mycobacterium; species Mycobacterium sp. C31M. Next base: position 20,947 of record NZ_JBKFAX010000010.1, on the reverse strand, counting down.
TGGCGGGCGAGCAGTGTCGCCGCGCCGGCGAGGTCGTGGCGATCGCCGCGTCGACGACGGCATCGACCGTCGCGGTGCTCGACGCCGCCGGTGAACCGTTGCGCCCGGCCATCCTGTGGATGGACTGCCGCAGCGGCGTCGAATCGGCGTACACCGCCGAACTGTCGGCCGCCCATCCGATTCTGGAATGGTCGGGTGGCTCGGATGCCGCCGAATGGCTGGTCCCGAAGGCGATGTGGCTGCGCACCCACGAACCCGACACCTACCGCGCGGCAGCCCGCATCGTCGAGGCGGTCGACTACGTCACCTTCCGGTTGACCGGCCAGTGGGTGGGCTCGCAGATGAACGCGGTCTGCAAGTACAACTACGACACCATCGCCGGCCGCTTCCCTGACGAGCTGTACCGGGCGCTCGGCATCGAGGACCTGACGGCCAAACTGCCCGACCGCATCGTCGAGGTCGGCGGGACCGCAGGCACGGTGCACCCGGCCGCCGCAGCCGATCTCGGCATCACCGGTAGCCCGGTGGTCGCCGTCGGCGGTATCGATGCGCACGTGTCGCTGCTGGCCTGCGGGGCCGATCTGACCGGTCTGGTCTCGCTGGTCTCGGGCACCTCCTCGGCGATCATCGCCGAGGTCGACGTCCCGACCAGCACCCATGAGGTCTGGGGCCCGTATCCGCGGGCCCTGCACCAGGACAAGTGGCTCGTCGAGGGCGGCCAGGTGGCCAGCGGCTCGGTGCTGAAGTGGACCGGCGAATCCATCATGGGCGTGGCCCGTGCCGATCTGCCCGCACTGATGGCCGAGGCCGCCGACGTGGACCCCGCGGCTCACGGCCTGCGCGCGCTGGACTACTTCATGGGCAATCGCACGCCGTACCGCGAGGCACGGTTACGCGGAGCCGTGGTGGGCCTGTCACTGGGCACCACCCGCGCCGAGCTGTACCGGGCGATGGTCGAGGCGGTCGCCTGCGGAACCCGCAGTGTCATCGATTCCTTCGAGCGAGCCGGGGTGTCCTGTGACCGACTGGTGTTCTCCGGTGGTGTCGAGCGAAACCCGTTGTGGCAACAGGTCACCGTGGATGTGCTGGGCCGCCCGGCCGAGCTCGTCGTCGGGGAGAACCTGACGCTGCGGGCGTGCGCGGTGATCGCGGCGACGGCCGTCGGCGCCACCGCATCGTTGGATGAGGGATCGGCCCTGTTCGCCCCCACGATCCGGGTGCTGGAGCCCGATACCGCCCGGGTTCCGGTGTACCAGCGCACCTTCGAGGACTACCAGCGACTGACCGCGCTGTTGCAGCCCTTCATGCACGACAGCGCCGACCTGCTGGCCGGCCGCCGCGTCGAGGTGAACACCTGATGGCGCGACCCACCGAGGCCGACCACACCGAGCTTATGCTGCATGTGGCGCAGAGTTATTACGAGCAGGGCCGCACCCAGGAGGACATCGGCCGGGAGCTGCACCTGACCCGCTGGAAGATCGGCCGGTTGCTCGACGAGGCCCGTGAGGTCGGGATCGTGCAGATCAAGATCGTGCATCCGCAGGCCCGGCGCACTCCCCTCGAGGTCACCATGCGCAGCGAGTTCGGTCTCCGGGAGGCGATCGTGGTGCCCGGTCCGGACACCCCCGGATCGGACCACCACATCGCCGCCGCGGCGGCCGGCTACCTCAAGGCCAACGCAGAGTGGATCACCACGTTGGCGGTGTCGTGGGGAAACACCCTGCAGCACATCGCCGCCGTGCTGCCGGCCGGCTGGACCAGCGGTATCGAGGTCATCCAGGCCAACGGCGGGGTGAGCCGCTCGGTGCGGCCCACCACGGCGGCCAACATCGCCACCAGCATCGCGCACAGCGGTAACGGCCGCGCCACCCTGCTCCCGGTGCCCGCCATCGTCGAACGCATCGAGACCCGAGATGCGTTGTATACCGAGGGTTTTGTCGGTGATGTGCTCACCGGTGCCCGCAAGGCCGACGCTCTGCTGTTCTCACTCGGTGCGCCCGGCCCGACCTCGGTACTGGTCGAATCGGGGGCGATCACCCCCGACGAACTGCGTGAGCTCGAGGATGCCGGCGCGTGCGGCGACGTGCTGGCCCACTATCTGACGGCCGACGGCACCATCGCTCACCCCGGAATCGATAGCAGGACAGTCGGTTTGGGACTCGACGATGTACGCAATGCGAGCTGCGCCATCGCTGTGGCCGCCGGCCCCGCGAAGGTACCGGTGGTCCGCGCGGCCTTACGCAGCGGATTGTGCACCGTGCTGATCACCGACGAACCCACCGCGACAGCCGTTCTGGAACAGGCTGCCGGTGCTGGAGGCATGTCATGACCTATCTGGACCCCACCCCGACACCGGCGACCACACCCCGGCACGCGACAACTTCACGGCCGACGGCACTGACCATGACCGGCATCGTCAAGGCGTTCCCCGCCACCTTGGCCTGCAACGGAGCCATTCTGGAGGTCGCCGAGGGTGAGGTGCACTGTCTGCTCGGTGAGAACGGCGCAGGCAAGAGCACCATGATGAAGATCCTGTCCGGCTCCTACACACCGGATGCCGGGACCATCACGCTCGGTGGCGAGACGGTGTCGTTCAGTTCCCCCATCGACGGGGTGCGGGCCGGGATCAACACCATCTACCAGGAACTCGACCTGGTCCCCGATATGACGGTGTCGCAGAACCTGTTCCTGGGGCACGAGCCGCGCCGTGGCCCGTTCGTCAACCGCAAGGAACGCGACGCACGAGCTGCCGAAGCCATTGCCCGGGTCGGTGGCACCTTCACGCCGACCGCCGTGGTCGGCAAGTTGTCGGTGTCCGATCAGCAGCTCACCGCGATCGCCAAGGCGCTCACCACCGACGCCCGCATCGTGATCATGGACGAGCCGAGCGCCACCCTCACCGATCACGATCTGGCCGCCGTGTTCAAGGTGATCCGTGAACTGACCGCGGCGGGTAAATCGGTCATCTACATCTCGCACCGCCTCGACGAGATCAAGGAGATCGGCGACCGTGCCACCGTCATGCGCGACGGCACCACCGTCGGTGTGTTCGATGTGGCCTCGGTCTCCAAGGAGGAACTCGTCGAGGCGATGATCGGACGGGCGGTGCAGGCACAGCCGCCGCGGCAACCGCGACGCACCGGCGTCACACCGCTGCTGCACATCCGCAAGGCCGTGATACCCGGTGTCATCGACATCGGTGACATCGCGGTCGGGCGCGGCGAGATCGTCGGGCTCGGCGGTTTGGGCGGCGCCGGCCGATCGACCTTGCTGGCCACCATCTTCGGTGACCGAAAGGCCGAGCTGGACATGACGTTCAAGGACGCCACGGTCACCTCGCTGTCGCCACGTGCGGCGGTCGACCTCGGCATCGGGCTGGTGCCGGAGGATCGCAAGCGCCAGGGCCTGTTCTTGGAACAGTCGATCCTGCGGAATGCCGCGATCGCCGCGCTGGAGCCGCTGCGGGTCAATCCGATGGCCCGGGCGCGGGCTCTCTGCGGCCCACCGCTGGACCGCCTCGGCGTGAAATTCGCCAGCGTCGAGCAGCCCGTCGGGACACTGTCCGGTGGCAACCAGCAGAAAGTGGTGCTGGCCAAGTGGATTGCCCGCGGTATCGACCTGCTGTTGCTCGACGAGCCCACCCGTGGTCTCGACATCGGCGCCAAGGCCGACCTTTTCGAACAGGTACACGCCCTGGCCGAATCGGGCGTCGGTGTCGTGATGGCATCGAGCGAACTGAGCGAGCTCACCGAGAACTGCCACCGGGTCTGGGTCCTGCACGAGGGCCGCAACATCGCGCAGTTCGAGCCCGCCACCACCCCAGCGGCGGACATCGCCCGCTGTATCGTCACCGGAAGAACGAAGACTGACAATGACTGACCTGATGGACCGTCCCGCCGAATCGGCCGCGACAACAACGAAATCCAGCCGCCGCGCCATCTTCATGCGGTTCAACCTGCTGTTCATCTTCATCGCGCTGTTCCTGGTGGCCTCGGTGTCCGCACCGCAGTTCCTGACCACCCAGAACATGGCGAACCTGCTGCAGCAGTCCAGCCTGACCGGCATCGTGGCGATCGGGATGACGGTGGTGATCCTGACCTCCGGTATCGACCTGTCGGTCGGCAGTGTGGCCGCGCTGTCGGGAATGCTGGTCGCGATCTTCATCGGGATGGGTCTGCCGTGGCCGATCGCCATGGTGCTGGCCATCGCCTCCGGGCTGGTCCTGGGCGGGATGATGGGTGGGCTGAGCGCCTACCTGGTGCTGCCGGCGTTCATGGTGACGCTGGCCGGTATGCAGAGCATCCGCGGCCTGACTTACCTGACCACCAATGGCACACCCGCCACCGCGGAGATCCCGATGGGACTGCGGTTCCTGGGTGCCGGATCGATCGCCGGTATCCCGGTGGTCGGCATCATCTTCGTGGCCACCACGATCATCGTCGGTCTGGTGTTGCGCCGCACCACCTTCGGTGAGCACATCTACGCCGTCGGCAGCAACGCCCAGGCCGCCCGGTTGTCCGGGTTGCCCGTGCAGCGCATCACCACCACCGCATACGTCATCTGCGGCGGATTGGCCGCGCTGACCGGTGTGCTGCTGACCGCGCGGCTGACCATCGGGCAGCCGACCGCCAACACCGGCCTGGAACTCGACGCTATCGCCGCGGTGGTCCTCGGCGGCACCAGCCTGTTCGGCGGTAAGGGCGGTGTGCTGGGCACGTTCATCGCCGTGCTGCTGCTGTCGGTGCTGCGCAACCTGTTCAACCTGCTGGGGCTCAGCTCGTTCTTCCAGATGCTGGTCACCGGCCTGATCCTGATCGCGGCGCTGATCATGAACTATCTTCTGGACCGCCAGTCCAAGAGCGCCGCCTGATTCCGTCACGTCAACCCTGTACGTCAATCCAGAAGGATCCCATGAGTACCCCCACCATCACCGACGTCGCCGCCATGATCGATCACACGCTGCTCAAGCCGGAGGCCACCGCCGCCGATGTGGAAGCGCTGATCGCCGAGGCCGCCGAGCTGGGCACCTACTCCGTCTGCGTCTCCCCCTCGATGCTGCCGATCACCGTCCCCGACACCCTCAAAGTGGCTGTGGTGTGCGGCTTCCCGAGCGGTAAGCACAGCTCCGGGGTCAAGGCCGCCGAGGCCGCCGAGGCGATCCGCAACGGCGCCGACGAAATCGACATGGTGATCGACGTCGGCGCAGCCAAGGCGGGCGACTTCGCCGCCGTACAGACCGACATCGCCGTGGTCCGCGCCGCCGCACCCGCACCGGCGGTGCTGAAGGTGATCATCGAATCGGCGGCGCTGACCGATGACGAGATCGTCGGGGTCTGCCGTGCCGCCGTCGGCGCCGGAGCCGATTTTGTCAAGACCTCCACCGGTTTTCATCCCACCGGCGGGGCCAGCGTGCACGCCGTCGAGTTGATGTACCGCACCGTAGCCGAGGCGGGCCTGCGGGTGAAGGCCTCCGGCGGGGTACGCACCCTCGATGACGCCCGCGCGATGATCGCCGCGGGCGCCACCCGGCTCGGGGTGTCCGGTTCGCGGGCACTGTTGGCCGACAGCGATTCTGCGGCCTCGGGTTACTGACCGGCTAAGGGAACCGACTGGCGGCGGCGGATCCGGCGGCGTGCAACCAGCGCCGCGGATCCGCCATCGCCGCGTCCGCGGAGCCGGCCAGGTCGGTCAGCGATATCGCCGGCACACCGGCGCTGTCGGCGACCTGCCCGGCAACAACCACGGCGGGCACCCCGACCTGCCCGGCCGCGGCCAGCACATGGCCGACCAGCTTGCCGGTCCAGGAGGTGCCGTCGAAGCGGCCCTCACCGGTCAGGATCACATCGGCTGCGGCCAACTGGTCCTGCAGCCCGGTGATCGCGGCGATGCGCTGCGAGCCCGACACCGCGCGGGCACCCCAGGCCAGCAGGCCGAAACCCACCCCGCCGGCCGCGCCTGCACCCGCGCAGTCCGAATCGGCGTGCAGGCCGGCGGCCGCCAAACACCGGGCCCATCGGGACAAGCCGTCGTCGAGGCTCGCGATATCGTCGGCCGCGGCACCCTTCTGCGGTCCGAACACCGCCGCCGCACCCTGCGGTCCGGTGAGTGGGGCCGCAGTATCGACCAGGATCTCGACACCGCCGGGCGGTGGCACCGCCAGCCCGTCGACGGCGACCCGGTGCACATCTCGCAGGCCGTGGGCACCCTCGGCGATCGGGGCACCGTGGGTGTCGAATGCCTTGAGACCCAGCGCCATCAGCACCCCCGCCCCGCCGTCGGTGCTCGCCGAGGAGCCCAGACCGATCTGGATGGACCGGGCCCCGGCACGCAGCGCGGCATCGATCACCTGTCCCAGACCGCGGGTCCCGGCGTGCCAGGGGTCCAGCCGTGGCATCAGCGCGATCCCGGAGGATTCGGCCAGTTCGACCAGTGCACGCCCATCGGCGTCGAGCAGCCAACGGGCCTGCACCGCACGGCCGTCCGGTCCGTCCACCGTGGTCTGGCGCCAACGCCACGAACCAGTGGCCACGACGGCGGCCAGGGTTCCCTCGCCGCCATCGGCCTGCGGCAGCGACACCACGGTGTCACCGGTGCGCACCGAGTTCCAGCCCGCGGCCAGCGCCTCGGCCACCTCGGCCGCGCCGGCATTGCCCTTGAACGAATCCGGCGCGATCAGGACTCTCACAGCGCGGGCAACACCAGGTCGCGGTATCGGCTCTTCATCGTCTCCAGCACGGTGTGCCCGTCGGTGGCCCAAACCGCCTCGTTGAAGATCTCGACCTCGATGTCACCGGTGTAGCCGGCAGCGCTCACCAGGGCGGTGATGGCACCGAAATCGATGACACCGTCGCCCATCATGCCGCGTGACACCAACGGGTCGGCCGCCATCGGCACCAGCCAGTCGCAGATCTGATACGAGCTGATCCGGCCCTGGGCACCGGCTTGGGCGACGAGGTCGGCGAGATCGGGATCCCACCAGATGTGAAAGGTGTCGACGACGACGCCGACGGTCTCGGCCGGGTGTGGGGCGGCCAGCGCCAACGCCTGACCGAGCGAGGAGATGACCGCGCGGTCGGCGCAGAACATCGGGTGCAGCGGTTCCAGCGCCAGTCGGACGTCGCGCTCGGCGGCGTACGGGACAAGCTCGGCGATCCGGTCGGCGAGCCGGGCGCGCGCACCTGGCAGATCGCGGTCCGGCATACCGCCGGCCACCATGACAAGCTCGCGAGCGCCCAGCGTCGCGGCCTCGTCGATGGCGCGCCGGTTGTCCTCCATCGCAGCGTCACCGTCGTCGAGACCGGTGAGGAACCCACCACGGCACAGGCTCGATACCCGTAGACCGTTGTCGCGCACCAGTTTCGCCGCATCGTCGAGCCCCGCCTCGGCGACCCGGTCACGCCACAGCCCGATGGCCGGCAGCCCCGCCGCCGCCGTCGCCTCGACGGCCTGGCGCAGCGTCCAGGACTTGGTGGTCATCGTGTTCAGCGACAGTCGCGCGAAGCTCATCCGAGGACTCCGTTCACGGCCAGGTAGGTACGCATCCGGCCGGCGGCCAGTCCGGGATCGGTGAGCAGCCCGGCCCGGTCGGCGAGCACGAACAACTCGCACAGGTGCCCGATCGAGCGGCCCGCAGCCAGGCCGTTGACCATCCCGAAGCCCGGCTGGCGGCCGTTGAGCCAGGACAGGAAGGCGATGCCGGTCTTGTAGTAGTAGGTGGGTGCGGCGAAGATGTGCCTGCCCAGCGCCCGGGTGGATTCCAGGATGTCCTGTGCCACCGTGACATTGCCCGCGTCGAGTTCCTGCAGCGCGGTCGAGGCAGCCGGGTAGATGGCGGCGAAGATACCCAGCAGCGCATCGGAATGGCCGAGGCCGTCACCGATGATCAACTCGGGGTAGTTGAAATCGTCACCGGTGTACAGCCGCACGCCGGCCGGCAGGGCCCGGCGCAGCGTCACCTCGTGGGCGGCATCCAACAGCGACACCTTCACACCGTCGATCTTGTCCGCGTGGGTGCCCAGCAGGTCTCGGAATGTCGCCGTGGCGGCATCGATATCGCTGCTACCCCAGTAGCCGCGCAGCGCCGGGTCGAACATCTCGCCGAGCCAGTGCAGGATCACCGGACGGTCCACCTCGGCCAGCAGCGTGCCGTAGACCGACAGATAATCCGCCGGTGACTCGGCGACCTGGGCCAGCGCCCGCGACGCCATCAGGATGACCTCGGCACCGGCCTCGCGCACCACGTCGATCTGCCGGCGGTAGGCGTCGGTGACGACGGCCAATCCCGCTGCACCGCCGGGCACTGCGGCCAGATCGAGCTGATCGGTGCCCGCGCCGCAGGCCAACCGCCCGCCGGCCGCGGCGGCTTGGGCGCCGCTGCGGGCGATCAGTTCCTGGGTGGCCGCCCAGTCCAAGCCCATCCCGCGCTGGGCGGTGTCCATCGCCTCGGCGACACCGAGGCCATAGGACCACAGCTCGTGGCGGTAGGCCATGGTGACATCCCAGTCCAGCTGCGCGGGAGTGCCCGGGGTGGTATCTGCGGTAACGGCGGGCACCACATGGGCTGCTGCATAAGCGATGCGCGAGGTGATGGGTGTACTCGGGCGCCGCCACGCGCCCGGCTCACCGAGCTCGTGGTCGACCAACACACCTTCGATCGGGAGCCGCAGCTTGACACCGCTGGTCTGCGTCGTCGCGGTCACAGCACGATCTCCGGCACGCTCAGGCGGCGGCCCTGCGCCGAGCTCTGCAGACCGAGCTCGGCCAGCTGCACACCGCGGGCAGCCGACAGCAGGCCGAAGCGGTGCGGCCGCCCGGCCAGCACGTCACGCAGGTATTCCTCCCACTGCAGCTTGAACCCGTTGTCCAGATCGGCGTTGGCGGGCACCTCCAGCCACTGGTCGCGGAATTTCTCGGTGACCGGAAGATCGGGATTCCACACCGGTTTCGGGGTGTGGGCGCGCTGCTGGGCGACACATTGGCGCAGACCGGCCACCGCCGAGCCGTGGGTGCCGTCGATCTGGAACTCGACCAGTTCGTCGCGGTGCACACGCACCGCCCAGGACGAGTTGATCTGTGCGATGACACCACCTTCGATCTCGAAGATGCCGTAGGCGGCATCATCGGCGGTGGCCGCATAAGCCTTACCCTGCTCGTCCCAGCGGGTCGGGATATGGGTGACGGTGCGGGCGGTGACGGCCTCGACGGTGCCGAGCAGCCCCTCCATCACGTAGTTCCAGTGGCAGAACATGTCGACGGTGATGCCGCCGCCGTCCTCGGTGCGGTAGTTCCAGCTCGGGCGCTGCGCGGGCTGACCGTCACCCTCGAAGACCCAGTAGCCGAACTCGCCGCGCATCGACAGGATACGACCGAAGAAGCCCTCGTCGATGAGCCGGCGCAGCTTCACCAGTCCGGGCAGGTACAGCTTGTCGTGTACCACACCGGCGACCACGCCGGCGTTCTCCGCCATCCGGGCCAGTTCGATTGCCTCGGTGAGGGTTTCGGCGGTGGGCTTCTCGGTGTAGACGTGCTTGCCCGCCTTGATGGCGGTGGAGAGCGCCTCCATCCGCCGCGAGGTGACCTGGGCATCGAAGTAGACGTCGACGGTCGGATCGGCGATCACCGACGCGACATCGGTGGTCCACGATTCGATACCGTGCTCGGCCGCCAGCTCGGCGAGCTTGTCGGCGTTGCGGCCCACCAGGATCGGCTCGACAGCCACCCGGCTGCCGTCGTCGAGCAGCAGGCCGGCGTCGCGCAGCGGCAGGATGGAACGCAACAGGTGCTGGCGGTAGCCCATGCGGCCGGTGACGCCGTTCATGGCGATGCGCAGGGTGCGCCGGTCGGAGGTCGAAGTCATGTGCAGATTCCTTGTCAGGTCAGACGTGGGATGCGGTCAACAGGACCCGACGCCGCAGGATCTCGATATCGAGACAATGGCGGCGTCAGCACTTCGGAATGCGCTTTCCAAGGTAAGCTGTCGACACGTTCCGGTCAACCCCGGAGCCCCGGCGGTGAAGGCGGAAACAGGCATGGCGGCGGTGACTCTGCAGGACGTGGCGCAGCGCGCCGGGGTATCCCAGGCAACAGCATCACGTGTGCTCAACGGCTCGAACCGGGTACCCGGCGAAGGAGTCGCCGACCGCGTGCGTACCGCCGCCCGGGAATTGGGCTACGTACCGAATGCCCAGGCCCAGGCGCTGGCGCGAGCGTCCACCGGCCTGCTCGGGCTGATCGTGCACGATATCGCCGACCCGTACTTCTCCTCGATTGCACGCGGTGTCCAGGCCGCCGCGCGGGCCGCCCGCAAGCAGGTCCTGCTGGCAGGCACCGACCGCGACTTCGATATCGAGCGTGAATCGGTCAGTACGTTCATCGCCCACCGCGCCGACGCGATCGTGCTGGCCGGTTCACGACAGAGCGGTGACCTCGACCGCGACCTGGAAGCCGAGTTCGGCCGGTACCGCGCCAACGGCGGTCGGGTGGTGGTGATCGGTCAGCCGCTGGCCTTCGGCGGCGCCGTCGAACCGGAGAACCATTACGCCTCAGCAGAATTGGCAGACGCCCTGGTCGCCGCCGGGCACCGGCAGTTCGCCGTGATCGGCGGGCCGGGCAATATCCGGACGTCGGTGGACCGGCGCAACGGGTTCGTCGAGGCGCTCGGCAGACACGGGATGACCCCACTGGTCGAGGTGTCCGGTGACTTCACCCGCGACGGCGGTCACTCAGCCGCCCGGCGACTGGCCGCGGCACTGGGCACCGAACCCGGGCATTCGTCGCCGCCGGTTTGCGTGTTCGCGGTGACCGACGTGATGGCCATCGGGGCCATCGCCGCGTGGCGCGAACTGGGCCTGAGCGTTCCGCGCGATATCTGCGTCGCCGGCTTCGACGACATCCCGACTCTGCGCGACCACACCCCCAGCCTCACCACCGTCGTGCTCCCGTTGGAGGAAATCGGCGTTCGCGCAGTCGATTTGGCGCTGCGCACCCAGGATGACTGCGACCAGTTGCGCGAGCGCATCCCGGGCCGGATCGTGCTGCGCGACAGTACGAAACTGAGCTGATTCTCAGCCACACGCGACCCGCGCCACGTGTCGGTTGACAGTGTGCGCCAGGTCACGTTACTGTCGGAACTGCTTCGGAAAGCGCATTCCCAGCGGGAGTCATCCCGTTCCACTGCGACCTAGAGGACATTCCATGGCGGTAACCGCATCGGCCCGCGTCCAGTCACCGGACCCTGGCACGGCTTCGGCGCCCACCCAAAAACGGGCGCGCCCGTCCTTCTCACCGCGACGCACACTGATCAACACCTGGCGCCCGGTGGCGCTCGTGCTGGCGCTGCTGGCCGGCTGGTGGGCCGTCACCGAGGCCGAACTCGTCGCGCCCTACATCCTGCCGTCACCGGCGGACACCTGGAACACCACCGCACAGAACGCCGCCTACCTGGCCCAGAACACCTGGGTGACCGCGTGGGAGACGGTGATCGGCTTCCTCATCGCCACCGTCCTCGGCGTGGCGATGGCGGTCATGATGGTCTACTCGGCGAGCCTGGAGAAGACGGTCTACCCGCTGATCCTGTTCGCGCAGGTGATTCCGAAGATCGCGATCGCCCCGCTGTTCATCGTGTGGCTGGGGTTCGGCCCCTCCCCCAAGATCCTGGTCGCCGTGCTGATGGCGTTCTTCCCGATCGTCATCTCCGGGCTGGCCGGTATGCGATCGGTCGACCCCGAGATCCTCGAACTCACCTCGACCATGGGCGCCAACCGCTTCAAGACCTTCATGAAGGTCCGGCTGCCGGCCTCGTTGCCCCAGTTGATGTCGGGCCTCAAGGTGGCGGCCACCCTCGCGGTCACCGGCGCGGTCGTCGGCGAGTTCGTGGGCGCCAATGAGGGCCTGGGCTACGTGATCCTGCAGGCCAACGGAAATGTAGACACCGCAATGCTTTTCTCGGCGTTGATCATCATGTCGCTGCTGGGCATCGTGCTGTTCGCGATCATCGAGATCGCCGAGAAGCTGCTCATCCCGTGGCACGCCTCGCGCCGCGCCACCAATGGCGCCTCGACCGCAGCCGTCTGACCGGCCACCCAAACCCCGACCACTCACCCCCACCAGGAGACACAGATGTTTTCTCTCACCCGTCGCGCCACCGGCGCGATCGCCGCGGCCACCGCGGCACTGACCCTGGCCGCCTGCAGCGGCGGCAGCAACCCGGCCCCCAACACCCCCGCCGCCGAGGGCGCCGACGGCACCACCCCGGTGACGCTGATGCTGAACTGGTACCCCTACGGAGAGCACGCTCCGCTGTACTACGGCGTGCAGGAGGGCATCTTCGCCGAGCACGGTATCGACCTGACCATCGATCCCGGTCAGGGATCGACCAGGACCGCGCAGGCGGTCGGCGGCCAGCAGGTCGACTTCGGTTGGTCCGATACCGCTGCGGTGCTGAGCAATATCGACAAGGGCGTCGACATCAAGAGCGTCGGCGTGTTCCTGCAGACCACCCCGTCGGCGGTGCAGGTGTTCGCCGACTCGGGCATCGAGGAGCCCGCCGACCTGGCCGGGCGCACCATCGCGGTCTCCGCCGGTGACGCCCCGACCACCACCTTCCCGCTGTTCCTGGCCGATGTCGGCCTGGCCCCGGGAGATGTGAAAGAGCAGAACCTGGATTCGGCGGGCAAGATGGCTGCGCTGATGGCCGGCCGCGTCGACGGCCTGATCGGTTTCGCCCACGACCAGGGCCCGACCATCGCCAACAAGAGCGGCCGCGAGATGCGCTACTTCCGCTACTCCGACGCCGGGCTGAACTTCTTCAGCAACGGTCTGATCACCCACAACTCGACCATCGGCGACAACCCGGAACTGGTGCAGTCGATGCTCGACGCGGTCAGCGAATCCTATGAGTCGGCCAAGCAGAACCCCGAGGCCGCGGCCAAGGCGATGGTCGGCGTGGACCCGCAGACCCCGCCCGAGCACGTGCTACTGGAGCAGTGGCAGGCGACCATCCCGCTGCTGAACACCCCGGCCACCACCGGAAAGGCACCGGGCACCAACGCCGAGGAGGACTGGACCTCCACGATCGCCACGCTGAGCGAGGCCGGCCTGCTGCAGTCGGCGAAGGATCCCGGCGAATACTGGGCCTCGTCGTTCGTGCCCGCGGCCGGACAGTGACGGGGTAACGGGAAACAGCCATGACATCGACACTTTCCGCACCGAGGACCACCGTGACCTCCGACGCCATCAACATCGAGAACCTGACCGTGACGTTCTCCTCGAAACGCTCCACCGTGACCGCAGTCGACAACGTCGACCTGCGGGTCGAACAGGGCGAATTCGTCTCCATCGCAGGCCCGTCCGGCTGCGGCAAGTCCACACTGCTCAAGGTGGTGGCCGGCCTGACCAACGCCACCTCCGGCGATGTGCGGCTGCGGGGCAACCTCGTCAAGGGGCCGCAGCGCGAGATCGGCTATGTCTTCCAGCGCGCCGCGCTGCTGGAATGGCGCTCGGTGCGCCGCAACATCCTGCTGCAGGCCGAGATGCGGGGTATGCCCCGCAAGCAGGCCCAGTCCCGCTGCGACTACCTGATCGAGATGACCGGGCTGAGCGGATTCGAAAATGCCCTGCCGCACGAGCTCTCCGGCGGTATGCAGCAACGTGTTTCGCTGTGCCGGGCCTTGCTGCACCAGCCCGGTGTGCTGCTGATGGACGAACCGTTCGGCGCCCTGGACGCGCTGACGCGGGAGAAGATGAACGTCGAGCTGCACCGCATCTGGCGCGAAACCGGGACCACTGTGGTGCTGGTCACCCACTCGGTGGCCGAAGCGGTGTACCTGGCCAACCGGGTGGTGGTGATGAGCCCACGACCGGGTCGCATCATCGAGACCCTCGATGTCGACCTGCCCGCCGAGCGTCAGTACGCCGAGACCATGGAGCGCCCCGAGTTCATCAAGGTGGCCAACCGGGTCCGCGACCTGCTGGGAAGCTCCAGCGCCGCTGACTGACACACCGCACAGACGAACGCCCGATGCGCCCGGCGCATCGGGCGTTCGTGCGTCCGCCGTAACGAAAACCCGCCACGCAGCGACACATTCACCAAAGCACGCTGCGCGCCTCGGGGGGCTCGCCCAAGTGGACGGGAACGCCTCCATGAAGCATCAGTTCAACCATGTCCGACGACTGCTGATCGGCCTGACCGCCATGCTGGTACTCCTCGGCGTGGTCCAACCGAGTACGGCCGCGGCCTATTCACGCCCGGGCCTGCCGGTCGAGACGCTGATGGTGCCCTCGGCCGCGATGGGCCGCGACATCCCGGTGCGATTCCAGGGTGGCGGGCCACGCGCGGTGTATCTGCTCGACGGGATGCGCGCCCGCGACGACAACAGCGGCTGGGACATCGAGACCGCGGCGTTCGAGACCTTCCTGGACTCGGGGGTGTCCGTTGTGATGCCGGTCGGCGGGATGTCGAGTTTCTACACCAACTGGCAGGGTCCGGCGGTCGGTAACGGTACGACCTACAACTATCAGTGGGAGACCTTCCTGACCGCCGAGCTGCCCGGCTACCTGGCCGCCACCAAGGGCATCTCGCCCAACGGCAATGCTGTTGTGGGGCTGTCCATGTCGGGCAGCGCGGCACTGACGTTGGCCGCGTATCACCCCGGCCAGTTCAGCTACGCGGCCTCGCTGTCGGGCTACCTCAACCTTTCCCAGGGACTATGGCCGCTGCTGGTCACCTTCGCGATGGGCGACGCCGGTGGCTTCAACTCGGTGGCCATGTGGGGACTGGGCGGCGGACCGGCCTGGCGGCGCAACGACCCGACCGTCAACGTCGGCAAACTGGTGGCCAACGGCACCCGCATCTGGGTGTACTGCGGTACCGGGCGCCCCGGTGATCTGGGTGGCGGCGGCGATATCGCCGGCCAGGTGCTGGAGACCATCACGCTGGACAGCAACCGCAACTTCGCACAGAAGTACCAGAGCGCCGGCGGCACCAACGGCACGTTCGACTTCCCGGCCAACGGCATTCACGGCTGGGGCTACTGGGGTGGCCAACTGGTCGCCATGAAGGGCGATATCCAGCGCACCCTGGGAGTATGAGCGTCAGCCGGTCCCGGCCACCAGCCAACGCCCGGAGAACGTCCGCCAACCGACGAACACCAGGCGCAGCACCATGAAGGTGGACAGCCCCGACCAGATGCCGACCAGTCCCCAGCCGAATGCCAGCGACAGCCAGATCAGTGGCAGGAAGCCGACCAGGGCGCTGAGCACCGTCGCGTTGCGCATGAACTTCGCATCCCCGGCACCGAGCAGCACACCGTCGAGGGCGAAGACGATCCCCGCGACAGTGAGCTGACCGACCAGGAACCACCAGGGCACGCCGATCTCGTCGAGCACCGCAGTATCGGAGGTGAACAGCCGCGGCAGCACGCCCGCGCCGGCCGCGAACAGCAAGGCCAACACCGCGGCGGCCGCCGCGGAGAACACGGTGACCCGCCACGCCACCGATTTCGCATGGGTCAACTGACCGGCGCCCAATGCCGCACCGACCAGCGACTGGGCCGCGATGGCCAGCGAATCCAGCACCAGGGCAAGGAAGCTCCAGAGCTGTAGCACCACCTGGTGGGCGGCCACCGCGGCCGCACCGAACCGGGCGGCCACCGCCGCCGCGGACACGAAACAGGCCTGGAATGCCAGTGAGCGCACCAGCAGATCCCGACCCATCACCAACTGGGCGCCCAACACTCGGGGATCAGGCCTGCGCGACACCTTCTCGACCAGCAGGGCGCGGCAGAACAGCAGCGCGGCCAGCCACTGCCCGACCAGGTTGGCGATCGCCGACCCCTCCAGCCCCAGTCGCGGCAACCCGAGCCAGCCGTACACCAGCAGCGGACACAGCACCGCCGACACCGCGAACCCGAACACCACATAGCGCAGCGGCCGCGCAGTGTCCTGCACACCACGCATCCAGCCGTTGCCCGCCAACGAGATCAGCAGGGCGGGTGCGGCGCAGATCGCGATGCGCAGCCACGGCAACGTCGTCTCGGCCAGCTCACCGCCGTCGGCGAGGACGGCGACCAGCGGCACCGCGAATATCTGCACCACCGCGACGATCAGCAGCCCCAGTCCCAACGCCAGCCAGGTGGCCTGCACACCCTCCCGGACCGCCGCGGCCCGGTCACCCGCACCGAAGAAGCGGGCCGAGCGGGCCGTCGTCCCGTAGGACAGGAAGGTGCCCTGCGAGGCGACCAGCGACAGCACCAGCCCGCCGATCGCCAACCCGGCCAGGCTCAGCGCACCGAGGCGGCCGACGATCGCAAGATCGAACAGCAGGTAGAGCGGTTCGGCGGCAAGCACTCCCAGTGCGGGCAGCGCCAACCCGGCGATCCGCCGGGCGGTGACCGGCGCGTCAGCCAAGAGCGGCCTGCAGTGCCGTGACGACGTCGTCGGCCGAGCCGGTCGCCGAATAACCGGCGGCCTTGCGGTGCCCGCCGCCGCCGAACGTCCCGGCCACCGCGGACACATCCAAGGTCTTGGAGCGCATGGAGACCGACCAGTGCGCCGGCTCGATCTCCTTGAACACCGCCGCGACCTCGGCCTGGGCCGTGGTGCGCACGATGTCGACGATGCTCTCCACTTCCTCGGGCCGGGCCTTGGCCCACTCGTCGTGGGGCACAACCGCGTACACCAGGCCGCGGCCGTCGGCCGCCGCGTCGATCAGCCGGGCCGACCCGAGCACCCGCGACAGCATCGGTAGCCAGGCGAAGGGATGGGTGTCCATCAGGGCGCGGCTGATACCGGCGTTGTCCACACCGATATCGAGCAGCCGGGACGCCAGGCGGTGGGCGCGGGCGCTGGCCCACCGGAACGACCCGGTGTCGGTGGTCAGCCCGGCGTACAGGCAGTGCGCGACGGCCTCGTCGATCGGTTTGTCCCAGGCGTCGAGTAGTTCGGCGATCAGCATCGTCGTCGAATCCGCCTTCGGATCCACAAAATTGGCGGTGCCGAACAGGGTGTTGGACGCGTGGTGGTCGATCACCAACACCTCACGCGCGTCGACGGTCAGCTCACTGAGGCTGCCTAGCCGGTTCACCGACGGGATGTCGACGGTGACCACCAGGTCCGGGTCGCGGCGTACCGCGTCGGGGGCGACCAGCAGGTGCCCACCGGGCAGGGTGGCCAACGACTCGGGCAGTGCGTCGGGCGCGGCGAAACTGACCTGGACCTGCTTACCCGCGGCCGCGGCGACCTGAGCCAGCGCCAGACCTGCACCGATGGTGTCCGCGTCCGGGTACACGTGCGCGACGACAACGATGCTGACGGCACGAACCAGCACATCAGCGGCCCCACCCGCATCGACGCGGGTGCCCACTGAGGCGGTATCAGTCATCGGATCGATCGCCGTCATCGTTGTCCTCGGAGTCAGTTCGGTCCCCGCTTCCCCCAACCAAAAAGACCACGATACGGGTCGACGGCCCGAACCGGCATCGGCACCCTCCCGGGACGGGAGGGTGCCGATGTCTGTCGATCGAATTACGGCGCCGGTGTGCCGTTCGCGCCGACGCTACCCGGTGTGCTGTCTTCCTGACCTGCACCTCCAGCGGCACCCGGGCTGCCGGTGCCGCCGGTGGAGTCGCCGCTGCCGGCGACACCCCCGATGGCCGATGCGTCGGTGACCGAACTTCCGGCACCGGTCGCCGTGACGGTAGCGCTGCCACCGGCCGCGGTATCGCTGTTCTGATCGCCGACCGCGCTGCTGTCGACGATGGTGCCGTTGACCGCGGTCACCTGTCCGGAGCTGCCGTTGACGCCTTGTCGTCGGATGGCGCATCGTCCCGCGGTGAGCCGTCCGACCCGCCCGGGGATGATGTGCAACCCGACGACTCCGATCCCGACGACTCCGGTCCCGCCGACTCCGATCCGGACGACTCCGCACCGAACGACGAACTCGCGACGCCCGAGCCGGCCTCGTCGGCAAATGCGACCGGCATCCATGCGGCGATTCCCCGCGCCGATGCCCAGCGCTACCGCCAGCGCACCGACGACAGCAAAAAATCGCCTCCCGGTTGAGACCGGGAGGCGATTCCTAGGTAGTACAGCGATCAGGAGCGGTTGTCACCGTCATCCTCGTCGTCGAGGTCGTCCTCGGTGCGCGGCGCGCGGTAGGGATCGGCGTCACCCGCCGGTACCGCACCCTCCCTGGCTCGTGCCAGATCGGCGTCGGCCGCCCGCACCTTGGACAGCAGTTCCTCCATACGATTCGCGGCATCGGGGACGGTGTCACGCTCGAACGCCAGCGTCGGCGTGAAGCGCACCCCGGTGCCGGCGCCCACCTTGGAGCGCAGCACCCCCTTGGCACTCTCCAATGCCGCCGCCGCGCCGGCATAATCCGGCTCGTCTTCCAGCGACGACCCCAACACCGTGTAGTACAGCGTGGCGTCGTGCAGGTCGGCGGTCACCTTCGCGTCGGTGATCGTCACGCCGGCCAGCCGCGGATCCTTGATCTCGTACTCGATCGCCGAGGCGACGATCGTCGAGATCCGCTTGGCCAGCCGGCGTGCCCGTGCTGGATCAGCCATTACGTGCGGGCCTTTTCGACCAGCTCGTAGGTCTCGATCACATCGCCTTCCTTGATGTCGGAGTACGTCAGCGTCAGACCGCATTCGTAACCCTCGCGCACCTCGGTGGCGTCATCCTTCTCCCGCTTGAGCGAGGAGATGGTGAGGTTCTCGGAGACCACCACGTTGTCACGCAGCAGACGGGCCTTGGCATTACGCCGCATGATGCCCGACTGCACGAGGCAACCGGCGATGTTGCCGACCTTGGAGCTGCGGAAGATGGCGCGGATCTCGGCGCGGCCGAGCTCCTTCTCCTCGTATACCGGCTTGAGCATGCCCTTGAGCGCGGCCTCGATCTCGTCGATCGCCTGGTAGATGATCGAGTAGTAGCGGATCTCCACCCCGTCGCGGTTGGCCAGCTCGGTGGCCTTACCCTCGGCGCGCACGTTGAAGCCGATGATGATGGCATCCGAGGCCGACGCCAGGTTGACGTTGGTCTCGGTGACACCACCGACACCGCGGTCGATGACGCGCAACTGCACCTCGTCGTCGATCTCGATGTTCATCAAGGCCTCTTCCAGCGCCTCGACGGTACCGGCGTTGTCGCCCTTGAGGATCAGGTTCAGCTGGCTGGTTTCCTTCAGCGCCGAATCCAAATCCTCCAGGCTGATCCGCTTGCGCGAACGGGCGGCCAGCGCGTTGCGCTTGCGCGCGCTGCGCCGGTCGGCGATCTGGCGGGCGATGCGGTCCTCGTCGACGACCAGCAGGTTGTCGCCGGCACCGGGCACCGAGGTGAAACCGATGACCTGCACCGGACGCGACGGCAGCGCCTCCTCGACATCCTCACCGTGCTCGTCGACCATGCGGCGCACACGTCCGTAGGCATCGCCGGCGACGATCGAGTCGCCCACCCGCAGCGTGCCGCGCTGGATCAGCACGGTCGCCACCGGGCCGCGGCCACGGTCCAGGTGCGCCTCGATGGCCACACCCTGGGCTTCCATATCGGGGTTGGCGCGCAGGTCCAGGGCCGCGTCGGCGGTCAGCAGGACCGCCTCCTCCAGCGCCTGGATGTTGACACCGTTCTTGGCCGAGATGTCGATGAACATGGTGTCGCCGCCGTAGTCCTCGGCCACCAGGTTGTACTCGGTGAGCTGGGCCCGGATCTTCTGCGGATCCGCACCCTCCTTGTCGATCTTGTTGACCGCCACCACGATCGGCACATCGGCGGCCTGCGCGTGGTTGATGGCCTCCACCGTCTGCGGCATCACACCGTCATCGGCAGCGACCACCAGGATCGCAATATCGGTGGCCTTCGCACCACGGGCACGCATGGCGGTGAATGCCTCGTGACCGGGGGTGTCGATGAAGGTGATCAGGCGTTCGTTGCCCTCGTGCTCGACGGCGACCTGGTAGGCGCCGATGTGCTGGGTGATGCCACCGGCCTCGCCCTCACGGACGTTGGCCTTACGGATGGTATCCAGCAGTCGGGTCTTGCCGTGGTCGACGTGACCCATGACGGTGACCACCGGCGGGCGGCTCTCCAGATCGGACTCGTCGCCCTCGTCCTCGCCATAGGTGAGGTCGAACGATTCGAGCAGCTCGCGGTCCTCGTCCTCCGGGGACACGACCTGCACGACATAGTTCATCTCGCCGCCGAGCAGCTCCAGGGTCTCGTCACCCACGGACTGGGTGGCGGTCACCATCTCACCGAGGTTGAACAGCGCCTGCACCAGAGCGGCCGGGTTGGCGTTGATCTTGTCGGCGAAATCGCTCAGCGACGCGCCGCGGGCCAGCCGGATGGTCTCGCCGTTGCCGTGCGGCAACCGCACGCCACCGACAACCGGGGCCTGCATGTTCTCGTATTCGGCCCTTTTCGCGCGCTTGCTCTTGCGACCGCGACGAGGCGCACCACCGGGACGACCGAAGGCACCCGCGGCACCGCCGCGCTGGCCGGGACGGCCGCCGCCACCGCCACCGCCGGGACGGCCACGGAAACCACCGGCGGCACCGCCACCGCCACCGGCACCTGCTCCGGCACCACCACCGGCGCCACCGCCGCGGTAGTTACCGCCACCGCCACCACCGGGACGACCACCGGGGGCCGGACGGCCACCGGGTCCGGGACGCGGACCGCCGGGACGGCCGGTCGCGCCCGGACGTGCGCCGGGCGGACGGGGCGGCATGTTGCCGGGTGAGGCGGCACCGGGACGCGGGGCACCCGGACGGGGACCGCCGGGACCGGGGCCCGGACGCGGACCGCCGGGACCTGCGGCCGGACGCGGCGCCGGGCGCTCGGCCGGCTGCTGCGAGGAGAACGGGTTGTTGCCGACCCGCGGCGCACGCGGGGCGGGCTTGGGACCGGGACGCGGGCCGGGTCGGCCGGCCGCCGGGGCGTCCGACGG